>NZ_JBEOXT010000033.1:0-101201 GCF_040296685.1 Streptomyces sp. NPDC002054
CGTCCAATCCCCGCCGCCGCGCCGACGCCGAGAGCAACTCGGATGTCGAGGTGTACTGCGGCGCCAACGCCAGGAAACCATGCTTCGTCACAATCCCTGACAATGCCAGCGATCCAGCCGGACGGTCTACCGCATTCGGGCCCACACCTCGGAGTCAACCAGCCGACCGAAGCGACTCACTGACGCTCGGTCCACCCAAAGCAGTGATCACCGGCCGTTGGTGTCAGGCTCTTGGATCCGGTGGCATCTATCGCGACTCATCACAGCCATTGATCATGAAGCAGGTTCTACCGGCCTCCCGGCCCCCGGCCGAGACCCACTCCGGCCAACTCACCCCACAGGGCGAGCCCGTTCACCGAAGAAACGCCACTTCCACACCCCGATACCGGCCAGGTGTCGTCCATCCGGGGTGCGGTGGGGCCGTCAGAGGCGGTCTCGGGCCCGGGCACGGCACCGTGACAGCCATGCGCCGCTGGTCCCTGCCCCTGCTGCTCCTCGCCGCCCGAAGGATGCATCACCGTCCACCCCACCCCGTGCCGGCCCGCCGACACCCGTGCCGCCCCGGCACCGGCGGACCACAGGCCCCCGGCCCGCGCGGCTCGACTCGAGACGAGCACAACCCGTGAACAAAGCCGGCCGAGCCTACCCGGTCACAGGCACAGGTATGTGCCGGGCAGCCTTCCCAGCCACCCGGCACACCCTCCCCCACAACCAGCCCCTGCTACCGCTCAACGGCGGCGGCCGGCCCGGTCACCCCGTTCAGCGGTGGCGGCGGCCCCAGGACTCGGTGTCAACGACCCGGCCGCGGTCATTGCGCAGGGTCGCGGTGTCGGAGCGGTTGTCCCAGACGTGGTCGTTGCGGTCCTGGAAGAGGTCGGTGCGGGTGTCGCGGCCGTGGCCGGTGTGGATGCGGATGGTGTCACGGCCGCCCAGGCGCACGTCCTTGAACCGGTAGCGGTTGCCGTCCTCGTCCCGCAGCGTCCACCCCTTCAGATTGACCGCGTGGCGGGTGGTGTTGGTGATCTCCACCCACTCCCCGTTCACGGACCGGATCGAACGGTCGTCACGCCCGGGACTGTCAGCCTGGACACGGCTGATCTCAACCTGCGGCCTCTGGTGATGCCGGCCGCCGTCGGCGGAAGCCGGCACAGCGACCGCGCCGACAACGGCGCCAGCCGCGAGCACAGTGGCAGCGATACGGCGGATGGACGATGCAGCAATCATGTGATGCTCCCTCAAGAACAGGTCTCCACCCGCCGATACAAGGTGTGCAGCGGTCCGGGTGCCCGACCCCTCTGGGTGGGGCCGAGGAGGCAAACTCTCGACCCCGGCAGGCACCGGCTGTAGTGCCCCACCAGGGTCGTTGCCGGACACGGACATTTCCGTCACCCTCGCCTGCACACTGCACCCAACCTGCCTGTACGTGACCCTGCCATCCAGTGACCGGTACACCCACCCGGCCCCGGGATGGCCCCCGCAATCACCACGCCCCGGCGCACCACCCGGCGCACACACCCACCCCCTCCACCATCCGGAGCAGTTGAATCCGTAACAAGCGTTCTGCGCGCTTCTTCGCACATACGAACCGAAACCGCCTGGTTGTCCGGTGCGCTCAGCCAGTCTGCGTAGGAGGAGCCGGGCGGACGACGGTGCAGCATGCGAGGCCGATCAGGAGCATGGCTGTGGGGAAGGCCAGGGCGGCCTGGGTGGCGGTGGTGGGGGTGTGTCCGAGGTGGGCTTGGAGGAGGACTCCGGTGGCGGCGCTGCCGAGGGCTCCGCCGAGCTGGCGGGTGGTGTTGAAGACCCCTGATGCCGCGCCGACCAGGGAAGGCTCCAGGGTCCGGGTGGCGATCCCGGCGAGCGGGGCCGATACCAGGCCGATCCCGATACCGGCCACGAGGAGCGACGGCATCAGCGCCCAGAGGCTGATGCCCGGGTACAGCAGCAAGGCGAGAGAGCCGATACCCACGATCAGCAGGGCGAAGCCCAGGGCTGCGAGCGTCCGGGGGCTGGTGGTGTCGGACCACTTGCCTGCCAGGCGCGCGCACAGCGAGGACAGGGCGAACAGGGGGACCGTGGCAGCTCCTGCGGCCAGGGGGGTGTAGCCGAGGTCGCTCTGCATGTAGATCATCAGGGGCAGGAACAGGCCGCCCATGGCGGCTCCCATGGCACCGCCGGCGGTGGCGGCGGCGGAGAAGTTCCGGTTGTGGAAGAGCCGGAGCGGCAGCAGCGGCTCGCGGGGGTTGCGGTGCTGCCACCACACGAACACTCCCAGACACAGGACGCTGAAGGTGAGGATCGTGGGGATCGTGACGGGGCCGGCAACCGTGCCCCAGTCGTAGGCTTCGCCGCTCTGTACGCCGAAGATCAGTGCGGTCAGGCCGAGGGCGCTGAGCGCGATGCCCCACAGGTCGAGGCGGTGTTCCTTGGCGGGCCGCCAGTCGGGCAGCAGCCGGGCTGCGGCGATCCAGCCTGCGATTCCGACGGGGATGTTGACCAGGAAGATGCCGCGCCATCCGGTCCAGGTGATCAGGAGACCGCCGATCACGGGGCCGGCGGCCATGGCCGCGCCGCCGACGGCTCCCCATATGCCCAGGGCCCTGCCGCGGCGCCCGGCGGGGAAGAGGTGGACGATCAGCGACATCGTCTGGGGTGCAATCAGCGCGGCTGCCAGACCCTGGATCGCTCGGGCGGCGATCAGTACCGAAGCGCTCGGGGCGAGCGCGCAGGCCAGCGAGGCCGCGGTGAAGCCGGCCAGGCCGGTGAGGAAGATCCGCTTGGGGCCGTAGCGGTCGCCGAGGCGGCCCGCGAGGATGAGAGGGACGGCGTAGCACAGGGCGTAGGCGCTGTTGACCCAGACGGCCTCGTCGAGGGACGCGCCCAGGGATGCGCGGATGTCGGGGACAGCCACGTTCACGACCGTGGCGTCCAGACAGATCATGAAGAAGCTGACGCACAGCGCGTACAGCGCCGCCTGGGGACCCGCGGGCGAACCGGAAGACGTGAGGTTACGAAACAGGCGTTGCAATTCCAGTCGATTCCTTGGCATGCCCACCCCGGCCACACCACGTGGCGCAGAAAGCCGAAGCGGGGAACGGAAGCCCGTCGTGGGCGATGGCGTTCACACGCACTTCGATTCGCACAACAAACTCCAAAGAAGTCGACAATACGCAGAATGCCTCGATCGGCACTCTTGATCATCGCAGTTGACGCGGCTCAAGACCACAGCCCCAGCCCGGCGTCCGGTCAGGCGGCAACGGCTCAATCCGCGCCCACTCTCGGTCTGCGGAGCAGCCGGCGTGGTCGTCGACCGCTCGGCGTGCTAGTTGCTGTGGTCGGCCGTGGGTTGTGGCGGGGTGTCCGATGCTTGGCATGTCACATCGCCGGCGGGGAGTCGGCCGGTGGTGAGATAGGCGGTGACTGCCTGGTCCACGCACGGCGGGTGCGGGTTGGCGTAGACGCCGTGTCCCTCGCCTCCGGCGACTGTCACCATCCGCGCGCCTTTCATGGCCTTGCGCAGGCCCATGGCACCGGCCAGCGGGGTGGAGTCGTCCCACTCGTACTGGAGGATGAGCGCAGGTGTGTCGTTGTCGACCACGGTGCGCGGTTCGCTGCCCTTGGTCCAGAAAGCGCAGGGCGTGATACCGGCGGTCAGATCACCCACGAGCGGATACCGGGCTTTGTCCCGCGCCGCATCGCGGCGGTACTGCTCGGGGTCACGCGGCCACGTGTCCGCATCGCCGCACTCGATGGACCAATAGCCGGCCGATGACTGGTCGGCCGGTGCCTGGCTGTCCGTGGCGGGCGGGGGTGTGGTGGGGGCTGTGTCGCCGGCGGCATTCTTCCACCGGACGATGTTCTCGGCCGCCTCACGGACCATGGAGAACCCGGCGAAATTGCGGATGTCGGCGCCTGTATAGGTTTGCCCGTCGTCGTCCTTGATGGGTGTGCGGTCGGCCTGGGCCACCAGGTCCCAGAAAGCCTTGCGGACCTTGGCCGGGGTGTCACCGAGGTGATAGGCCGCATCGCGCTGTGCGGTCCATTCACTCCACCGCCGGAACGCGCGTTCAGCGTGGGGTGCTTCGAGGCGATTGTATTCCCGCCAGACACGGTTCGGGTCGACCGCGCTGTCGAGGATAAACCGGTCGGTGCGGTCCGGGAACATCTGCGTGTAGACGGCACCGAGATAGGTTCCGTAGGAGACACCCAAGTAGGAGATCTTCTTCTCTCCGAGCACGGAGCGGATCACATCCATGTCGCGGGCAGTGTTGCGGGTGGTGATGTGGGGAAGCCTGGCGCCGTGTTTGGTCCGGCACTTCTCTGCCACCGTGCGCGCCCATGCGACATTCTGGGCGAACGTCTGCGGATCATAAGGGTGTCTGCGCTTGGCCTCCGCCTCGGTCAGCCCGCAGTGCACGGGGGCGCTGCTCCACATGCCGCGGGGATCGAACCCGATCAGGTCGAACCGGTCACGCACCGAATCGGGCAGCTCCAAGGGCATGAATCTGCCTGAGTCGCCGGGCCCGCCAGGGTTCATCAGCAGCACACCGTGCCGCTTGCCCGGGTCCCGTGCCTTCATCCGGGAGACCGCCAGCTCGATGGTCTCCCCGCCAGGACGCCCGTAGTCGAGCGGCACCTTGATCTTCGCGCACACCAAGTCCTCCGGCGCGCGGTCATCGCATCGCTGCCACGCAGGCGTCTGCTGAGCATATTGGTCCAGAGGAGATGCATCAGAAGCACTCGCAGAGGGAAGGCTCGCTGCTGTCATAACGATCGCGGTCCCGCCCAGAAGGGCACCTATCCATTTGCTTTGCACAGTCCGGTCCTTGTCCTTGGCGCGGTTCTCGGCAGGCAGCAAGGAATACTTCCCGACACCAGTCAACGGAGCATCGGCCCACAGGGCGACTTTCCGTCAGACCCTGGAGGTACACCCAGCGGCGCAATCCCCCCTACGGCGGAGCTCTAGCAAAGTCACGCCTCCGCGAACGCTGCCCTCCGGACGTCATCAGGCAGCAGACTCACCTCACGGCCTTCGTCGTGATCACGTGCATTCCTTGGTCGGAGCACATGATCAGACGAAGGCCGCCCGTACATCCGGCGAATGCCCAGGTGAGCTACGCAGTTCGAGACTTCGTTCGAGACCGGAAGACACAGAACAAGCTAAGGCTGGGCCAGCTTCCGGAAGAGCGCGCCGATCTCCGCCCGGTCGGCGACCAGCGGAAGGGTGTCGAAGTACAACTCCCACTCACCGCCCGGACCGAAGCGCTCCACGATCCCGAACGGGATGTCCTTGCCCTTCGGTCCGGAGACCGTGCCGTGCCACTCCACGTAGGTCGTGGTCCTGCCGAAGGCGACCTGGCCGGCCTTGAAGCGGACGTCCGCCGTGCCGAAGAACCGCTGGAGGTAGGCCCGCTTGCCGGCCTCCGTCCGCAGCGGAGCGTCCAGCCCCGGCCCCGACAGCCGTGCGTTTCCCATCCGGGCGAGTAGGGCGTCGACGTCCTCCCCGTTCCATGCCGCCAGGCGGTCCGGGATCTCCGCAGCCCTCAAGCGCTCAGGCGCCGGGCCCCGGGAGGGAGTCGGGCCGGAGTCCGCGATCCCGTCGAACAGGCCCTCGGGCGCCAGCTCCGGGACCGTGTCCCGGAACAGGGCGTAGCGGTCGTAATAGCGGCGGGCCTGGAGGGTCTTGCCGTCGTCCGCTCCCGCGGGGAGGGCGGTGACACGCCGCGTCGCCACCCAGGGTGTCAAGCCGAATCGGCAGGTCAGCATCAGGTTGGCTTTCCAGGCACGTGGGGCATGTGACCGTATCGTCGGGGTCGCCCTGAAGTGATCGATCTACCCAGCCGCCTGCGCGCTTCCCGGCGGGTGAAAATGGGTGTCAGCATGTATGGACGGTCCGAGCATGATCGCCCAGACTCCCTCTTGATCACCGTCGCAGTACCCGCCAACGATGGGGTGACTGAGCGGATGGATCCACGGGAGCTGAGGGGGAGGACCGCGGTGTCGTTGTTCTGGCGGATCTTCGCGATGAATGCCTTCCTCCTCATTGTGGCCACTGCGCTTCTGCTGAGTCCGTGGGTCACGGTCTCTTACCCCGTTCTCTTCGACGAAGCCGTGGTGGTGATCGCCGGGGTGCTGGCCATGCTCGTGGCCAATGGTCTTCTCTTCCGGCACGGGTTGGCTCCGCTCGAGCGGCTGTCCCGCGCGATGGCGAGGGCAGATCTTCTGAACCCCGGCACGCGGCCGAAGGCCACGGGGCAGCACGAAATGGCAGAGCTGGTTTACACGTTCAACGCGATGCTCGACCGCCTGGAGAACGAGCGCGCCACCAGCAGCGCCCGGGTAGCGGCGGCTCAGGAGGCCGAGCGGCGGCATCTCGCCCGGGAACTGCACGATGAGGTCGGCCAAGCCCTGACAGCCGTACTCCTCCAGTTGAAGTGGCTGGCGGATCAGGCTCCCACGGAGTTGCGGAAAGGTCTACACGGGGCGCAGGAGACGACCCGGGAAAGCCTGGACGAACTGAGGCGCATCGCCCGCCGACTGCGCCCCGGGGTGCTGGAAGACCTGGGACTGGCGAGTGCCCTGCGGGCGCTCACGGCCGACTTCACCACGGCAGGAGTCACGGTGCGGCACGACCTCGACGCGGGGCTTCCGGGCATGACGCCCGAGGTGGAGCTGGCGATCTACCGGGTGGCCCAGGAGGCCCTGGCCAACGCAGCGCGTCACTCGCATGCCGACCGCATCGACCTGGAGCTAAGACACCGGACGCCGGGAGTCGTGGACCTCGTCATCCGTGACAACGGGCACGGTCGTCGAGACGCCGCGGAAGGATCTGGCATCCGTGGCATGCGTGAACGCGCGCTGATGATCGGGGCGGAGTTCTCCATCGGGACCTCACGGGAGGGTGGAACGGCGGTGCGCCTGCGGGTACCGACGGCAGAGGGGGCCGAGCAGTGACCACACCTTCAACTCGCATCCTGCTTGCCGACGATCACGCGCTGGTTCGTCGCGGCGTGCGGCTGATCCTGGACGCCGAACCGGACTTGTGCGTCGTGGCCGAAGCCGGCGACGGGGCCGAGGCTGTCACTGTGGCGCGCCAGATGCCGATTGACCTGGCAATCCTGGACATCGCCATGCCCCGGCTGACCGGCCTGCAAGCCGCACGTGAGCTCTCGCGAGCGCATCCGGGCCTTCGCATCCTGATCCTCACCATGTACGACAGCGATCAGTACTTCTTCGAGGCCCTGCGGGTCGGAGCCAGCGGGTACGTACTGAAGTCCGTGGCGGACCGCGACCTGGTCGACGCGTGCCGTGCGGCCATGCGCGGGGAGCCGTTCCTCTATCCCGGTGCCGAGTCCACTGTCATCCGCAAGTACCTCGACCTGGCAGAGCAGGGCAGAACGCTTCCGGAGAAGGCGATCAGCGACCGCGAGGAAGAGATCCTCAAGCTGGTTGCCGAGGGCCACACCTCGAAGGAGATCGGCGACCTTCTGGTCATCAGCGCCAAGACGGTGGAACGCCACCGGGCGAATCTTCTGCAGAAGCTCGGACTCCGCGACCGTGTCGAACTCACCCGTTATGCCATCAGGACCGGCTTGATCGAGCCGTAACAACAACTCTGCCGCCAAGCCCCCGGCCCCGCTGGCCGGGAGGCGGCCCCGGCATGCCGCCGTCCAATGACAGCGCTGGCGGCCGCCCGATGGACCGCGTCGTCTCACCCCTGGTGGGACGTACGGCGGGACCGGAATCTCACGCCGGCCCCAACGCCATCACCCACAACACATACAGGGAGAAACGTGACAAGCCAGATACCGGAGCCCTCATCCGGGTTCCGCTACCGGCCAAGACTCGACCAACACAGGGGTATCCGCACCACCGCTGTCGGAGTGGCCCTGCTCATGTCGGTGTCGACGATCTACGGCGCCGAAGCCGCCATCGCCGCACCCAGCAGTCCGCGGACGGCCGAGTCCCAGCAGCCGCCCGCTGCGACGTCGGCCGCCGACATCTCCTCCGCCCGTGTGGCGGCACGGCTGTCGGGCAAGCGTGTCGAGGCGTTGTCGGAGCGGACCGAGTCGTCGACGACGTGGGTGAACAAGGACGGTTCGCTCACGACTGAGCTGTCCGCCGGACCTATCCGCTTCCAGGACCCGACCACGGGCGACTGGCGCGATGTCGATGTCGAGCTGGCCGCTGCCTCGGACGGCTCTGTCGTGTCGAAGGCACACCCGCGCGGGCTGAAGCTCGCGGGTAAGTCCGGCACCAAGGCCGCCTCGCTACGCGCCGCGCAGTCTGCACCTGCCACGGATCTGGTGACCCTGGGCAGCGGTGACGAGGCAATCACCTTGCAGTGGCGCGGCGGTCTGCCCGTGCCAAAGCTGGACAGAACCCGTGCCACGTATCAGGATGCGGTGCCGGGTGCGGATGTGGTCGTGGAGGCCACGCGTACCGGCTTCGAGCAGTTCGTCGAGGTCAAGGCCAAGCCTGCAGAAGACTTCTCCTACACGCTGCCGCTGAAGACCAAGGGCCTGAAGGTTGAGCAACAGCCGGACGGCAGCGTGCTCTTCACGGACAGGAAGTCCAAGAAGAGCGCCGTCATGCCCGCCCCCGTCATGTGGGACGCCACCGTCGACAAGGTCTCCGGTGAGCACACCCGCCGGGCCAAGGTCGGCATGAAGGTCGTCAAGACCAAGGGCGGCGTCGACCTGCTCCTCACCCCGGACGCGGCCTTCCTGGCCGACCCGGCGACGAAGTACCCGGTGACCGTCGACCCCTCGACGTCCGCGCTGGGCAATCTCTTCGACACCTACGTCCAGCAAGGTGAGACGGTCGACTGGTCGGCCGACACCGAGCTGGACCTGGGCAACCCTGGCACGAAGAATGCCGACGGCACCTACCGCATCGCGCGTTCCTTCATCACGTGGAACACCGCGCCGGTCGCGGACGCGCTGGTCTCCAGCGCCTCCCTGTCGCTGTGGAACTTCCACTCAGGGAACACCGACTGCACCGCCCAGCCGTGGGAGGTGTGGACGGCGAACAACGCCTCCACGTCCTCGCGGTGGACAAACCAGCCCGCGATGGTCACCAAGATGGCCACCTCCACCCAGACCAAGGGCAACCCGTCCTGCACCGCCGACGGGTGGATCAGCGCGGACGTCACGAACCTGGTGCAGCACTGGGCGAACAACAAGTGGTCCCACGCCGGCATGGGTCTTCGTGCCACGGACGAGAACGACATCAAGGAGTGGAAGCGGGTCAACTCCGCCAACGCCGCCTCGAACGTTCCGAAGCTGACCGTCACGTACAACTACCGACCTCGCACGGGAACGAAGCAGGAGGCGGGCGCTCCGTTCTTCTCCTACGGCGGCGCGTACGTGGTCAACACCACGACGCCGATCCTCCGTGACACGTTCGTCGACGCCAACGGCGACAAGGTCAACGGCACGTTCCAGATCTTCGACTCCGCCACCAACACCCAGGTCGGCAACGTCATCGTGTCCCCCTGGGTGAACTCCGGGCAGGTCGCCTCCGTGACCGTCCCCGCCGGGGTCCTCACAAACGGCAAGACGTACAAGTTCCGTACGTCACCGTACGACGGCACGCACTACAACCTTGGCTGGTCGGCGTGGAAGACCTTCACGGTCGACACCACCGCCCCCTCCGCTCCCACCGGCATCACGTCGACGGACTACCCGTCCACCTCGTGGGTCAAGGGTGCCGGGCAGGCCGGCACCTTCAACGTGACCCCGCCGTCCGGAACGGACCACAACTGGCTTGAGTGGTCCCTGGATGGTGTGACCTGGACCAAGGTCGCCACTGGTGGCGCCTCGGGTGCCAAGGCCATCTCGGTCACCCCGCCCAAGGACGGCACCCACACCCTCCAGGTCCGCGCAGTCGACAAGGCGGACAACAAGTCCGAGGCCATCGACTACACCTTCCACGCGGGCCCCGGCGGCTTCGTCCAGCCGGCCGACGGCGAGCGCACCGCACGCCGCCTTCCGCTCGTCGCCGAGGCCGACGGCGCCAAGTACGACAAGGTGTCCTTCTCCTGGCGCCGCTCCGAGGCTGACGCCTGGGTGCAGATCCCGGCTGGGCAGGTGACCTCCGGTGGTACGCCGCTGACCGCGTGGCCGGTCTCGATGACGGGCGGCAAGAACGCCCCCCTGGTCTGGAACTCAACTGACACCGTCAATCCGGACGGCACGGTCCAGATCAAGGCCGACTTCACCGGTCCCGGTGGGAACGGCGCCACCCAGCCCCTCTCCGTCGTCGTCGACCGCAACGCCAGCGGTGCGGCTGTCGACGAGGTGGGACCCGGTTCGCTGAATCTGCTCACCGGTGACTACTCGCTGTCTGCCGACGACGCCTCCGCCTTCGGGTTGTCCGTGACCCGCACAGCTTCCTCCCGCACCCCGGACAAGGGTGCCAAGCAGGAGGGGCAGGCGCCGATCTTCGGTAAGGAGTGGGTCTCCGGCACCGTTGCCGAGGCCACCGATTCGGACTACTCCCATATCAGGCGGATCTCCGACACGGCCGTCGCCGTCGTCGACTCAGAGGGTGAGGACACACACTTCACGGCGAACGCCGCTAGAACAGGCTGGGTTCCTGAGACGGGCTCCGAGTTCCTGACCCTCACGGGCAGTGTGTCCGGTTCCTTCACGCTCACCGACACCGAGGGGACGGTGACCGAGTTCACCAAGCCCGACGCGGCCGCCGCCACCTGGCAGGTCTCCTCCACGCTGCTGGACGGCCTTGCCAGCACCACCACCACGGTCGTCTCCGAGACGGTGACCGTGGACACCAAGAAACTGGCCCGGCCCAAGCGGGTCGTCGCCCCGACCTCTGCCGCGTCCGCGGCGACGTGTACGGCGACCCCGGCCACCAAGGGCTGCCGGGCGCTGGAGTTCGTCTACGCCACCGCCACCACGGGCACCGACACCGCCTTCGGTGACTTCGCCGGCCAGGTGAAGGAGATCCGACTGTGGTCCACCGAGCCCGGTGCCGCCGCGGCCACCTCCAAGGCCGTGCAGACGTACACCTACGACGCGTCCGGCCGACTGCGCCAGGCATGGAACCCGCAGATCAGCCCCTCCCTGAAGACCGAGTACTCCTACGACGCGGCGGGCCGGGTCACCGGTCTGACCCCTCCTGGGGAACTGCCCTGGACCTTCACCTACGGTAAGGCCGGCAATGCCGCCACCGCCGGTGATGGCATGCTCCTCAAGGCGTCCCGTTCCGGCCTCCAGCAGGGCACCAAGGACGTCGAGTCCGGCACCGCGTCCACCTCGGTCGTGTACGACGTGCCTCTGACCGGCACCACCGCCCCCTACCAGATGGGTGCGGCGGACGTGAAGGCATGGGGGCAGCTGGACGCCCCGACCGACGCGACCGCCGTCTTCCCGGCCGACGCCGTACCCGCCTCCCACGACGGCAGCGCACTGACCTCCGGCTCGTACACCCGCGCCGAGGTCGCATACATGGGCGCCTCCGGTCGTTCGGTCAACAACGCCACGCCCGGCGGGCACATCACCACCACGGAGTACGACCGCTTCGGCAACACCGTCCGCGAACTGTCCGCCGGCAACCGCGCCATTGCCCTGGGCATCGGCGCTGCCGACAAGGCCGCCCAGTCCGAGCTCGGCATCGGCCTGCTCACCAGCGCCGACCGGGCCGACCTGCTGGCCACCAAGTCGGTCTACAACGACACCGGCATGCGCGAACTGGAGGAGCTCGGCCCGCTGCGCCGGATCGAGCTCACCGCCGACCTGAAGTCCGGAACGACGACCCTCGTCTCATCCGGCACGTCGGTGACCGCCCGCTCCCGGAAGGTCAACGAGTACGATGCCGGACGTCCCACCGACGGCACGGCCAAGGTCAAGGACCAGATCACCAAGGTCACCACCGGAGCGGAGGTGCGTGAGTACCCCGGCATCCACGGTGAGACCCGCGTCACCCAGACCGTGTACGACTGGGCCAAGGGCATGCCTACCCAGACGGTCAAGGACCCGGGCGGTCTCTCGATCACCGAGACCACCGAGTACGACGCCCAGGGCCGCGTCATCAAGCAGCGACTGCCCGGAGCCACCGGCACCGACGCGGGCACCCGCGTGACCACGTACTGGTCAGCGACCGGCACCGGCACCTGCCAGGGCCGCCCCGAGTGGGCCGACCTGGTCTGCTCCACCGGACCGGCCGGGGCCATCACCGGCGGCGGCTCCAACCCCACACAGCTGCCGACCGCCACCACCGAGTACAGCTGGTGGGGCGGCCCCGCCAAGGTCTCCGAGACCGCCAACGGCAGCACCCGCACCACCACGACCACCTACGACAATGCCGGCCGCGCCACCAAGGTCGCCGTCACCGGCGGGATCGGCCAGGCGGTTCCGGAGTCGACCAACGAGTACGACCCGGCGACAGGGCGTGCTGTCAAGACGGTTTCCCCGACCGGGGGCACGATCACCAAGGCGTACGACAAGCTCGGCCGCCAGACGTCCTACACGGACGCCGACGGCGGTGTGACCACCACCGAGTACGACCTGCTGGACCGGCCCGTGAAGGTCACGGACAACGCGCCCTCGACCATGACCCACACCTACGATCACGCAGCCGAGCCGCGCGGTCTGGCTACGAAGACCACGGACTCCATTGCCGGCGTCTTCCAGGCAACCTATGACGCGGACGGCTCCGTCGCGACGGAGAAGCTGCCCGGCGGCTACACCCTCACCAGCACCGAGGACACCACCGGCAGCCAGCTCAAGCGCACCTACACGCGTGACAGCGACGGCGCGATCGTCTACGCGGACACCGTGACCGAGTCCGTCCACGGTCAGGTCACCACCCATGCGGGCTGGTCCGACCAGAAGTACGGCTACGACGCCACCGGCCGCCTGACCACCATCGAAGACACCGCAGACACCATCTGCACCAAGCGGACCTACGCCTTCGACAACCGGACCAACCGCAAGTCCCTCACGCGCGCAACGGGCACCCCTGGCGCTGACTGCCCCACGGCCGGGGGCACCACCACCAGCCACACCTACGACAGCGCCGACCGCCTCGTCGACACCGGCTACGTCTACGACGCGTTCGGTCGGACCGCCTCGGTCCCCGGCAACGGGACGGTCGGCTACTACGCCAACGACCTCGCCTACCAGCAGACCGCCAACGGCACGCGGCGGACCTGGCAGCTCGACGCCGCCCACCGCTTCCGCTCCTTCACAACCGAGACGGGCAGCGGCAGCGCCTGGACCCAGACGGGCTCCAAGCTGAACCACTACGACGGCGACGGCGACAACCCCCGCTGGATCGTGGAGGATACCGCCACCGGCGCCCTCACGCGCAACGTCGAATCCGCCTCGGGCGACCTCGCCGCCACCACCAGCAAGACCGGCGACACCGTCCTCCAGCTCACCACCATCCACGGAGACGTGGCCCTCCAGCTCCCGCTGGACACCAGCCAGGCACCCGTCGCCCTCGACAGCGACGAGTACGGCAACCCCCGCACAGGCCAGCCCGCCACGCGCTACAACTGGCTCGGCGCCAAGCAGCGCTCCACGGAGACTCTTACCGGCCTCACCCTCATGGGCGTCCGTCTCTACAACCCGGCCACCGGCCGCTTCCTCTCCCTCGACCCCGTCTACGGCGGGAACGCAAACGCCTACGACTACGTCCACGCGGACCCGCTCAACAGCTACGACCTCGACGGCAAGTGGGGCTGGTTCAAGAAGAAGTGGAATCGCTTCAAGCGCAGCGGCGTCGGACGCTGGGTCAAGAGGAACCGCGTCTGGATCGCGGGTGGCTTGGCCGGCGTCGGCTGTGGCCTCGTGACCTTCGGAACAGCCGCTGCCGCATGCGCGGTCATCGCTGGCGGAGCCGCCAGCGCAGGCGCTCAGTGGGCGGGAAACCGTAGGTCCACCCGAAGCGAGATCATGTGGGCCGGCATCTCTGGTGCCGCGGGCTTCGGCGGAGGCGGCGCGGCTCTCGGTGCCATTGGCAGATGGGGACTCAAGTCGGGGCTGCGACGATGGCTCCCGGGAAGCGGTCGTCACGCCAAGTACAAGCCCGCCTCTCACCGCAAGCGGAACTGGTACTCGCGACGCTGGTGGTAGCACCTACCTGCCGGTCTGATCGAGTCCAGTAACAGCACAGCCATCACGAATCGGGGCGCTGCTGCGCTTCCACTCGCGAGCAGCGCCCCGACGTCTCCGTGCAAGGAGTAGAACAAGGTGAACGAAAGCCGCAGCAACGCCAAGATCATGCCGGTCTTGGCCGTCCTGGCCTTCGCAGCAGGGATCGCGTTCTGGGTCATGAGAGGAGCGCGGGAGAGCGCTGCGATGTTCGCATGCTCGGCGGTCATCTTCGCAGCCTCATGGTTCTTCGCAGTGCGTGCTGCCCGCGACGGCGAAGACCAGAACTGAACCCTGTAGGACGGGCGGGCCTGGTGTGCCGTCGATCGCTCGACGGTTACTGCGCCTACTGGGCCCGCCGACGGGCAGACCGCGAACGGCCAACGGCAGCACCTGGACCCAGACGAGGTCCAGGCTGAACCCCTACAACGACGGCGGTGACAGCCCCAGCTGTCCGCCCCCTGCGCACCTTTCCCCTCAGCGCCTGGGCCCCCGAGGAAGGCCTCGTCTGCGACTTCACCGTGGACCCGGCCACCGGCATCCTCCTCCACGCCCGGACCACCGACACTGCCTCCCGCGTCCTCTTCCGCTGCGAAGTCCGAACGTTCCACCCCGGGTGAGGAGAAACGGCCATGGATGCCGCCGTTCATAGAGGTAGAGCTCGCGAAGCGGCAGCCCTACGGCGAGTGCATCGCGCTTCCGGGAGTGACGGGTGTACGCGTCCATCCGTGGGATTGCTGGAGTCGCCCCGCGGCCCGGATCTCATGAAAATTTCGCGATGGCTCAACGCGCGAGTTTCGAGGCTCTGACCTGCGGCAACGCGCTATGCGTTCCGGAAAGGGTGGGGATGCGTTTTCGACAGCCCGAGCGGCAGGTCTCTGACCTGGGCTTTTGGGGTTTCCATCAAGCCCCGGCAGGGTCCTCGTGGTCGCAGCAGGTGGCACACAAACCGGTTCCCGCGGCGGTGCGACCGACGAGAATCAGGAACGGCCGCAGCCGTTCCCACTCTGCATCACTCAGTTCACCCCGCCCCATATCCACTTGAAACGATGAGTAGCCGGAGCAGTCACGTGATCGACCTGGAGTGGCTGGCGCCGATCGGGAGTCATTCCTGGGGTGGGCCGATGACGGTCTGACCGATCTGCTCTGCCAGCCAGGACGCGTGCCGTTCCTCGGGCCCGTCGCGATTCCTGCGGCGCACGTGGACGAGCACGGTGTGGTCATCGGAGCGTTCGGCGAGGCCTTGGGTTCGGCAGTTGAACAGCAAAGAGACCCGGGCGTTGTTGGGTTCGCCGTGGATGTCACGGTCCGGTACATCGGGCCAGAACAAGCCGGACCACCAGATCTCGCCGATGTTCGAGCCCACCAAGGCAGCGAACTCCTCTTCGACGCTGCCCACGGGCCGGTATTCCATCGATGCCCAGAGCGGCAGGTGCGAGGAGAGGAAGTCCGGATCGCTGGAAAGCTCGGGCGCGTGGACTCCGCCGTGCAAACCCGTCGGGTCGGAAGGATCCCGAGCCCAGTCCTCGACATCCTGTTTCCGGAACCAGGCATCCGGCAGCGCCTCGCGCATCCGCAACACTTCCGGGACGGTGCACAGCTCGACGTCCACTGACACCTCCGCGCACTGCCGGTCGCCCACTGCCACAAGCTGACGCGCCACGCGCAGAGCCAGTACCGGGTCGGTGGTGCGGAAGATCGGGTACGCGATGGGGTTGGACATGCCAGCACCTTGCCACAGCTGACAGCGGACGAAGATCCATCTTCCTGTGGCGGCCAATCAGGACCGCTCTCGACGAACTGTCACATGATCGACAGGACAGGTCCTAATAGTGCTTTGTTAGCTGGTCTTGTCACGGTCAGTGTTCGGTAGTTCGCTGCTTGTATGAGGGCGGGTGAGGTTGCTGAGTGTCGGGGCCGGTTGGTGGAGTTCGCCGGGGAGGTGTTCGCGCCGTTGGTCCGGCGGGATCAGCGGGCGAAGGGCCTGCTGTATCTGCGAGGGCTGCTCCTGGACGGGCGGCGGAAGTCGATGCAGCCGATGGCCGAGCGGCTCGGTATCGATCATCAGCAGTTGCAGCAGTTCATGACCTCCTCGACCTGGCCGGTCGAGGAGGTCCGGGCCCGGCTGGCGTGGCGGGCCGTGCGGGCGGTGCGACCACAGGTGTGGGTCGTGGACGACACCGGTTTCCCCAAGGACGGCCGTTCCTCGCCCGGGGTGGCCCGGCAGTACTCCGGCACCCTGGGCAAGGTCGGCAACTGCCAGATCGGGGTCTCTGTTCACGCTGCCTCCGACACCGCCTCGTGCCCGCTGTCCTGGCGGCTGTTCCTGCCCGAGAGCTGGGACGGGCCCGAAGCAGCCGGCCGGCGCAAGGCATGCCGCATCCCCGCCACCGAACACCACCGCCCCAAGTGGCAGCTCGCCCTGGACATGCTCGACGAACTCGCCGCCACCGGCCTGCGGCCCGCGGTGCTGGTGGCGGACACCGGCTACGGCGCGAATCCCGACTTCCGCCGTGGTCTGGAAGACCGCGGCCTGGCCTACGTCCTCCAGGCGAAAGGTGAGATGACCGCCCACGGGCAGGACGCCTGTAGGAGGTCATGACGTTGGTGACGCCGCCTGGTAGTTGTGCTGCCGGTGGTTGGCTTCCGATCGCGGTGTGGGGTCGGTGGTAGTTGTAGTGGACATTCCAGCGGCCCAGGAGTTGGGCGCGTTGGGCCTCCGATGTTCACGTCCGGGCGTAGAGGAACTCCTCGGCCAGGATGCGGTTGTATCGCTCGACCTTGCCGTTGTGCCGTGGGGTGTAGGGGGCGATGCGTTGGTGTCTGGCGCCGAGGAGAGCGCGGGAGAAGCTCTCGGCGCGGTAGCAAGCGCCGTTGTCAGTCACGATGCGTTCGATGCGTGTGATCCCATGTGCTGCGAGCCAGGCCCGGGCACGATGGAGAAAAGCGATCGCGGTGGTGGCCTTCTCGTCGGGCAGTGCTTCGCTGTAGGCGAGCCGGCTGTACCCGTCGACGGCGGAGTGCAGGTAGACATAGCCACCGCGCTCGGTCTTCTTCTTCCGCCGGTCCACGGCTTTCGCCTGGTCGCTGCCGCGTCCGTGCGCACGCCAGCCTCCGCCGTCGGGGATGCGGCCTACCTTCTTCACATCGACGTGGATCATGTGGCCGGGCCGTCGGGCGTGGATCTTCCGCGGCTGTCGGTTGGCCTCACCGTCGGGGTCGATGAATCGGCGTCGGTTAAGGCCGATCTCGGCCAGGTGTCTGCTCACAGTCCTTCGGCCGATCGGCGTGCCAGCCTGGGACAGCTCGAAGGCGATCCTGGCCGCGGACCACTTGTGAGTGCGGCGTAGTTCTTCTGTGAGGCTGAGGATCTCGGACGGTGTCGCGGTGGGCTGATGGTGAGGTGCGGAGGAGCGGTCCTCAAGCCCGAGTTCGCCGTGTCGCCGGTATCGGTTGACCCACTTCGATGCACATGCCCGGGAGATCCCCATCTCGGCTGCAACGTGGGCGATGGGCCTCGTACGGCATCGCTCGACGAGGCGACGCCGTCCTTCCACCGTGAGGGGTGCGTTCTTGTGCGTCACGCAGCAGAACCAGGCGCAGATGCTCGCCGTGACCGGTCTCGCCCGGCGATAGCCTCAGCGACTTCTTGGATGGCGCCACGAAGAAGGTCACCGTAGGGATCCTGAGGAAGGCTGGGTGCGTGCGTCTTGGCCGCGTTGATGTGCTCGGTGGCGGCTTCGAAGGAGCCGAGCCGTCGGTAGTTGTCGGCGAGGTTGAGGTGCAGGGAGGGGTAGAAGCCAGCGACGTGGAGGCCGGCGTGGTGCTCCTGGACGCGCTGTTCGGTCACGGCGTCGGCGGCGTCCAGGGCCCGGATGTCCCAGGCGAGGGCCTGGGCGGGATCTTCGTGGAGATCTGCCAGGTAGTGGGCGAGCGAGCAGCGGTGCAGCGGGTCACCGGTGACACCGATCGCAGACCACAGGTCCAGCAGTTTCTGGCGGGCGGAGGCACTGTTACCGGCTCGGCCCTCGGCGACGGCGTGGCCTATTGCTTCCATGGTCGGGTCGGGGCTGGCGGGTGCGGTGGTCATGGAGTGTTCCTCATCGTTCTTCTCAGGCGGAGTGGTCGGACTTGATGGGCATGGCCAGGGTGGTGAGATCGCCGCGGTCGGCGGATCGGATCGCGACGGGCTGGTCGTGTCCCCGTAGGTCGAGCAGTACGTCGGGGCCGATCGCCGTGCTCACGGCGGGATAGAGCGTGGTCAGCTCGAACCAGATCCGGAGGGCCTGGCCCGCCACGGTGGCGGGGAGTGGGATCTCGGGGTGCCCGTCGTCCGCTGACACGACGCTCACTCCGTGGTCAGCAACATGCAGCCCGAGGCGTTCGCCGGGGTGTTCTTCCAGGGCTCGCAGGAGCAGATCCTTCGAGACCGTTGCACGCGTCGTGACCTCGCCCAGTGACGCGAGCATCAGTCGATAGTCGGGAAACTCCTCGGGCAGCAGCCGGCAGTGCTGGTCCTCTCGGTCGGCCACGCGGAACCAGATCCCGTTCGAGACCGCTTCCAGTCGCACCAGCGGGCTGCGGCGGCTCGCCGCGACCGCAGCCCGCAGTTCGCCGCCATTGACCGTGCCGGCCCACATCTGACTCGGTGGTTCAGCCGGTACCAGGGTGCGAGTGGAGAGCCGGTATCGGTCCGTCGCGGTCAGGGTGACCGCCTCACGACCTGCCTCGATGCGCAGACCGGCGAGTGCCGGCATCCCGGACCCGTGCGCGGCCGCGGTCAGGACCTGCTCGACCGCATCCGCCAGCACGGGACCCTTCACCACCGCAATGGGAAGGCCTGGCGTATTGCCGAGCGCAGACTTGATGACAGCAGCCTTCTGCTGCACGGTTGCCGCATCCCCAACAATCTTGGCGACATGCTCATCGAGGAGCCGGGAAGCCTCGTCGGCCCCGGAACCAAGTACAGCCTCGACGGCAGCCAGGGGCATGGCGAGCTCGCGAAGCTGACGCACCGCGGTCGCCCGGGCCACCTGGTCAGTGCTGTAGTAGCGGTAGCCCGAGACCGGGTCGACCTCGGCAGGGGGCAGCAGCCCGGAGTCGGCATAGAACCGCAACGCGCTGGAGGTCAGACCACTGCGTTGGGCGAAGGCCCCGATCGGCATCAGCTCATCATTTGGCACTGCGTCATCATCAAGCTTCAACCAACTCGAAGGTCAACACTGACGAACAGCGACACCAACCTCATGGCCAGCAACAACTAGGCGGTGGCAGGCCACCAGCGTGGTCACCACCCTCATCGAAGCCTTCACCCTCCTGGCACGCGACCGCTGGCCGAGCGTCGTACGGCCGGTACCCCGACCCCGGTCACACCGCTAGGGCCGGTCCATCAGGGCCGCGAGCCCGCCGAAGACGATGAGGACGACGGTGGTGAGCGTCGCGCAGGTGAGGAGCACGAGCCAGCCGCTGACGATGCCCAGCAGCGCCATGCCCCGGCCGTCCCGTCGCCGACGCAGGCGTCCGACGTGGCCGGCGACCACGGCGAACAGCCCGCACACCACCGCCCCGGTAAAGGTGAACTGCGGAAACACCCAGCCGTAGAGGGTCAGGAAGCTCATCAGGAGTGCGACGCCGCCCAGGGCGAAGTATGTGCTGAGCCGTGCCGGTCGGTTGACGGGCGGTCTGGTCTCCTCCTTCCCCGTGTTGTCATTCACGCCGTCACCCGCGAGAGCCTGCTGCGGCGGGCCGCGAACAGTCCCGCGCACACCAGCAGCGCCAGGGCGAACAGCGCCCCGGCTGTGACGAACGTCCAGCCAGGCCACCCGGGAGCGGTGTAGTCCGCCTCGTACGGGGACGCCGCGCAGCTCGTGGTCGAGTCACACACGATGTGCTTGCCCGCCCTCGCAGCCAGGCCCCACAGGACGCCGTAGAGAGACAACAGCAGCGCACCGAACGTCATAACGGCCGGTACGGCGTACCACCCGCCGTGCGGGCGACGCCGCCGGGGCGCCGGCGGACCGTACGGATACGAGGGCATCACACGAGCCAGGTGCGTCGGACGCATCAAAGGCCTCCGGTGAATCGAGGTCAGGGACCCGCACATCCTTGCCCGTCTACCACCCGGCGGCATGAGTGCGGATACTCATACGCCCCGGCCGAATCCGGGACGATATCGGGCGCCGAACCGTCGCACAGGTCCTATAAGAGGCAGAAAACGCTGACCTGCACCGCCCATGCCTGCCTCCCCGCCATGGTCTGGTCTCGCCTCACGGGCAGCGAGTGCACCGGAAGGGACTTGACAGTTGTCTGCACGGTTGCACTAGGCGGGGGACCGGAGGTACTGGCGGAGGCGTGAACCCCCGACGCTGGTGATCTTCCGTGCGCAGGTCAGATACCGTGGGCAAGCACCCTTAGGAAAACGACACCTCTAATTCGTTAGTAATTGGAGGTTCTGGATCTCTGATGGGCCCGGGGCGGCGTTGTCCAGCCCAGGGCAGGACGTGTGTGGTCCGGTCGGTGCCGTGGTGACCCCTACGACACCTCCGACCGTGCGAGGTCCTTGAAAAGACTGGTGGCGCTGGGCGCCGGCCGGTCCTCGCACATTCTGCCCCTGCGGGCGCGTTGGGTTCGGGATCCTCGTTGGATGAGCTGCCGTACGGTGACGCGTTTTTCCTCACGAACTTCGAGCTCTGGACACGGCGCGCCCGTGCGGTCTGGCGGTGCCGCGCACGGCTGATGAGGTGGCGGGCCTTGGAGCCCTGGAATTTAGTGCGCCGTGCGGCCCCGCGTGCTCGCCTGCGAGAACAGCACGGGAGAAGGGCGGGATCCATGGACGTGTTCTGCGGGATCGACTGGGCGGAGGGACACCACGACGTCGCGCTCGTCGATGACACCGGCAAGCTGCTGGCGAAGTGCCGGATCAACGACGACCTGGACGACTGCCGCCTGCTGCTGGACCTTCTGGCCGAGCACAGCGATACCGCCGAGACGCCGATCCCGGTGGCGATCGAGACCAGCCGCGGCCTGCTGGTCGCCACGCTGCGGCAGGGCCCCCGCAAGATCTACGCGGTCAACCCGGTGGCTGCCTCCCGCTACCGCGACCGGAACGGAGCCAGCCGCAAGAAGTCGGACCCGGGCGACGCCCGTGTCCTCGCGAACATCATCCGCACCGACGCTCCGGTGCACCGCCCTCTGCCCGCCGACACCGACCTGGCCCAGGCGGTCGCCGTCCTGGCCCGCGCACAGCAGGACGCGGTCTGGAACGGAGTCCAACTACGTCGACACCCACGGTGCCAGCGCGGTCGGGTTCGCCTTCACCGAGCTGCTGAACTTCCCCCTGCTGCCGAGGCTGAAGAACATCGGCAGCATCCGTCTGTACCGCCCGGACGACACCCCGCCCGGCTGGCCCGCGCTCGGAGCCTCCCTGACGCGGCCGATCCGCTGGGAGCTGATTGAGCAGCAGTACGACGAACTCGGCCGCGCCGTTCGTACCATCTTCGCCCGCGACTACCTCGCCAGCCCCGGCCTGCGCCGAGAGATCCACGGAGGGCTCCAGGTCGTGGAGAACTGGAACAGTGCGAACACCGTGCTCCACCACGGCAAGGACGGCGCCCCGACCGGCCCGGACAAAGAGCACGCCGAGGCCTCGATGCTTGCCCTGCATCTGCTGCAGTCCGCGCTCGTCCACGTCAACACCCTGCTGGTCCAACGGGTCCTGACCGAACCTACCTGGGCGAAGAAGCTGAGCGACGAGGACCGGCGTGGCCTGACCACGCTGTTCTGGTCCAACATCAACCCGTACGGCACCTTCCGCCTGGAGATGGACACCCGGCTCGACCTGGAGCCGACCATCATCGTGCCCGGCCCCCGCGCCACTTCGGATATCGCCGGGCGGGTGGCCGCAGGGGCGCGGGGCGCTGACCTCCATCGCCGCGTGATCCGCTAGACGGCGCCCCAGCCGTCCTGGAGGAGAGCGAAGGCGGTGTCCATGGCGCGCTCGGGGTCGTCGGTGCGTTGGGCGAAGGCCGATGTCTCCAGGGCGAAGTGGGCAAGGGCGGCGCACCGGCAGTCGTCGGGCCGGCTGCCGGTGGCCTCGGCGATGGCATGGGCGAGGGCGTCCTGGTGGCGCATCCACATGCGGTGCCCGTACTCGCTCAGAGCCGGCGTGTCGTTGACGAGGCGCGCGAAGGCGGCGAACCGTGTATCCCAGTCGCCAGGCCTGGTCCGTACCCGCTTGATGTGCGCGCACAGCGCCTGGGGGATGCTCTGGCCTTCCGGCCGGTCGCTGACGGCAGCGACGAGGCCGGCCTCCTGCTCGGTGTCCTCGTCGAAGACGAGCGCTTCCTTGGTGGGGAAGTACTTCAGCAGCGTGGTGGTCGACACGTCCACGGCGTCTGCGATGTCGCGGATGGTCACGTTGTCGTAGCCGCGTTCGAGGAACAGGTTCAGCGCGGTGTCGGCCAGCGCCTTGCGGGTGGCGGCCTTCTTGCGCTCACGGCGCCCCACGGTTGCAGTCATGCCCTGCATGATACAGAAGAGATGCTGACATAAAAAGTTGTGTGATTGCACTTTCTTGGCGAGTGTGTTTTTGTGGTTGAACGATCGGCGAGGCGGTGCCCCGGCCCGCCCACTCCGACCCGCCCAGGCCACCGCGCCCACCGGCGCGCACAGCCCTTACCCCCTCGATAAGTTCAAGCGCATCAGCATGAGAGAAGGCGCCACTGTGAACGCCACCAACCCCCGCATCGCGGTCATCGGAGCCGGCCCCGGCGGACTGACCTGCGCCCGCATCCTCCAGCGGCACGACATCCCCGTCACGGTCTACGATCTCGACGCTTCTCCCGCTGCCCGCGACCAGGGCGGCACCCTGGACATGCACCCCGACAGCGGCCAGTACGCCCTGCGTGCGGCTGGCTTGCTGGACGACTTTCTGGCCGTGGCCCGCCCCGAGGGTCAGCAGATGCGTATGGTCGGCGCCGACGGCCGGATCGTGTTCGACGGCATCCCGCCCGAGGCCGACACCGCCGAGGGCAACCCCGAGATCGACCGCGGCCGACTGCGCAGCCTCCTGCTGGACTCCCTCAAGCCCGGCACCGTGCGGTGGGCCAACAAGCTCACTCGCGTCGAGCCCGTCGGCGACGGCGTCCACCGCCTGCACTTCACAGACGGCATCGCCACCGACGCCGACCTCGTCATCGGCGCCGACGGCGCCTGGTCCAAAGTCCGCAGCCTGCTGACGGACGCGACGCCCCTCTACACCGGGGTCACCTTCGTCGAGACCGGCTTCAACGACGTCGACACCCGCCACCCCCACCTCGCGGAACTCACCGCCGCCGGCACCATGATGGCCCTCCACAACCGCCAGGGCTTCGTCGCCCAGCGCAACAGCGGCGGACACATCCGCGTCTACGTCGCCATGCGAACCGATGAGGACTGGCACCGGCAGGCCGGGCTCGACCTCACCGACACCGCCGGCGTGCGCGACGCCCTCCTGGACCGGTTCACCGGCTGGAGCGACCGCCTGCTCGGCTTCATCACCGACACCGACACGGGCTACACCAACCGGCCCCTGTACGCCCTGCCCGTCCCGCACACCTGGACGCACACACCCGGCCTCACCCTCCTGGGCGACGCCGCCCACCTCATGTCCCCGTTCTCCGGGATGGGCGCCAACCTCGCCATGCTCGACGGCGCCGACCTCGCCCAGGCCCTCATCGACAACGCCACCATCGACCAGGCCGTCACCGCCTACGAGGAGATCCTGCTGCCGCGCTCCGTCGCAGCCGCCGAAGGCGCGGCCGGAGCCATCAACGACGCCTTCAGCCCCGACGGCGCCACCCTGGTCCTCGCTCACATGACCCAACACCACTGACCACTCACCCCCGCGCACCTGCGAAGCGTCCCGGACCGGAGAAGGAGACGGCGTTTCATAGGTGGTGGGCAAAGGCCTGCCCGAACGAGGGGGCCGGCGGGACGGATCCGCGAGGGGAAAAGCAGGCAGTCAGCGGGGAGCGGTGGCGGATGATTGCGCGATGAACTACGAGAACGACGAGACGAGCATGAGCCACGAGGCCACGCCCGCCGAGAAGGGCGGCAGCGGACGCCTGACGATCGGCGGGCTTCTTGGAGCAGTGGCCGGTCTGGTCTGGCCTCGGCGCTTCCCTCGACCGGATCGCCCAGGAGGTAGCGAAATCGTTGCCGAGCAACTGGGCCGGGCTGTCGGGCCGGTACGAGGAGATGATCCCCATCATGAGGGAGGAGGGCATACCTCTGGCGTGGGTCCCGTCCTCGCCGGTCGTTCGAGAACTCCTTGATGCCCCTGACGCACCAGCGCGGCGCACTGTCCTGGAGAAGCACCAGCCAGCAGTGTGGGCCGCGTGCAGGGAAGCCCTGGATGAGGTCGAGCGTCCGGAGTTCACCGAGCAGGTGCTGCTGCTGCGTGACTGTGTGGACATGGCGAGGCCGGGCACACCAACGGGGCGCAGGCTTTGGCCGCCGCGGTGTGGGACACGACAGTCCGCGGGTTCGTCCGAGCCACGCCCTCGCTGCAGGCGGGAAGGGGCCGGTTTGCCTACAAGGAGCTGCTGGAGGGACTGCCGAAGGCGGAGGAGCAGGAGAAGATCCGCACCTTCAGGGTTGCCTCCCTGTTCGCCCCCTTTGAGAAGGCATGCCAGCGCTTTGACGAGAGTACGCCGGTACCAGCCTCGTTCAGCCGGCACGCCACCACACACGCGACCGGGCAGACGCAGTACACCCTGGTCAACGCGACCATCGCGGTGATGCTGGCGGTCAGCCTCCTGCGAGGCCTGGAAGCCGATCCCTTTGAGGTCACCATCCACGCCTAGGGGCTGTCCGATGGGTCGTGAGAGCCGATCAAGGCTGTGGCCTAGTCTTCGCTGAATGAAGGGGGTCGCATGTCGCGCTACACAGCCGAAGCAGAGGCGGGCATGAAGGGGATTACGTTTCCCGCCTGGCACGGAAAGCACTACGTGACCCTGGCCGAGCTGCTGGTTCGCCTCGGCAGCTTCGGCCTGGACCTGACGTGGCGCGTCGAGTTCGACGAGATCGTCGATCCTCGCTGTGTCGAGATGGAGAGAAGGTCCGCCGAATCCGGTATGGACACGTTGACGCTGTTGTCGTTGACGACCCCCTTCCTCCAGTTGATCGACGCCGAAGCATGTGGGTTCGCCGGGGACGAGCTGGTGGTCGTCCTGACCGAGTTCGACAGTTCCTTGTGGGAGGTCAGGGCTGTCGACGAGCGCGTACTCGGCGAACTTCGCCACCACTACCCTGGTGCCAAGGACCTCTGAAACGGAGAGCTTCACTCCGGGCGGAGCCATAGGTGGATCGCGGCCACGGTGACCGTTCCGTGGAAGAGGTACGCGCGCTTGTCGAAGCGCGTGGCGATGGCGCGGAAGTTCTTGAGCCGGTTGATGGTCCGCTCGACTTCGTTGCGGCGGCGGTAGATCGTCTTGTCGAACCCTGTGGGCCGGCCGCCCTGGCTGCCGCGGCGCTGGCGGTTGGCCCGCTGGTCTCTCGGCTCGGGGATGGTGTGTTTGATCTGGCGTCTGCGCAGGTGACGCTCGGTTGCGGCGTGAGGAGTACGCCTTATCGCCCCCGACGTGGTCGGGGCGGGTGCGCGGTCGTCCGCCACCTTGTCGGGGTACGCGGATCTCTTCGAGGACGGGAATCATCTGCGGTGCGTCGCCCCACTGGCCGGGCGTGATGACGAATCCGAGCGGGCGGCACCTGCCTTCTCCGGCGAGGTGGATCTTGCTTGTGAGTCCGCCTCGCGAGCGTCCCAGGGCCTCGTCGGAGCGGTGACGTGCCGGGCTCCTGCGCCGACCCGGAATCTTCGGCGCCCGCGTGGAGGCGCCGGCCGCGTGCTGATGAGCGCGGCAGGTCGTGGAATCGACGCTGACCATGCTCCAGTCGATCCGGCCCTCGGCATCGGCGTCGGCCTGGACGGCCCGCAGAATTCTCTCCCACGTGCCGTCCGCCGACCACCTGCGATGGCGATCGTGAACCGTCTTCCAACTACCGAAGCAGGAAGGCGGGTCCCGCCAGGGGAGACCGGTCCGCTGCCGGAACAGAATCCCGTTGATCACACGACGATGGCATTGCCAGCGACCACCCCGCCCGCGATTCCTTGGCAAGTGCGGCTCCAGCCGAGCCCACTCCTCATCCGAAAGATCTCCCCGCCCCATGCCCCACGGAACGAATCCCCGGCAGGAGCGTCACGCGACCCATCGGACACGACCTAGGGCGCCGCGTGACCCGCATGTGCTCGTGACCTGCATAAACGAACAAATCTAGGAGGGCAGCTTGACCGTGTTCTGCGGCATCGACTGGGCGGAGCACCATCACGACGTCGCCGTCGTCGACGACACCGGCACCCAGCTCGCCAAGGCCCGCATCAGCGACGACGCGGCCGGCTACCACAAGCTCCTGGACCTCCTGGCCGAACACGGCGACAGCCCGGAGAACCCAATACCCGTCGCCATCGAGACCAGCCACGGCCTGCTCGTTGCCGCCCTGCGCACCGGCAGCCGCCAGGTCTTCGCGATCAACCCGCTTGCCGCCGCCCGCTACCGCGACCGCCACGGCGTCAGCCGCAAGAAGTCCGACCCCGGCGACGCCCTGGTCCTGGCGGACATCCTGCGCACCGACATGCATGCCCACCGGCCACTGCCCGCCGACAGCGAACTCGCCCAGGCCATCGCGGTGCTGGCCCGCGCCCAGCAGGACGCCGTCTGGAGCCGCCAGCAGGTCGCCAACCAGGGCCGCTCCCTGCTCCGCCAGTACTACCCCGCCGCCCTGCACGCCTTCCAAGGCAAGGAAGGCGGCCTGACCAGGGCAGATGCTCGAGTTATCCTCACTGTGGCGCCGACCCCGGCGAAGGCGGCCCGGCTCACCCTCGCCCAACTCCGGGCCGCCCTCAAACGCAGCGGACGCACCCGGTCCTTCGACACCGAGGCCGAACGCCTGCGCAGCGTCTTCCGCGCCGAGTACGCCCACCACCTCCCGGCCGTCGAAGACGCCTTCGGCCAGCAACTGCTCGCCCTGCTCAAGCAGCTGGACGCCACCTGCCAGGCCGCTGACGACCTCGCCACAGCCACCGAAGCTGCCTTCCACCAGCACTCCGACAGCGAGATCCTGCTCAGCTTCCCCGGCCTAGGTCCCCAGCTCGCAGCCCGCGTCCTCGCCGAGATCGGCGACGACCGCACCCGCTTCGCCGACGGCAGAGCACTCAAGTCCTACGCCGGCTCCGCTCCGATTACCCGTGCCTCCGGCAAGAAATGCTTCGTCGGCCGCCGCTTCGTCAAGAACAACCGGCTCATGCACGCCGGCTTCCTCTGGGCCTTCTCAGCCCTCCAGGCCTCAGCCGGAGCGAACGCCCACTACCGACGTCGACGCGAACACGGTGACTGGCACAATGCCGCCCAGCGCCACCTGCTCAACCGCTTCCTCGGACAGCTCCACCACTGCCTCCAGACCAGGCAGCACTTCGACGAACAACGAGCTTTCGCACCACTTCTCCCAGCGTCCGCGTAATTCAGGAGATGGGCACAAGCTCGGTCAGTGAGCGTTTGGCGGCCCTCGTTGAGGCTGCACCGCCTGGGCGCTCAGAGTTACTCAGTGAGGGTGAGTAAGCGGAGGTCAGCGTCCAACATGCGGATCAACTCGCCAACCCGTCCGCCGCCATCTGGCGCCGTCGGGAAGCGTTTGAGCACGTCAACCACGACCGGTGTTGCACGACGCACCGTCCGTTCAAGGTGTTCAGCACCGACGCTCCGGTCGTCGTCGGCGCCGAGTTCGGCCGCTCTGGCTGCGTAAGCGCCGGCTCCCAGAATGTGCTTGACCTGGGTGGCTTTGGCCAGCGGATGCAGGTAGGCGGCGCCTGCCGCAGACATCGCTGCCCACGCTGCCTCGCGCGCAGCCGCAGTGTGGGCGCTGTTGGCTGCCTTGAGTGCCGCCGACGCTGTGTCGCGCAAAGATTTCCCGCGCTCGCCGCCCCGGGCGAATGCCCACGCGGCACCGATGGCATCTCGAGGCCGCGAGTCGTCCGGCTGATCAGCCTCGAATATCTCCAGCACGACCTCCGCAGAAGCCGCGGCGAACGCGGTGACCGCACGAAGATCCTGCTTGCTCAGAACGACCTCGCTCGCTTCCCCTGTCATGCTGCCATCCTCGTTGATTCCCTCCGGACAGCGCAGCAGGAAGTCAGTCTCGGCCGCTCATACCGACTGGCCTCCGACGCGGACAGGATCGTCGGACTTGACTTCTTGGCCCCCTGAGATGTCTTGACACCGCCGAGGCACTCCCCGGGTTCGGACTATCGGTTCTCTCTCCCGTAGACCGACTGGCCAAACGGCGTCGGCGCACAAACCAGGGTGCCCATCGATGCAGCGTCCACGGGGTACCGGCAGCCCTGCTTCGGCGCGCCGACTGCACAATGAGAAGTGCTCAGGCTGCCGTCACGGCGCGGATACCCGCAAGCAGCCCGTCACCCGTTGGGCCAGCGCAGGCAGCGGAAGAACAGGCGGGGCACAGCCCGAACAAGCGCGGTCGCGGCCGGGCCGATGACTGCGCCGGCCGCGACGTCGAAGGTGTAGTGAGCGCCGCCGCGAACCCGCTCGATCACCACCATCGCGGTCGGTACGCAGCATGCGGCGCCAGCTCCCGGCCAGGTGGGCGTGGCGGGCCGCGGTGAACGCCACGGCGGGGTGGCCGGAGCTGTCGGGGCGGTCCTGGACGCCGTGGTGCGGGATCCACTCTGGATGGCCGCCCGCGACTTTCTCGGACGGCGCACCCAGCAACTTCTAAAACACGCCCTAAAGTTGTTCTTTAACCTTCTGGATGCTGCGAGTGTTGCTCGGTGGAACAAAATGCGATGCGCACCGGCAGTAAGCCGGTCAAACTCGCGGGTATGACTGCGAAGATCACTCGTATCAACCCCGAGCAGCTGCATGAGACGCCCGGCTATCACCACATCACCGTGGTGGAGGCCGGTCGTACGGCCTACCTGGCGGGGCAGTGCCCTCTCGATCGGAGTGGTTCCCTCGTCGGTTCCGGATCGCTTGAGGTGCAAGTCGACCAGGTTGTCGTGAACGCACTCGCTGCCTTGGCTGCGGTTGATGCCGAGCCGAATCATGTGGTGCGCTCGGTAATCTATGTGCGGAGCGACGACAGAGACGTTCTGGGCGTCGCTTGGCGTCGGCTCACCGACTCAGCTCTCGGGCCGGCATTCACCACCGCCAGCACGCTGTTGGGTGTTGCGCAACTCGGCTTCACGGGGCAGCTCATTGAAGTGGACCTCACCGTGGCGCTGCCCGACTGAGCCTCTTCGTCTCCAGGTGTCGAACGTCGTCTCGAACGGGGTAGCTCGCCTGGGGATTCGCCGGACGTGGGAGTGGCCTTCGTCTGATCATGTACTCCGACCAAGGTGCACGTGACCACGACGAAGGCCGTGAGGGTGAGTCTGCTGCCTGATGCCGTCCGGAGGGAAGCGTTCGCGGAAGCAGTCGGCGGTAGTGACGCTCTCTGTCGGGGCGCAAAGAACCGCTCGAGTTCAGAGAAGTCACCAGCCCAAACGACAGAACCCCCGTCCAAACCGGCCTGGCCATCACACCCACCGCCTCAACACCGAGCCACACCCCCTCAGCCAGACGTCTTCCCATACAGAACCCCAGCACCCCTCCCCAGCCGAAAGGCCTGGCCGGCCCCCCTGCACCCGGGGTACGCGGACGCCCAGGCCCGGGGCCAGCCGACCCTCTGCGGGCCCAGCAAGACACCCGGGCCCGGTCCACGCGGTGCCTACTCAACGATGATGTCTGCGTTCAGGTGGATACAAGCTGCCGGCTTCCTGACGATCGGCTGGCCGTTCTCGGCGACCCGACTGGCCCCGGCTACGTCGGACCGCAGGTTCAGGCCGCTGACACTCTGCACCCTCTCCACCTCCTGCTTCCCGAAACCGACGGCGAGCAGGCCAGGCATGAAGTCGGATCGGTGCATGCCGAAGGCTTCCCTTTCCGTGCCTGCGCGCTGCGGCCGGCTACTCGGCCGGGGCGTAGGCGAGGGTGATGTTCGGGCAGTCGGCAGCGTAGCGCAGCAGCGCCTCCCGCTCGACAGGGGCGACGGACAGACCCCACCGCTTCTTCGTGGCCACCCACTCGCCGATGTGCCGGCAGTGCACGGCCGGGACCGGCATCCAGGTGCCGGGGTCCTGGTCGGACTTCTGCCGGTTGGAGCGCGCGGGTAGGGAGGGGAGGCGCACGGCCCCGTCGAGCCGGAGCGCGACGACGAGTGCAAGGCCGTATCAGGCGTCGACGTTGGCTGTGCGGCGGTAGCGGCTTGGTGGGACACCCAGTTCGCGGGTGAAGGCCCGGGAGAAGGCGTACTCGGAGGCGTAGCCGACATTGCGGGCGATGATGCCGAGTGCATCGTTGGTGTCCCGCAGTTGGCGGGCGGCTTGCTCAAGGCGGACCCGGGAGAGGTAGGCGAGGGGGCTGGCGCCGACGGTGGACTTGAACCGGCGGGCGAACGTGGGGCGGGACATGGCCACGGTGCGGGCGAGGCTCTCGACGGTCCAGTCTTCCTGTGGCTGCTCGTGCATCAGTGACAGTGCGGCGCCGATATCGGGGTCACGCAAAGCGGTCAGCCATGATGGGCCCGAGTCTGCGTCGTCGGCGCGCTCCAGCCAGTTGCGGACGGTCAGAATGAACAGCACTTCGGTCAGCCGGGTTGCTACCGCTCGCGATCCCGGCTGACTCTTGGTGGCCTCCGCGGCAAGGAGCCGGACTACGCTCTGGAGCTGAGGGTCCGCTGCCATGCCGGGCACGTGCACCACCTCAGGCAGTACCGACAGCACCGGATGGCGGTCCGTGGACGTCGCGTACTGGAACTTCCCGCACACCACGCGGACCGGCGGGCCGTCACCCCCCATGTCCACGACGCCCGTGCGGCCCGGAGGATTCTCGGCCTCGATGTCCGAGTAGGGGCGGGTCTCGGCGCCTGGACTGCCCAGGAGCTGGTGCGGGGTGCCCCTCGGGAGCAGCACCACGTCACCGGACACCAGCTGTATCGGTGCCATGTTCTCTGTCTGGAGCCAGCATGCGCCGTCGGCGATCAGGTGGAATCCGGCGATGCTCCCCTGGTTGAGGTCACAGCCCCACTGCGATCCGTTGGAGTGCAGCTGTGCGAGGAGTGCTCCTGTAAACCCTGTTGACGCCAGAACGTCGGCAAGTACATCCATATTCGTCACGCTATCCGAGCAAGACACATTTCTGCACCTCGCGTGAGATGCGGAAGCATGAAATGGGGGTTCATCAGTATCAGTGCTCTCACTGCGTGAGACCGATTTTCCCGCCGACAGGGTGACACCGCAGGGAGGCCCTGCAGCGTCACACTGCTCGCGCCTTCCCGCCCGGCGTGTACGAGGCGCTCACATGTGGCGTGAGGGTTACTTCAGGGCGCGGCGGGAGAGGTCAGCCCACTCGTCCCAGGTCTTGAGGCGGTCGGCGTAGAGGGCGGGGAGCCAGTCGAGGCCGGCGTTGCCGAGAAAGACGCGCAGCGGCGGGTTCTCGGCATTGGCGACCTCCACGATGCCCCGGGCGGCCGCGGCGGGGTCGCAGGGGACGATGGTCTTGGCGAACTCCTGGCCGGCGATGCGGGCGGGGTCGTAGGCGGGATCATCTCGACGACGGCCAGCGAGGGACCGGCTCACTCGGTGGTGTAGGCGCCAGGCTCGACCAGCGTGACCTTGATGCCGAGCGGGCCGGCTTCCTGGGCCAGCGACTCGGTGAAGCCCTCCAGCGCCCACTTGGAGGCGTGGTGGCCGCCGAACAGCGGGAACGCCGCGACGCCGAAGGTCGATGAGACCTGGATGATGTGGCCGAAGCCTTGGGCGCGCAGGTGCGGCAGCACCGCCTGAGTGACCCAGAGCGCGCCGAGATAGTTGACCTCGATCTGATCGCGGGCCTGCTGCTCGGCAATCTCCTCGACTGCACCGAACAAGCCGAAGCCGGCGTTGTTGACGACCACGTCGAGACGGCCGAAGTGCGCGATCGCCTCCTGCGCGGCATGGATGGCCGCAGCCCGGTCGGTCACGTCGAGCTGCAGCGGAAGCACGGCGTCTCCGTGCTTGACGGCCAAGTCCTTGACGCCGTCGATGTTCCGGGCTGTCGCGACGACCTTGTCGCCCTGGGCGACTGCGGCCTCGACGAAGTGACGGCCCAGGCCACGGGATGCCCCGGTGACGAACCAGATCTTGCTACGTCCTTGTCATGGCCCTGACATCGGGCCCGCGGCCCGCTGCCGTGCACACTGCGGCCACGGCCATGGCGTGCCGAACTTCCGACGCGCGCCGCATACGGCTCATTGCCGGACAGCGTTTCCCGGTAGCGGAGGCGATGGGGATCGTTCCCGAGGGCTGAGGACTGAATTTCGCACCCCGCGACGATCGGGGTTTCTGACGGCTCACCTTGCTGGCCGCATACCCCCGACTCCAGTGCGATGAGACTTAGGGGTATGAGCGTGAGAGTTTCTGCAATGGATGCTCTCGCTTGGGAAGACGTAGCGTGTTCCCTGAGCGGGGATGTGAGCGGCCCGGAATGGCGCTGTCCCCTCGCTCGGACAGGAACTCACGTACCGGAAATGGTGACAGCACAATGACAAAGGAACAGCAGACTCCCATGGGCAGTGGTTTCGGCCCCGAGAGCACTGTGGCCGATGTACTCGAGGGGATTGACCTCACGGGTCGGTTCGCCGTCGTAACGGGCGGGTACTCCGGCATCGGTCTGGAGACCACGCGGGCCTTGGCCGGCGCCGGCGCCACCGTTGCGGTTCCCGCTCGTCGTCCGGACCTCGCCCTCGGGGAGCTGAAGGACCTTCCCCGAGTAGAAGTCGGTGAGATGGATCTGACCGACCTCAGCACCGTCGCCGCTTACGTCCGCAGCCTCGAGTCCGGCGGCCGGCGCATCGACCTGGTCATCAACAGCGCCGGTGTGATGGCCACACCGCTCACCCGGGTCGGCCCCAAGGGCTGGGAGTTCCAGGTGGCCACGAACCACCTCGGGCACTATGCGCTCATCAACCGGCTCTGGCCCATGCTGAACAGTGACGCCCGCGTCGTTGCAGTTTCCTCGCGGGGGCACTTCTACTCGCCGATGCGGTGGGACGACCCGTTCTTCGAGCACAGCGAATACGACCGCTGGGCCGCCTACGGGCAGTCGAAGACGGCGAACTCCCTCTTCGCCGTCCACCTTGACCGCCTGGCGCGTGACGCCGGCATCCGCGCCTTCAGCCTGCACCCCGGCGTCATCGCTACGCCGCTGGGGCGCTACCTGAGCGATGCCGATCTGGTCGCAGCCGGCGCCATGGACGCCGACGGCAACCTCACCCCCAACTTTGGCAAGTCGCCTCAGGCCGGTGCCGCGACCCAGGTCTGGGCCGCCACCTCGCCGCTCCTGGAAGGCAAGGGCGGTCTGTACCTCAACGACGTCGACATTGCCTCCGCCTTCGACCCCGCTACGGAACAGGGCGACGTCCAGGAGTACGCGATCGACCCCGACGAGGCCGAACGACTGTGGGCCTGGTCAGCGGAACTGACCGGCGTCAACGCCTTCAACTGACCCGCAGACCGCGTCAGCTCCTCGGCTGGTCGGGACGGTCGGTGATCTGCATCCGCCTACCGCTTCCTTCCTCCCCGACAGCCATCTGGTCGCGGGCCCCGGCATCCTCCGGCGGCCAGGGCCCGCGAGTCCGGACCCCCGACGCGGCACCTACCGAACTGCAGGAGATCGAGATGACGAACAAGACGTGGTTCAACACCGGCACGTCGTCAGGCTTCGGGCGCCAGCTCACCGAGCAGTTGCTCACCCGCGGGGACCGCGTCGCGGCCACTGTCCGCAACGCAGCGGCCATGGACAGCCTGGCAGCCAAGCACGGCTCCCTCCTCTGGCACGCCGAACTGGATGTCACCGACACCACCCGGATGCGCAAGGTGGTCGAGCAGGCGTTCGCGGATCTCGGACACATCGACGTCGTCGTGTCCAACGCCGGCTATGGACTACTCGGCGCGGCGGAAGAAGCCTCCGACGACCAGATCGACCGGCAGATCGCAACGAACCTCACCGGGTCCATCCAGCTCGCCCGCGCCGTGATCCCTCACCTGCGCGCACAGGGCGGCGGCCTCATCATCCAGCTCTCCAGCATGGGCGGACAGATCGCACTGCCGGCCCTGTCTCTTTACCACGCCACCAAGTGGGGCATCGAGGGCTTCTGGGAGTCCGCTGCGGCCGACATCGCCCCCTTCGGTATCGGCGTCACCCTCGTCGAGCCGGGCGGCGCCCGTACCGAGTTCGCCGGAGGCAGCGCCGACCTGACCAAGCCCATGCCGGAGTACGCCGATCACGCACCCGGCCTGCTCCGCCGCATGCTCACCGGAGAGATGCCTGCCCTCTCCAGCCCGGGCGACCCGGCCAAGATCGCCGCGGCCATCATTGCCTCCGCCGACCAGGGCGAGGCACCCAAGCGCCTCACCCTCGGCTCCGACGCCTACGAACTCGTTACCGTCGGCCTCCGCGAGCGCCTTACAGCCCTGGAAGCCGCCAGGGATCTCGCCTACTCCACCGACGCCGACGACTTCGCCGAAGCCCGCGCCAACGAGAACTGACACACCGCACAGCGACGGCAGCCCGCCGAAGACAGTCGCCAAAGCGGCCACCACACGCCGTCCCCGCACCCCTTGCCGGACCGGCTTCGGTGTCCAGCCGCCCAGCTGCACCCAGAACTAGACCGGAGACAATCGCCATGTCCAAATCCGCCACCTCCCGGCCCCAAGCCCTCATCCTGCTCTCCTCGGCACGCACGCTCCACCTGAGCGAACCCGTGGACCACCCCGGCCTCCCCACCGGATTCTTCCTCGTCGAGGTCGCCGCGGTCCTGGCCCAGTTCGAGAAGGACTACGACTTCATCCTCGCCACGCCGGACGGCAAGCCGCCACAGATCGACATGAACGGCCTGGGGCTCAACTTCATGGGCGGCAAGAACACGGGCACCGTGGCGGCCCGCACGACCATCCAGAACGCCCAAAAGGGGTTCACTCCCGAGGGCCTGCGCAAGAAGAACCCCAAGCTCGTCAAGCGCCGCAACGCCGAACTCGCCCTGTCCCGGCGCCATCTCGGACGCATCTCCGTCTCCGCCCCTCTGCCCAAGACGGACAAGGAAGCCATCTCCATCCGGGACGAGGTCGTCGCCAGCTTCGAGGCACTGCCGGAGATGAAGTACTTCTCGATCCAGGAACTGATCGAGAAGCACCGCGACCCCAACACACCGTTCTCCCTCCAGGACCTCGCCTTCGTGCACATGCCCGGCGGTCACGGTCCGATGGTCGACTTCCACGACAACCCATGGATGGGTGAACTGCTGCACAGCCTGCGCGAGAACCGTGTCCCGATCTCACTCATCTGCCACGGCCCCGTCGCGCTCACCTCGGCCAAGTACCGCATCACGGGGGACGGCGAGGTCATCACCAACACCGAGCACGCCCTCAAGGGCGCCAAGATCACCACGTTTGCGCAAATGGCCGAACGGATCGTGCTCGCCTCGCAGTACCCCAAGGTTCCCGGGAAGCGCACCCGGCTTCCCTACTTCGTCGATGTGGCACTCAAGGACGCCGGATACAACGTCAGCCTCGCCCTCAACCCCTCCGGGGTCAAAGTGGTCTGGGACGAAAAGCACGGCCTGCTCACCGGTAACGGCCCCCAGGCCATCGACGTGCAGGCCGCCCGCCTCGCCAAGATCGTGCAAAGCCGGTCCTGAACCCCGGAGTACGAGAAGCACCCCGAGCACCGAATTTCGGGTGATGGCCGGGCCACCGGCCATCAATTCCCGGGGTTAGCACGGGTGATATCTGATCCGTGCAATCACAGCGGCCAAGGCGTGTACGGGCCGCGATCAGATACGTCGAGAAATAAAGAAACGCAAAGGACTACTGCCATGACGAAGCGTTATTCACACTGGGTCAACGGTGCGGAAATGGCCCCCGCGAACGGCGAATGGAGGGCCTGGTCGGACGCAGCGGTCGGCGAGATCGCGGTGGGCTCCCCCGAGGATGTGCAGCGTGCGGTGGACGCGGCGGCTGCCGCCCTCGCGGAGTGGCGGGATCGCAGGCCGACCGAGCGGGGCCGGATACTGGCCGAGATCGCCGTACGCCTGCGGGCCGATGCGGACCGACTGGGCGCGCTGGAGGTCGCGGAGGGCGGCAAGCCGAACTGGCAGGGGCCCTTCGAGCTGACCTGGGCGGCCGACTTCTTCGAGTACTACGCCGGACTGGTGAACCTTCCCCAGGGTGACACCGTCGACGTCGGTGCCGGACACCACGCCTTCACCCGGCGGGAGCCCTTCGGCGTGGTCGGCGTCATCACTCCGTGGAACGCGCCCATCAACCAGGCCGCGCGCGCGATCGCCCCGGCGCTGGCCGCCGGCAACACGGTAGTGAGCAAGCCCTCGGAGTTCACCTCGGCGACCACGCTGGAGATGGCCCGGATCGCAACCGAAGCCGGTCTGCCGGCCGGCGTCCTCAACGTGGTCACCGGCGACCGCGACGGCGTGGGCAAAGCCCTGGTCGCGCACCCCCGCGTACGCAAGATCGCGTTCACCGGCTCGGTCGCGGCCGGGCGTTCCATCGCCCGCGACGCCGGGGAGCGGCTGATCCCCGTCACCCTGGAACTGGGCGGCAAGGGAGCCAACGTGATCTTCGCCGACGCCGATCTCCAGGCCGCGGCGAAGGACGTGGTGTTTGCGTTTACCGCGAACGCGGGACAGATCTGCTTCTCTCTGCCCCGTCTGCTCGTGGCCGACGAGATCCACGACCGTTTCGTTGACGCAGTCCTGGCCGAACTGCGCGACGTCACCATTGGTGAGTCCTACGGCCAGACGGTGACGGAGGCCCAGTTCCACAAAGTGCAGGAGTACTTCGACATCGCCCGCAAGGAGGGTGCCACGCTCGCGACAGGGGGAAAGGTCGCCGAGACGGCCGGCCGGTATCTGCAGCCGACCGTCTACACCGACGTCACCAACGACATGCGCATCGCCCGTGAGGAAGTCTTCGGCCCCGTCCTGACCGTTACCCGCTTCAGCGACGAGGACCATGCCGTTCAACTCGCCAACGACACCGACTACGGCCTGTCGGCCGGAGTGTGGACCTCTGACCTCGGCCGCGCCCACCGCCTCGCCGCCCAGCTGGAGGCCGGCACGGTCTTCGTCAACGGCTGGCGGGCGGGCATGGTCGAAGGCCCCTTTGGCGGCTACAAGGACAGCGGATACGGCCGCGAGATGGGCACAGAGGCTCTCCACCACTACACACAGACAAAGTTCGTCGTCGTCACCCTCTGAACGGCCCGGGACGAGTGCGTGCCCAGGCGCGCGTAAGGCCGGTGACAATCGCTGGCCGTGGCGATCGCCGGGTTGCGGAAGCCACGGTCACGGCGTGGACGGTCGGCCTCCTGGCACGCCGCCGCCCGGAGGAGGCTCAGGGCCTGGTCCAGCTCGGCGACGCGCTGCGCACCGCGCACTGGACGCCGGGCTGCTGCGGAGGCTGTCGCATGATCAGCATGTGGTGATCGGCGAGCTCGCGCGTACGGCCCGCGTCTTGGCCGGGGAGGCTGGGCAGGTGGTGAGTGAGCCGGTACCGCACGAAGTCGGGCAGATCCTCCACGCAGTGCTCGCCGATGCCGACGTCGCCGTGCGGTGAAGGGCGGGCCGGCTGGCGAAGGCCCCGGAGGCGGTCTCGGGGTTCCCGGGCCTGGAGCCGGAGCCGACCCCCACTCCGCCGCCGACGTTCGAGGTGCCCGAGGTCCCGGACGTCCCCGAGACCGGCGACGACGATGACCGTGGGCGCGGTAATCCGCGGTTCTGCCGGGGCCGCGTCTGCATCGGCTGACCCCGCCCAGCAGTGCGCCCCCACCGGAACGGATCCGGCGGGGGCGCAGTGATCAGCAAACGGCTACGGGATCCGCCCGTAGCCGTTGAAGGGCATCCACTGGTCCCGGGCTGCCTGATGAACCTGACTTCCCGCGAGCGGCGTTCCGCTACTGCGGGACGGGGGTGTAGGTGACAGTGTTGCTGCCGCAGCTGGCCGCGATGTCGTGCAAGGCGGTCCTGCTCGTTCTGGTCGACGGCGAGCTGCCAGCGGAGATTGGTGGCGGTCTACTCCGAGGCGTACCGGCACAGCGCCTCGGAGGCCGGCGGAAGCCACTCGAAGGGGTCTTGGTCGGCCTTCTGCCCGTTCGAACGGGCGGTGACGGCGACGAGGCTGCTGGCCTGCTGCTGGTCGTTCGCGTACGCCTCACGCCGTGCCGGCGTCCAGGCGGAGGCTCCAGCTGGTGGGGAGCGTCATTCGAACCGTGCGGTATTCCCCGCTCCGCGGGCGGCTGCACCGTGGTTGTGGGCATTCGAGAACACCGCGCCGGCCTGTCGGATCGTGCGCCCGCATCCAGCTGCAGGGTGCCCTGCCGCTCAGGCGGCCATGAGGCGGGAGTTCGGTTACGGGTGTCCGAGCAGGAAGCTTCCCGGCGCGTTGGGGTCTTCGCTGATCAGGTACTCCCGCCAGGCGGTGTAGTACTCGTCGCGGCTGATCCGGCCGTCTCCGTCCTGATCCATGTACCGGGTCGCGGTTTCCGCGTCGGCGGTGGACATGCCCCAGGCATCCCAGACCCGCTGGATTTCCGCTCCACCGAGGACGCCGTCCTCGTTGATGTCGGCCGTGTCGAATTCCGCGTCGAGTGCGGGACGGAACGTCCGGTCCAGGAGGGCGGGGTCTGCGACGTGGCGATGCAGACCGGCATGGAACTCCTGCCGGCTGACGCGTCCGTCCCCGTCGGTGTCCATGGCCGAACAGATCCGCTGGTGGACCAGCTCGTATGCCTGGTGGAGTGCCTTCGCCTGGGGGGATTCTTCGGCGTGGTCGAAGCTGCGCAGGAACGCATCAGCGGTCCTGGTCCAGTCCTGTGGCTCGATGAAACCGTTGCCGTCAGTGTCGAGCAGGTCGAAGAAGCGGTCGAACTTCCGGGTCCGCAAGTCGGTCGTCATCCGTGGGGCCTCTGCGTTTCGTGGATATCGGACCCTGCACAACGCAGTGGCCACCGGCTCCGCTTCGCTTCCGGCTCCAGCTCACCCGAACGAACGATTCATCACCCCTGGAATCGGCTGGCCGTCTCCTCCCGGACAACGGCATAGGGGCCCCGCGGGCACCCTTCGCGTCTGCGCGCCAGCAGAAGTGCATAGCGATCGCTCGGTTCCTGCAGGAGGTGTACGGTCTCGAATCCGCTCTCCGACAACTCGCCCTGGAGCTGCCGTGCCGTGAAGCGGGCGGCCACTACTGCGCGCACGACACTGCCGCAGGCCAGATCCACCCTGTGGGATGTGGGGCGGCCGGGGACCAGGACCCGCTGGTCGCTCAGGGCGCGCAAGCCGATCTCCACGCGGCTTTCCCGGGCTGCCCACGTCACGTGGTGGGCGAAGCCGCCGAGGTCGAAGTCCGTGCCGTGGTCCCGGTTGAGGATGTGCAGGCAGTGGAGGTAGAACGCCTCCATGAGTCCGGCCGCGTCGCGATAGGCGGCCACCATGGTGTCGGGGTCGTGCAGCAGAGGCACGCCCAGCAGCAGGGTGTCGTGCGGGCGCAATGCGGCCGCCAGGCGCTCCAGCAAGGTCCGGCGCTCGGTCGGCAGGAGGTTTCCCAGGGTGCTGCCCAGGAACGTGGCCAGGAGCGGGCCCGGCTCTGTCGAGCGGAGTGCGGGGGGCCAGGGGCGGGTGAAGTCCGCCACGACGGGGCGGACGACGGTGTCGGGCGATGTGGCGCAGAGGCGGGCGGCTAGCCGGCTCATGGCGCTGTTGCTGATGTCGACCGGGGTGTAGCGGGCCGGGGAGTTCATGTGCGCCAGGAGCGGCAGCGCCTTCTCCCCGGTGCCGGCACCGAGTTCGAGGAGCATGCGGGCGCCCGTGGTGGCGATGATGTCGGGCGCGTGGGACCGGAGTAGCTGCATTTCCAGCCGGTTGAGGTAGTACTCCGGCTGTTCGCGGATCCGGTCGTAGAGCGCGGTGTTGTGCTCGTCCCACAGCAGCCCGTACGGCAGGTGCGGCGGGGTGCTCCGCAGCCCTGCCACCAGCTCTGCACAGGTCCCCGCCTGTTCGTCCTGGTGAGGGGAGGGGTCCGTCGTCAACACCGCAGCTCCACAGAGAGTAGTTGGTTGAATCTGTTGCGTGACTATATTGTCCGCTCGTGGAAACCGTGGAACTCGAGAAGTACGGAAGCCGCCTCTACGGCTTCGACCAACCGCTCGAACGCGAACGCATCGCACTGATCGGTGAGGTCTTCGACCCCTTCAGCCGACGCCGGATCGCCGACCTCGGCCCTCTGGCCGGGCTTCGCTGCATGGACGTCGGGGCGGGGCCCGGGACCGTGGCAGCCTGGCTGGCCGGGCAGGCCGGCCCGGACGGCGAGGTCATCGCGCTGGACCGCGACGCCAGTCTGCTGCGCGCGGCCGACCATCCGGGAGTACACATCTGGGAAGCCGACGTGCACACGGCCGCGGACGCCGAACTCCCGGCCCCCGGCTTCGACCTCATCCACGCCCGGCTGACCCTGTGCCACCTGCCACAGAGGGAGGAAGTACTGCCCCGCCTCGTGTCCTGGCTCACCCCGGGCGGACACCTCATCGTCAGCGACGTCATCAACACCATGTCCGCCAGCTCCCCGCAGCCCGCGGTGCGGGCCATGACCAGGGCTTACGACCATGCCCTTGTCAGCACGCTCGACAGCGACCTGAACTACGCCCGCGCCTACCCCACCCCGCTCATCGACGCCGGCCTGACCGACGTCGGAATGGCCGCCGATGTCCCCCTCGTCAGAGCCGACAGCCACACCGCACGCTTCTGGGAACTCACCTTCAGCGCCATGCGTACCGAGATCCTCGCCACCCAGCTCATCAACGACACCGACTTCACCCAGGCCATCGGCCACCTCACGGCCCCGGGCACGCATGAACTCGGCTACACCCTCGTCACCGCCTGGGGCCGCTCCGCCCGCAAGACGACCTGAACAGCCAAACCCAGGCCATCCTCGGCACCGCTGCTACGGATCAGACACCGGCCGCACGAGGCGCCATGCCCGTTTTCCTGCCGTTGCTGCGCTGGTCAGGCTGTCTGTCGGGGGTCAGGCAGCGGGTTCGTAGACGACGGTCGTGTTCGGGCATTCCTCGGCGAGTCCGAGCAGCTGCGGGCCCTGCCCGCCGCCCAGCGCGAGCACGCCGTCCTGGACGAGGACGTCGCCCTGGACGAGGACGTCGCCCGGCTCTCCCCGCTCGAGCACGCCAACCGCAACGTGCTCGGCCGCTACAGCTTCCGCGGCTCCGGCCCGACCGGCGGGGCGCTGCGGCCCCTGCGCGACCCAGCCGAAGCCGAGGACGACGACGCGGACGAATAGGCGTCGGGCAGAGCCATCGAATGCGGAGCAGGGGCGCCCCCGCCTGCCGGGGCCGCCCTCGTGTACTGCCTGCGATCAGGTGCGCGCCCGCATGCGGTCGGCGTCTGGCGCCGCCGCACGAGAACCAGGCCGGGGGTGGTCACGGCAGCACACGGATCAGCCGAAGCAAAGTGTCCTTGCAGGTGTCGATCGCCATTCGCTCGGACAGGCGAGCTCCCGGCCGGCCACCCAGGAACAGGGCCACGTCCGTGAGGTGGGCGGTGAGAGCGTCCGTGCGGCGGGCGTGGCGACGGGTCAGGGCCGGTATCTGCTCAGCAAACGTCCGACGGGCGCAGTGCGCGTTCCCGCATACGAGTCGACGCGCTCGCAGTTCGATTCGTACACGCCGGCCAGCGACCGGACGATCCGCCAGAATCCGCTGGTAGTAGCAGTGCACTCTCGGAGATCTCTGCCCGCATCCGAAACAGGCCGCCGACGCGGCTCGTGATCGCACGGCAACCCGGGCCTCCGTATCCGTCAGCACCAGCTGGTCGACCGTCACCCCGACACCAGGCAGGCAGTCACCTACAAAGCCAGCGGTGTCGAGTCCTCCCCGCCGACAACCTCGATACTCAGTTCCGGAACCAGTGAGCCCCCTCCGACGCAGCACAGCGGTGTTGGGGGGGCTCACTGTTCGTTGTGAGCCGGCTCCGGGTGTCCGGCCGGGACCGATTCGGTGACCCGTAGTCGTGCCGGAGAAGAGTCAAGGCGGTGGCGGGGAGTGGTGGTGGGAGGCCGGGGGCGTGCCGTAACCGAACCTCATCCCGCCGAGTCGTCCCCCGAGCAGGAGGCTGGCGTCAGGGCCTGTCCGGCTGATCAGGGTCGGACGGGCGCTAGAGGCGGAGCGTCCCGGGGAACGCGCCGTGGCCGACGCCCGGTGCGGTGAGGGCCAGCCAGCCGTGGCCCCGCCGCTCGGTGTCCGGGCCGACCTCGCCGGGGTCGACCGAGAGGTGCCCGCAGGCGGACCGTGCGCCCGTGGTGCCCGCGTTGGGCTCGTCGTACTCGGGGTTGAAGCCCGGTTCGTCGGCGGCGAGGGTCTCCCACGGCAGCGGGTCGCCCTCCCATTCGGGGTCGCCCTCGGCGGCGTACCGACGGATCACCCGGCCGTTCTCGGCGACCATCCATATGTCGGAGCCGCCGGCGTCGTCCAGGAAGAAGAACTGGGCCTGGCCGCAGTGGACGCTGACCCGCTCGGCCGTCTCGATCATGCCTTCCCAGAGATCGTCGCCGACGAGCAGTTCGAAGGCACCGAAGACCAGGCGCCAGCCGTTCAGCTCCGGGGTGACGAAGACCCGCCCCACGGTGCGGTCGGCGCCGTCCGGCCCCGGTACCTGGATCCATCGGCCCTCCGCGGCCTCGATGCCGGCCGCGACCGTGAGCGGCCGCGGGTCGTGCAGGCCGAGGGCCTCGAAGACTCCTTCGTACGACGTCCCGGGCACGGCCATCCACCAGCCGCTCAGGGTCGTCGACGGAAGCTCGGGGATCTCGTCCAGGATCTTGACCCGTATCAGCCGCTCGACCGCCGCCCGATCGCGGTCGTCGAGCGCGTCGACGCCGCCGCCCGCCACCAGCGCCGTCCTCGCCGCCCGCCGGATCCCCGGGGGCGCGGCCGGGTCGCGGCGCAGGAAGCGCAGCCTCGGCCGGAAGGAGTCGTGCAGCAGCCGGGCGTAGTCGGATGCCTTGTAGGGGATACGGCCGCCGCGGACGAAACAGCCCACCAGGGCCGTCAGCCCGGCCTCGGAGTCCGCCCGCAGCCTGGCGAGCCCGGCGAAGCCGTTGTCCGACGTCGCGAAGTCCGGATCGGCCGCCAGGGCCGCGTACTGGCCGGCGCAGCGCTCGTCGAACGCCGTGAGGAGCCGGCCCGCCTCCCAGTCCGACACCTCCTTCGCGCGCCAGGCCGCCAGCAGGGCGTCGAAGGCGGACGGCCCGATGCGCCTCAACACCTTCATGACCGGCTTCAGATCAGAAGTCCGCCGCGCATCGCCCGGATTCCGCAGCAGGGTCGGCAGCACACGGTCGGCCTGCTCCGCCAGCCGTGCGGCAGCGGCCTCCACCCGCGCGGCGTCGTCGCTGTTCAGGTCCTCGAGAAGGCATTCGATCTTCATGAGGCAGCACCATAGCCCCGACCTCTGACCACGCCCCGCGAGGGCAAGGGGCCACAGGGCCAGGGCGTCATCGGGCATCCGGCCATGCTGCGGGCTGGGGTTTGACCAGCGCCAGCGACCCGATGACCCTTCCCGGTCACAGCACTAGCAGCACCCGGTCCTGTCCCGGGACAACCGGGTCGAGCGCGGCGATGGCCAGCCAGATGGTCACAGCCGCAGTGGCGGTGAGCCCGACGTTGAGTGCGATCCGGCGGTCTTCGCCGGTCAGGTGGACGGCGATCGCACCTGCCTGGAGGAGTACGAAGCCGATGGCCGCGGCCGGCGCCAGCGGGAGCGCGATGCCCGTCAGCGGCGGCAGGATCAGGCCGGTCGCGCCGAGTAGAAGAGGGCGAACAGTCCCGCGACGATCCAGTAGGCGATGTTCATCGTTCCCGTTCAGGGTCATCGGTTCACGGAGAGCCATCGACTGTTTCAGTCGAGGTCGGTGGCAGGCTCGGTCGCGTAGTGGCTCATCGCGTCGATGTTGGCCTGTGGCGTCATCGGCCGGTCGTCGGCAAGTGCCTCTTGGAGGTCCCGGAAGTACTGCACGTACAGGTCGGGGGTGAATGTGCTGAGCATGACGGCGGGTTGGTCGGTCAGGTTGGCGAAGGTGTGCGGGGTACCGGGCGGAACCATCACGAGCGTGCCGGTGGTGGCGTCGTGGTCCTCTTCCCCGACGGTGAACCGCACGGTCCCGGAGAGGATGTAGAAGCCCTCGTCGTGCTGAGCGTGGCGATGCTGCGGCGGTCCCTGGGTGTGCGGGGCGAGGACGGACTCGGCGATCGCGAGGCGGTGCCCGGTGTGGCTGCCGTCCTCCAGAACCCGCATGCGCGTGGTGCCCAGAACGATGGTCTCGCCTTCGCAGGAACCGACTACCGATACGGCGGGGTCGGACTTCGGCGCTTTGGCCTCTACTTCTTCGGTCATGCTCACAAGTGCACCGCCGTGGACCTGCCCGTGTCCAGGACCCATCCTGCAGCGCTGATACCCCGTGGGTATCGTTGCAGTGTGGAGCTATGGACCTTGCGCTATTTCGTGGCCGTCGCCGAGGAACTCCACTTCGGCCGGGCAGCCTCCCGACTGCACATGAGTCAGCCGCCGCTGAGCCGGGCAATCAAGCGGTTGGAGGCCGAAGTCGGGGCCCGGTTGTTCGTCCGCTCACCCACCGGCGTCACGCTCACTCCGGTGGGCGCAGTGCTCCTCGACGAAGCGCGGGCCCTGCTCGACCATGCCGACCGCGTCCGCGTACGCGTGAGCGCGGCAGCCGACGCCGCGACCACCACCGTCGGCATCCTGGGCGACGGCACCGACCCGGGAGTGTCCAGGCTGGCCGTCGCCTACCGCCGAACCCACCCCGGCATCGACATCCGCATCCGCGACACCGCTCTGACCGACCCGACATGCGGACTGCGCACCGGACTGGTCGACGTCGCCCTGACCCGGGCGCCGTTCGACGAGACCGCCCTGACGGTGCGTGCGCTGCGAACCGATCCGGTCGGCGTGGTCCTGCGCGCCGACGATCCGCCGGCCCGCCGCGACCGGCTGCGGCTGGCGAAGCTGAGCGACCGCCGCTGGTTCCAGTTCCCGCAGGGCACCGACCCCATCTGGCAGTCGTACTGGAACGGCGGCACGCCGCGCGAGGGCCCAGTGGTGCACGCCGTCCAGGAATGCCTGCACGCCGTGCTGTGGAACGGCACGGTCGGCCTGGCCCCCTCGGACACGGCCTGCCCGCGGAGTTGGTCGTGGTGCCGCTGATCGACATGGTGCCGAGCCGAGTGGTGGCGGTGTGTAACGACGGTGACACCAACCCGTTGATCCGATCCTTCATCGAGATCGCGGCAGCCTCCTACCGTCACTGAGCGCCGGCAACCGGTGCTGCCGCTGCTCGTGAACCATTCGTACACAGCGGCCCTCACAGCTGCCTCCCGAAGTGGTGAGCACATGCTGTCCGTTTTCTGGCTCTGGTCCACTTCATGTGATTCATGACAGACCGTTACAGCTTCCGGCGAGTGGACAGCATGGAGTGTGACGTGAACGGGTGCCATGATCGTGTCTTGGCGAACGAGGTGGTGACGGGGAGGGCGAGTGGAGCGGTATAAAATAGATCAGCTTCGGGTGGCTGCGTTCGAGGAGCATGCGCGGGCCCGTCCGGCCATGTACTTCCGTGTCGAGCGGAGTAGTCCGGAGCTTCCCCACTGAGGTGCTTCAGCGGGTGGTTTGGGACGCCTGCCCTCCGAGCCATGACTCCGGCCCCCAGCCTGCCGAACTCCGTACGTACCCACGCCCACCGGGGTCGGGGCCAGGGTCGGCCACATCACGTCGCTCGCGGGCGAACCGGCGATTCCCGTGGCGCGGTCCTCAGTGCCCCGGCAGAGTAGGTGGAGGTGCCGGGGGCGCCGGAGGGGGAAGGGGGCACGTTGCGCGATGCCGTGCGTTGGCTCGTTGCCAGTATCGCGTCGGCTGCACTGTTCTTCGGGGTCTGGGGCGTGTGCCGACTGAGCGACCCGGCCATGGAGCTCGATGTGGCGCTCGCACTGGCCGGACTCGGCACCACCGTCGCGTCGCCGATGTTGGTGATGTGGGCTCATCGCCCCCGTGGTCCGGAACCGGTTCCGCAGCAACCGCGGATCGTCTTTGGGGACATCCCCCGCGAACCGCCGGGCTATCAGCCGCGGGCCGCCGTGCGGGAACGGCTGGAGCAGCTCGACGGGGTGGCCGTGGTCGGTGCGGTGACCGGTGCCCGGGGCTCCGGCAAGACCCAACTGGCCGCGGCGGTGGCACGTACACGCATCGCCGAGGGCTGGCCGGTGGTCGCCTGGATCATTGCCGAGGACGACGACCAGGCCGTGGCCGGCATGGAACGCCTGGCTCGGGCCGTCGGGGTGGCCGACGACCGCGACGACGCCGTCACCGCGGCCAACGCCGCCCGCGAATGGCTCGAGACGCAGGCCGGCGAACGCACCCTGCTGGTCTTCGACAACGTGCCCGCCCCACAGACCGTCCGACCGTGGCTCCCGTCGGCCGGTGCCGCCCGCGTCATCGTCACCAGCACGGACCGATCCTGCGAGTACCTCGGAACGCCGGTGCATGTGGATGCCTTCACCGCGGCCGAGGCCGTGGACTTCCTGCACGCCCGCACCGGGATCGACGACCCGGCCGCCGCCCTCGAACTCGCCGAGGAACTCGGCCGCCTGCCGCTCGCGCTCGCCCAGGTCGCCGCCGTGATCCGCAGCTCAGCCCTGGGTTACACCACGGTGCTCGCACGGCTTCGGGCAACACCGGTGGACCGTCTGCTGCTCCCCCATTCCGGAGATCCGTACCCGCGCGGAGCGGCGCAGGCAACCCTGATGGGTGTGGAGGACGTCGAAGCCGCAGATGCCCTGGCAGGTGTGCTCGCCGGTCTGTTGGCGGTGCTGTCGCCGGGTGGCGTACCCCGCGATGTGGTACACGGCCTCATCACCGGTCCACTCGGGACACGCCTGCGCCACACCCCGTCCGCAGTGGAAGTGGACAGCGAACTGGGGCGCCTCGCCGACGCGTCGCTGCTCACCTTCACGGTCGACGGCGAGTCCGTCCTGATGCACCGGTTCACACAACGGGTGCTACGCGACCGGGCCGCCCGCGCCGGCGACCTCCCCGCCCACGTCGGCCACGCAGCTCTGCTCGTACGCGCCCAGTGCTCGGCGCAGGCAAGCGGGACGAGCCGCGGCCGGGGCCGGCCCTGGCAGCTCCGACTGGCGCTGGGCCAACGCCTCATCGCCCAGATCGACACCCTGTGGGAGGTGTGCCGACCGCACCTCCAAGGCCCCGGCGGCCCTCCGGAGTGGACCGATGCGCGCGACGCGACACTGTTCCTGCGGACCTGGTCGGTGCATCACCTGTGGACTGTCGTGGACAGCTCCCGCGCCATCCGCACGGGGCGTGTCGTGGTCGCCGACCACGAACGGCTGCTCGGCACCGACTGCGAGGCCACCACCGAAGCCCGGTACGCACTGGCCCTGGTCTATGGCGGCCAGCTCCGGCACGACGAAGCCATCGCCCTGAACACCACGGTCGTGGACTGGTATGCCGGCCATCACGGCCCCGACGACCCACGCACTCTGATGCGCCGGAGCATCCTGGCCAACAACTACCTCGAGTCGGGCCAGGACTTCGCCGACCCCGATCGCTACACCACCGCCGTGCGGCTGCACGAACTCGCCTTGCAGGGCTGGGAACGGATCGGCGACCCCGGCTACCACGTGCGTCCTTGGACCGAGTTCAACCTTGCCCACGCCTATGCCCGCATCGGACGCTTCACCGAGGCGATCCGGCTCGCCGACCAGGTCACCGCGCGCTGCGACGCAGAACTGGGCGAAGCCATGGACGTGACGACATCCGCCCGCATCGGACGCACCATGGTGTACGCGCTCGCAGGGCGCCTCGACACCGCCCTCACCGCCAGCAGTCAGGACGTCGAACAGGCGGTCCGAGTCTGGGGCGCCGACGACCCGGGCACACTCTGGGCGCGTATGCGGCGCGGCGAATACCTGGGCCTGGCCGGAGAATACGCCGACGCCATCCGCGAACTGGAACCACTGACCGCCGATCACGTCCGGGTCCTCGGCGAGAACAACCCCAACACATTCCGGAGCATCCGAGCCTTGGCCGAGGTGTACGGCCAAGTCGGTCGCATACCCGATGCCCTGAACGCCTACCAACGCATGCTGCGGATCTGCGAACACCTGGTCGAGCCGGACAGCCCGGTCGCCTGGCTGACACGCGAGCGTATCCGTGAACTCCGACACCAGCACCCGAGCGGAGCATTGCCCCGCCCCTGACGAGCTCGTGCATGGTTGGCGGTGCGGCGCTGGATCTTGATCCCTGATCGCAGGACCTCGACCACGTACTCGGTCGTGTTCGGGTCGGCGTCGGTGGTCACCGTGCCGGCGAGCGATCGAACCACGGCGGTGTGCCCGGTCCCGCCGCTCGCGCCCGCCTCGTACTTGATCGCGAGGATGTCTCCGGCCGCGCGCCCGGTCACCTTGGAGATCTTGTCCATGTGGTCCACGGTGTCGGCGTTGATGCGGTCGTAGTACCGAGCACTGTTGGGACTCGTGCTCCCGAACTCGCTCCTGAAGTACGAGCTCGTCGCCCAGGTGTAGGTGTGCGCGAGCAGCTGAGTGACGAAGTGGGCAACCAAAATGTTATGTCCTTCACGACACGTCAAGAATGAGTGGCTGATACTCAAATCACCTACGTGTGGGCCCACTGCGGCCGGCCTCGTCGTCATGGGCAGCAGTCGGAGATGAGGGCCGCAGCGAGGTTCGCCCCGCCCTCGGGGGTTCCGGAGGAACTGCAGCCCATCCGCGGCCCCGGCACTGCAGTCGTATCACCAGCCAAGCGCATCGGGTTCGCGCTGGAGAGCTACGGCGTCAGCCTCTACGGCCGCGATCGCGAGTGTGTCGGCGCAGTCCACCGCAGTCGTCCTTGCTACTGTCCACTTCGCCCAAATCGCCCGTAAGGGAATTATTGGCGCCTGCCGATGATCGAGAGGAAAGACGGACCATGAACGACTTTTCCCGTCGCAAACTACTCAAGGCGACGGCGGTCGCCGGTGCCGGCGCGATCGTCGCGCAAGGCGTCACGACCGCGGAGGCCCACGGTGCGAGCGCCGTCAACGAGGCCCCCAAGCACACGAAGTGCCCGCCGGCGAAGCTGACCGGCCGCATCGTCCGCCCCGACGACGCCGGGTACACGGACGCCCGCCTCGGCTGGGACCAGCTCTTCTCCCACTACCCGCTGGTCATCGTCTTCGCCCAGAACACCCAGGACGTGGTCAACGCCCTGACGTGGGCCCGGCAGAACGACGTCGCGGTACGGGTCCGGAGTGGCCGTCACAGCCTTGAGGGCTGGTCGAACGTCGACAGCGGTCTCGTGATCGACATCAGCGAGCTGAAGTCGGTCCACATCGACAGCGCCGCCCGTATCGCGACGGTCGGCGCCGGACTCAGCCAGCTGGAAGCAGTGACCACGCTCGCGGAGCAGAACCTCGCGGTGACGACGGGGACCGAAGGCACCGTGGGCCTGTCCGGGGCGACACTCGGCGGCGGTTTCGGCTTCCTCACCCGCTGGCTCGGCATGGCCTGCGACAGCCTGGTCGGTGCTGAGGTCGTGGTTGCGGAAGGCGCCGAGTGCGCCGAGGTGGTCGAGGTCGACCTGCACCACAACCGGGACCTGCTCTGGGCGCTGCGTGGAGCCGGCAACGGCAATTTCGGGATCGTCACCTCACTCACCTACAAAGTGGCCCCGCTGAAGAGCGTCACGTACGTACAGGCCACTTGGGACGGAATCGGCGACCTGCGCAGGATCTTCGACACCTATCAGCGCACTGCGCCGTACACCGACGACCGCCTCGGCACCCAGCTCGAAATCCACCGGAACCAGATCCTCCTGTTTGCCGTCCTCGCGGAAGGAACACCCGCGGAGGCGAAGAAGCTGCTGGACCCGCTCCTGTCGATCGACAGCCCGCAAGTGGCGGTGCAGGTGGGTAACTGGGGCGACGTGTATGCCGGCTTCCAGATCCCGACCGCGGACGAACCCGCGAACTGGAAGTTCTACTCCCAGTTCACTAGAAAGCCGTTCCCGAGCAAGGCGATCGATGTGATCGTCTCGTTCATGCAGGACGCGCCCACGGACGACAGCAACTTCTTCGCGCAGGCGTTCGGCGGGGCGGTCAGGAAGAGCCCCCGTGGCGGCACCGCGTTCCCACACCGCGACGCGCTCTTCTACTCCGAGCCCGGTGCCGGCTGGGGCACCCGCTCCGAAGAGCCGGGCGTCTGCGACCCGCTCACCCCGCAGGCCCAGGCCTGGATCGCCGAATTCAGCCTGGCCCTGCGCCCCTACGTGGATGGCGCCTACGTCAACGTGCCGAACGTGGGCATGCAGGACTGGGAGACCGCCTACTGGGGATCCAACTTCGACCGACTGCGCACGATCAAGGCGGAGTACGACCCGCACAACGTCTTCAAGTACGAGCAGAGCATTCCGCCCGCGTCCTGATGAACGAGCAGGGCTTGAGCCCCCTCCCCCGACCGGGCGGTTTCCAGGGGGCGCAGCCGCGTTGACGGCCTCCGCCGGGCGGAGAACGGGTCCCGCACGGCTCGGCTTGGACGGGCGGGCCCCGTTGCCTGAGTTGTTCGCCGAGGCGTGCGGCTGGTCCGCAGCAGGGAGGGGTCGAAGGCCTGAGCGGGCGGCACAGGTCTTCCAGCGGCGGCAGCGGCATGCGCTTGGGAAGGTGCGGCCGTTCGTGGCCAGTTGGTGCACTGCCTACCCATCGCGACCGCGATCGGATGAGCATTTCCATGTACATAACGATGAAAGCAAGAGCGTCGCCATATCGGCGTAGTTCACCCAAATCTCGACATTTCCGACATTACCATTTCGCCGTTGATCGGCGACGTCGAAAGGAACGCCGTGCCCCCCATGCCCAACCATGGCCGTCAGTCGGCCGCGAAGTCCGTGCTCCCGCGCTCGAAGTCCCGCGCCGGCGGGCGCCTGGGACGGCTCCGGGCCGTCGTCGTGGCCGGTGCCCTGCTTGCCGGGCTGAGTCCGGTGGCGGTCGCTGCGCCGCAGGCCGCCGCCGGGCCGGAGCACAAGGGCGATCCGACGCAGTACTGGAACAAGGTCCTGCTTCAGACGTTCCGCAATGCGCGGGGCTGGGACGCCTCGCCCGGCAAACTCTCCCGATCCGGGGCCATGGTCTTCGCGGCGATCTACAACGCCGAGAGCGCCTACCAGAACACGTACGGAACCATGAAGTACGCGCCATACCTCAACCGGCCGCTCAAGTACGCCACCGACTCGTCGAAGCCGCGTGCGGACGAAGAGGAGCGGCTGATCGACCGCACGGCGTACCGGATGCTCTCCGAGCTGTACCCGGGCGACCAGGCCTTCATCGACGCCCGGTACGAGGCCCGGACCGGCCGCTCCCCCCACGCCCACGACCCCCTCGACCGCCTCGTGGTCGACCGCGTGGTGAGGCAGATCAACAAGGCCCGGGCGAACGACGGTTCGGACAACCCGGAGCTCTACGACGGCGACACCACCACACCCGGAGCCTGGCGGCCGACGGGCGAAGAGGCGACGGCTGACGAAGGGGCCTGCCAGGAACCTGGCGACGCGGTGACCCCGAACTGGGGCAAGGTGAAGCCGTTCGTGCTCCGCTCCGGTTCGCAGTTCCGGCCTCCCAGCCTGCGCGGCTTCACTTCCTACGACGAGATGGTGAACAGCCCGGAGTACGCACGCCAGGTCGACGAGGTGCGACGCGTGGGTGCCGTCGACTCCACCGAGCGCACCCGCGAACAGACTGTCATCGGCTGGTTCTGGGACCACGACCTGAACGGCACCTACCACCCCCCGGGGCAGCTGCTCCAGCTGACCGGGACGGTCGCCAAAAAGTTCAAGCTCGACACGTACGAGACGACCCGCTTGTTCGCACTGTCGGCGCTGACGCTGGCGGATGCCGGGATCGCGGCCTGGGACAGCAAGTTCGACGGCCCGATCAACGAATGGCGTCCGGTGTCCGCGATCCAGGCGCTGGGCGGAGAGAACGCGAACTGGCAGCCCCTCAGCGCGGACCGGGCGGGAAGGCCGTGGACCCCGTGCTTCATCGCCTGGACCTCCGGGCACGCCAACTTCACCGGTGCGTGGGCAGCCGCGATGCAGAACTTCTTCGGCCGTGACGACGCCTCGTTCACCGCGCAGTCCGAGGACCCGCACACCCTCGAGCGGTTCCGCCGGATGAACAGCTTCAGCCAGGTCGCCGAGGAGGGCGAGTTCAGCCGACTGTGGCTGGGCGTGCACTTCCGCTGGGACGCCGAGGACGGGAGGGAGATCGGCACCAACGTCGGCGACTACGTGTTCGCCAACGCGCTGCAGCCGACGCGATCGGGCCGTCCGCATCAGCAGTGAACCGACGCCCTGGCCCGCGCCAGCGGAGAAGCTGCTAAAGGGTGTTGCAGAAGGCTTGGTTCGGGGCATTCTGCCTGTACGGGTGGGGTGTTGCGGGCTGAGCCGGTGTGGGTGGAGACGTTCACGGGCTTGCGGATGGACCGGTTCGCCAAGCTGGTGAAGGCGGTCCGTGAACGAGGCGTGGATGGTCCGGGCGGTGGCCGGCCGTGGTGCCTGCCGCTGGCGGACCGGGTGCCGCTGGTAGCCGTCTGCGGCCGTTGCTCGCGCTGGAGCCGGCGCCGCGGCCTGCCGCCGATGTCGAGCGCTTGTGGATCGTGGACGGCACCCTCATCCCGGTCCGCGACCGGCAGGTCGGCGCCTCCTCCCGCAACTACCGCTTCTCGGCAAACGTGCAGGTCATCATCGACGCTGACACCCGCCTGGTCGTCGCCTCGGCCCGGCCGGCGCCGGAGAACAGGGCCGATGCCCACGTCTGGCGTGATTCGGACCTGCCGGCCGCGGCGGCCGGGACGACGGTCATCGCGGACGGCGCCTACCTGGGCACCGGGCTGATCGTCCCGCACCGCGCGACTGCCGCCAGAAGGGCGACGGCCTCCACCACGCCGTCCAGGCCGTCGCCACCATGCACAACCTCGCCCTGGCAGGGTGAAACAGCAGGTCAAGCACCACTCCGGCCTGCCCGAGACGGACCTTCTGCAACACCCTTTAGGCAGTGTCCCGTTTTTCACGGCGCCGGGAGGCGGCCTGTGCGCTGCCGCCCCCGGTGCGGTTGTGTGCGGGGTTACCTGCCGGAGACGAGCCTGACATCCATGGCCCTGTCTTGTCCGCGCAGCGGGACGTGGACGAACGAGACGGTGTCTCCTCGACGCAGGTTGTAGGGGTGCCTGCTCCAGTCGAAGTAGGTGAAGGCCTTCTCGTAGCGGCCGTTGGGCGCCTTGAAGGTGATGTAGCCGTACTTCTTGGACTTGTTCCACTCGGTGATGCGTCCCAGGCGCCTTTGCTTCTTGGCGGTGTCGCCGGCGGCGGCCTGGCTGGCGGTGGTGGCGTCGCCTTGGGCGGTGGCCTGGCTGGCTACGGGCTTCGTCTGCGTTTGTGAGGGCGCGGCGGTGGCAGTTACGGCTCCTGCGCCGGCCATTGTCAGGGCTACGAATCCGGCGACGATGCTCTTGCGTACTCGGCTCATTTGTTGCTTCCTCCACTTGTGTGACGGTAAGCGGCATACCAGATGTCTTCCCCCACGGCCGGCGGCGGCATTCGCCGAAGGAGTGGGGTCTCCCCGGGGTGGTGTGACATGGCGGATGGCTCCGGTTCAGCGAGGCAAGGGGTGGGGTGCGGGACGGTGGACTCGGCCCCCGTCCCGCAATCCCGATCATCCGGTGGGACAGGGCCGCCGCGGATCAACCGGAATGCCGAACGGCCCGGCCCGCACGCATCGTCCGAAGAGCCGAGGCGGCCCGCCGGATACCGCCGTAACGTGAGGTGGCATGATCCACGCCGTCCGGGGCCGTTCCCGCACACATCAGGTACTGCTCGTGCTGGCGGGTGTCTCCGTCCTCGCCCTGCTCGTCACCGAAGGGCTCAACACCGGCTTCGCCCCCACCACGGCGGCCACCATCGTCACCGGTGGACTATGCGTGGTGGCTCTGTTCGTACCGCCCGCGCGCTTTTCCCTCGTCGCCGGCTGCGCCGTCGCCGCGTCACTCGCGCTGTCGGTGACCGAGCTGCAGCTGACCCAGCGGCCCGAGAACACCCCCGGAATGACGGAACTGTGCGCACTCCTGCTGATGATCGCCCGTACCGTGCGCCTTCAGCCGCTGCTGCGGATCATCGCTTTGGTACCCGCGGCAAGCGTGGCCGCCGGGCTGCTGCTCCTCCGGCTTCCGGAATCCGAGTACGACCTTGTGAAGACCATCGGGGCGCAGGTGATCCTCTTCGGTACCGTGCTGATGGTTGTGCTGGGCCTGTATCTGCGCCTCGTCGACACACTGCGCGACCGCGAGCGTACGGCCGCGGAGCAGGCTGCCCGCCAGGCCGAGCGCCTGGAGCACGCCCGGGAGTTGCACGACTTCGTGGCCCACCATGTCACCGCGATCGTCGCGCAGGCCAAGGCAGCCCGCTATGTCACCGCAGCCGGCAAGGCACCGCCCCCGGCCGACCTGGACCGGATGTTCGCCGGGATCGAGGAAGCCGGTTCACAGGCGATGGAGTCGATGCGCAGCATGGTCTCCATGCTGCGCACTCCGGGGGATCCGGCCGCCACCCGCCCCGGACGCGACCTCACGCGCGTGCGCGACCTGGTTGAGAGCTTCTCGGCCGCGGGCCGGCCGGCTCGGCTCGCCCTCGACCCCCGGCTCGCGAAACGTTCCCTGCCACCCGAGATCAGCATCACCGTGCACCGTCTGGTGCAGGAATCGCTCACCAACATCCGCAAGTACGCCGGCACCGCCGCACAGGTCACAGTGGATATCCGGCTCCGGGCCGACGACCCCAGACGGCTGGACGTCTCGGTGAGCGACGACGGCCGGACCGCAAGCGGCACGGCACACCGCACCCGGGCTGACGCCTCCGGCCATCCGCCGCCCGCCCAGCGCGGCGCCGACGCCACCGGACAGCCCACGCCCGGCCAACAGCGCGGCGGCTACGGCCTCATCGGACTCGCCGAACGCGTCGAGGCCATCGGCGGTCACTTCACCGCGGGCCCCCGACACGGCTGCCCCGGCTGGCAGGTCACCGCCGATATCCCCCCTCCCACCGTCACCCCAGGCGAACCGCCCATGACCACGCAACCGGCAGCCCCACCACCTCTGCGACGATAACGACATGAAGATCCGGGTCCTGATCGCCGACGACCAAGACATGATCCGGTCGGCCTTCCGCATGATCCTCAGCGCCCAGCCGGACATGGACGTCATCGCCGAGGCCGCCAACGGCACCGACGCGGTGGAAACGGCCCGCCGGCTCCGCCCGGACGTCTGCCTCCTCGACATCCGCATGCCCGGACTCGACGGTCTGGCAGCTACCCGCCTGCTGGCCGGCCCCGACGTCCCCGACCCGCTCAACGTCCTGATCGCCACCACCTTCGACCTCGACGAATACGTCTACCAAGCCCTGCGCAACGGCGCCTGCGGCTTCCTCCTCAAAGACGGCGCCCCCGCCCTCCTCGCCGAAGCCGTACGCGCGACAGCCGCTGGCAACTCCCTCATCTCCCCCTCCATCACCGTCCGCCTCCTGCAGCACATGGCACCACCCCCACAAAGGAATTCCGGCTCTCGCCCCGCTCCCCCCGCCACCCGCGCGACCACCCGGCTCACCGAACCCCTCACCCAGCGCGAACTCGACGTCGTCCGCCTGGTCGCCCGTGGCTACACCAACGAAGAGGTGGCGGCCGAGCTCTACGTCACCCACTCCACGGTCAAGACCCACCTGGGCAACATCCAGCGCAAACTCGCCGCCCGCAACCGCGTCGAGATCGCGGCCTGGGCCTGGGAAGCGGGAGTCTGCACCGGCCGGGGCTGAACGGCCCGCCGCCTACCCGGGTTGACGGCGGGCGGGTGGATCAAGCCGCGGCTGCCTGTCGGCAAACGGTGGCGCGCTCAAGGGATCAACGCACCACCCACGGATGATCATGTGGGTATGGAGGTCCAGGTGCGTGATTACGGGTTCTCGTCGGCTCAGCAAGACGAGATCTGGCGGCGATGGCGTCAGGGCGAGTCGTTCAGCCTGATCGGGCGGGCTGTGGGTGTTCCCATGCATCATGTGCGCCGGTTCTTCCAGCAGTCAGGCGGAGTGCGCTGGTGCCGAGACGGCGTTCGTCCCGGCACCTGACCTGCGGCGAGCGTGAGGAGATCTCCCGCGGTATCGCTGCAGGGGAGACTGCACGGCAGGTGGCCAGGCGGCTCGGCCGGTCCGCTTCCACGGTCTCGCGGGAGATCGCCCGAAGCAGGCGAAGCTCGCCCAGCGACCCGCCCTGCGCGTGTTGGTGGAAGCGAAACTCGTCCTGCGCCGGTCGCCCGAGCAGATCGCGGGCTGGCTCCGCCGCCAGTTCCCCGACGACCCGTCGATGCGTGTCTCGCACGAGGCGATCTACCTCACCCTGTTCGATCCGCGACGCCGCCACGCCATCGACCGCGGCCTCACGCAGCAGCTGCGGACGGGTCGGCCCATGCGCCGGCCCAAGGTCGCCGCCAGGCCCACCGGGCGGGGCGTCATCCGCGACATGGTGTCCATCAGCGCCCGCCCAGCCGAAGTCGAGGACCGCACGGTGCCCGGCCACTGGGAAGGCGACCTGGTGATGGGCACACGGCCCTCAGCGATAGCCACGCTGGTCGAGCGGACCAGCCGCTTCACCGCCATCGTCGCGCTCCCGGACGGCATCAAGGCCGAGCAGGTCGCCCCGCACCTCACCCGCCGGCTCCTCGGCATTCCGCCCCAGCTAAGGCGGACGCTGACCTGGGACCGGGGCCGCGAGATGGCCGAGCATCGAGCCATCACCACCGCAACCGGCGTCCCGATCTACCTCTGCAAGCCCCGGAGCCCCTGGCATCGCAGCACGAACGAGAACACCAACAGGCTGCTCCGCCAGTACCTGCCGAAGGGAGCCGATCTCCGCGCCTTCAGCCAGGAGGACCTGGACGCCATCGCCGGCGAGCTGAACGCCCGGCCACGCAAGATCCACGGCTACCGCACCCCGGCAGAGATCCATGCTGGGCTTCTGAACAGCGGTGATGTGCTGACCGCTTGAGCCCGCCATTGTTTGACGACAGGGGGGCGGCGCCGTCCATTGAACCCGTGCAATCCGGGGGCCGCGGGCGGCTCGAATCCAATCAGATCCGATGGTGATTACTGACAGGGTTTGACGACAGATAGGGTCCGATCCTCCGCATGGAAAGGGCCCTCGGTGGCCAACCTGGTCTACAAGCGCGTCTCGACCGACCAGCAGTCCACCGCCCGGCAGAACCTCGTCCTGGGCGAGGCCGGGATCGAGGACCCGGTCGTTTTCGAGGAGGACCCGGGCACCTCCAGCCGCCTCCACCCCCTCCAACGGCCGAAGTTCCGCGAACTGCTCACTTACGCGCGGCCGGGCGACACCGTGCACATCTCCGAGATGTTCCGCCTCGTCCGCGGCACCGGCCACATCCTCGACGTACTCGACGTACTCCACCGCGACCAGGTCGCGCTGCGCTTCCACGACGGCGCGTTCTCCGCGATGGACCTCACCGCCCGCCACCCGCGCACCGGAGAACTGCTGTCCACCGTGAAATTCATGGTCCAGACCCTCGCCGCTGGCGAACTCCAACGCGAGCTGACCTACGACGGACTCCGCGCCGCCGAGGCCAACGGCAGCAAGGGCGGCCGACGCCCCGCCGTCACAGCCGCGAAGACCGACGCCGTGCGCACCGCGTACCTGCAGGGCCGCTCCATCGCCGCCCTCGCCCGCGACCACCGGGCCACCGCGGCGCGATCCGCACGGCCGTCGCCGACCTCCTGCCCGACCACACCGCCACCGAGGAGGACGCCCCCGCCCCAGAGCTGCCGGTCACCCTCGACATGCCGGGCAAGGTCGCCGACTACCTCCACACCACCGACCTGGAGCCCGCCGAGCGCGCCGCACTCGACCAGGGGGCGACCGCACGGCGCGGCCAAGGCGCCCCGGTGGTCCCAGCCCAGCGCAAGGCCCGCCGGGAGTACGAGAACCGCGTCAGCACCCTCACGCCGACCCGGCCATGATCGTTCTCACCGATAACCGCTGTACCGATGTTCCCCGAGGCCGGATCATGAAGCGTTGCATTCCTTCGCCCGCGAGGTGATCTTTTGACGAAGGTGGCACTGCGTCCTTACGCACTATTGCCTCGGCAGTACGACGAGCGGAAGGTACTGGCCTCCACGATTGATCCGTGGGGCCGGGCTCTCTGGCTGATCTGCCCTGACACCCGTTTTCCCTACAGGTGGGCAGGCCGGGACGTCCCGACGCCCGCGGTCCTGCCCTTCGACGCCCTCGTCGTCATCAGCGACCGGGGTGAGGTTCGGGAACGGACCCTGCACGGAGTGGCCGTGGACCCGGACGCCTTCGATGCCCTCCCGGGCGGCGGGTTCGTACTCTCCGGCAACCGAGGGCCGAACGCACGGTCCGGCCAGATTTTCGGCCCCGACGGCCGCTCCCGGCGCCGGTTCCCGCTGGGAACGCACCTCAAGCACCTGGTCGCGGACCACAGGGCCGGCTTCTGGACTGGGTACGCCGACGAGGGGATCTACAGCGGTGATCGCGTCAGCGCGGGCGGGCTGGTCCGCTGGGACGACAGGGGCAACGCCGCATGGGCCCTGCACCCCCCGGAGCCCTACAACCACGTGGCGGACGTCAGCACCATCAACGTCTCCGACTCCGAGGTCCACGCCACGTACTGGCCCGGCGCACCACTCGCCCAAACGGGGCGCAGCGGGACACTCCGCATCCGCGCCCTTCCTGTCTCGGACCCGTTCGGCCTCGCGATCCGTGGGGACCGGCTGCTCCTGCTCGGAGGGAACGAGCAGGGCATCGCCACCACTACCAGGGTGAACGCCCTCCACCACATTCGGCTGACGGACGACGGGGCTGTGGTCGTGGGCCGCGAGGACCTGGCCTTCCCGAACGGCGACCCCGTCAGGCGCTACGCCCGCCCTGTCTGCCGGGGTCCGCACATCTTCCTGCGTACTCTCCGCACGTTGCGGCAGTGGTGGGTGCTGACCGCGCCATAGCCCTCGATAGGGGGTGGTAGCGACCTGGCACCACGACGACACGGGTCGCCGAAGGATTGCGGAGGCTTGCGTGCCGCAGTTGGCCGGACGGGCCAAGTACGGCGCTCAGTCACAGGTGGCTGTGTCTGTCCTGTGCCATCGAACCTTGAGCGCGTGCCATCCAAGTTTGAGTGACACGGTCGTGAGAGGATTTTCGGTGCGCGATCGGGACTGCTTGGCCGACGCGATAACGCACCGTCAAGAGCTGCCTTTCGTTGCGCCTAGTGCTGTGACCGCATAGGTTCACCGGGTTCCGTTCTGGCTCGAGCGTCGCGGAGAACTCGCATGCGGCCACGTCGTGCGTCTGAGAGCATGCGTCGCTGTGGAGATCAACAACTTTGTCGTTCGCCGTGCGGTCGCCTCCGACGCTGCTGCGGTGGCCGAGGTATGGCTGCGTTCCTTCACGGCGGCGCTTCCGAGTGTGCGCCGGGCGCATACGGACGACCAGGTCCGGTCCTGGTTCCGAGAGGTGGTCGTGCCTGGCCAGGAGACGTGGGTGGCGACGGTCGAGGGCTCGGCAGTCGGGATGATGGTGTTGGACGGCGAAGACCTGGAGCAGCTCTATCTCGATCCGGCCTGGCAGGGCCAGGGCATCGGCGGCCGCCTCGTGGACCTGGCCAAGCAGCATCGTCCGGCCGGGTTGGCGCTGTGGACGTTCCAGGTCAACGAGTCGGCACGTCGCTTCTATGAGCGGCATGGCTTCGTAGCTGCCGAATGCACCGACGGTCACCGTAACGAGGAACGCGAGCCGGACATCCGGTATGTGTGGCGACCTGGGAAGCAAGAGTCCTGAGAATGCTCAAGCCACCCGGGCGAGCGGTTGTCCGCCCCAGCGGAAGCAGCCTGCGCACCGAATCCCGCATCACCTCACGCCCCAGTGACCGGCGCCCGGATGGACGACGCCGCAGAGACGACGGCAGCGCACGGACACGCTCCGCTGCCCGCCGCGCCCGCTCAGCCTCCTGCTGAGCGGCCAGGATCTCCTCTTGCCGCTTTGCGCATCCGCGGCCAGCAGAGTGCCGGCCTGCTCCGCGACCGCTGTCTCAGCCCCGGTGCGGTCATGGCTCGCAGTCCCGTTGGCCATCACCAGCAGGTGGCCGATCGCCACGAGGTTTCCCGCTGCGACGGCCTCCTCCAGGAGCAGGAACAATCTGCGTCGTGCCTCGGTCTGGATCTCCAGCCAGCGCTCCGCCTCCGCGACCCCGTCCGACAGCTGCTCCTGGATGTCTCCCTCCACCCCCTCCACCGCGGCGATATCCCGGCACACCTGAGTGACGAGGACCACGGACTCCACCCGGCGGGCATCGGCCGGCTTCCGCAGCAGCAGCTGCGCCCTCGCCTGCGCGTCCGGGGCCTTGCGGACCTTGCCCGCACCCCCGGTCGAGACAGGGCGCGTGCTGCGGGAACGGACGATCCGTTCCACCGCCGGCGTCGACAGCCCGCGCTCGGTCATCTCGTACTCATCCAGCGTGAACCACTCCACGTCCCGCGCGAACGCCTCCGTACCGATCCGCACCCGGCGGTGGGTGCCCTCGCTGTCCAGACGGATGCGGTGGACGTACCAGCGCCGGACCAGCGTCTTGTCGTCCACCGGCACCGACACCCCCAGCACCGGCTCGACGCCGTCCTCGTCCCACACGGGCTCGACTTCCCGGTCCAGGTGCACACGCAGCCCACGGCTCCGGAAACGGATGTCGAGGACGGAGCCGATCGCCGCTCCGTGCGGCCGGGCGAATTTGAAATCGGCCTGCTCCCCGCGGTCGCACAGCCAGGACGCCCTCGCAGACTTCACGTACAGGTGGTCGGCGCTGGCCACTCCCCGCGCGCGCCGGCCGCACTCGTGGCCCACTGCCTCCGCGCCCGGGTGGTGGGCGAAGTGGCAGACCGGTCGGTGTAGAGCTTCGTCGTCAACTGGACGCCGCAGCCGCCCAGGAGCAGTCCGCACCAGAACGTGTCGTCCTCGTGCCTCTGCCGGAAGGCTTCCAGCTCGATCGCCTCCAGCGGCAGCATCAAAGGCTCCTCCGAATCCGCGCCGCCCAGGACCGCCGTCTGAATCTGCCGCCTGTCACCCCGCACGAACCCCCACCTTTCCATCCCAACTCATCTTGACACCAGCGTCGTTGGGCCCGCAGGCCATCGAAGGACCAAGCCGTGGTGCGGAGCACCGGCTGCGGCAGTGTGACCGCTGCGCCGGGTCCGCGCTAAGTCAGCTCAGCGCGGGCCCGGCGAACGGCAGCACCTTGGCCGCACATGCATGCTGGTCGCCGTCCGTGCGTCCGGCCTGGACTCGGCGAGGCGTGGGAGATGGCCGCTCTGGGCGGTCGCTCCCCGCGCGTACGGCCTGGACGATCCGCTCGATCGCGCCGTGCGGCCGACGAGCTTTGCTGGGCCCCGGTCGGACGGGCGGATCAGCGCAGTCCGGCGAAGAGGTCGTTCTCGGGTACGGCCGCGCCGGTGGCGTCCTTGACGCGTACGAAGGTCTCCATGCCCATCAGCTCGCCGAACCTCTCCTTGCCCATCTTGAGGAAGAAGATGTTCTCGCCCTGACTGGCGTGCGCGGCCAGCGCATCGAACTTCTGGCCGCTGAACGCGGCGGTGTCCACCCACGTGGTGATCTCATCGTCGGGGAGGCCGAGATCGGCCATCGCGGCGGCCTCGGCGGGATCCGGCTCCGGCATGTCCTCATGGAACTCGCGCATGATCTCCCCGAACCGCCGCATCCCCGAGCGGGGCATCGTCGTCCAGTACACCTTCGGTGTCAGCTCGGTCATCTCCAGCGCCGCCATCGTGATCCGGTGGGCCTGGATGTGGTCGGGGTGGCCGTAGAAGCCGTTCTCGTCGTACGTGACGACCACATCGGGCCGGTAGTGCCGCATGAGTTCCGCAAGGCGGGCAGCGCCTTCCTCCACGGGGGTCTGCCAGAAGGATCCGGGGGCGTCGTTGCTCGGCCAGCCCATCATCCCGGAGTCGGCATAGTCCAGCATCTCCAGATTGCTGACCTTCAGGACGTCACAGCTCGCCTCGAGTTCTTGACGGCGCATCAAGGCGACCGTTGCCGGATCGTGCCCGGGATCGCCCGGCTTGACACCCCCCGGTCCGTCACCACAACGACCGTCGGTACACGTGACGAGAACCGTGCGGATGCCTTCCGCCGCGTACCGCGCGAGGACCCCTCCGGTTCCGGTGGCCTCGTCGTCGGGGTGGGCGTGCACTGCCATGAGCGTCAAAGGACGGTCAGTCACGAAACAATCCTCCTGCAGAAATACTTCTTGGTCCGAGTGCGCGGCGGGCGTACCGCCATGACGGGACCCGGTTCCTGTGGGGCGGACGACCTTGTTGTCTCCGTGTCCCCCCGCCCGTGGCTCCGGTCCCTCGGTCGATGCAACTGTGCTGGCCGGCCCGGTTGTTCCCGGCGTGGCCGCTCGGCCTTCCAGGACGTACGCGTGGGGACCCCTCGAAGCGTCAATGAGGACCACTACACCCTGGGCCCCGGCCTGGTCTGGACGGACGTCTTGTGACCCCGCAGAGGGTCGATGAGGATCCCTTACGCGGACGTGTCTCGATCAGCCGACCGCGCAGGTCAACGATCAGCTCGGGCCCGTAGACGCTCGCGGCGCTCCGCGGTTCTCATGCCCCTTCGAGGGGTCACAACATGTTGTGCCGCCGGGTGCCGCCGGGGAGAGGGCAGCGTCAGCCGGTCCGGTCCAGACGGTGAGATACGGGCGAGACCCGGGCGGGAAATTGGGCAAGCCCAGCCCGCTCGGCCCTCGCTCGGTGCACCGTCCGCAGGCGTACGGCTTCGGCGTCGCGGCGTCGCTGAACGAGGGCTGCGTCAATCGGTGCCAGCGCATCGTGCGGGACTCGGCGGGTTCGGGAAACGCACGGTGGGACAGCTCACGCATCGCCCTCGTCTGCCGCTCCACCGCCTCCGCGGTGCTCCGATCCACCCGGGACGACGGTGCAGCCTGGTGGTGCGCCGCGATCGCACGGTGGTAGCCCTCCGGCGGTGTCCGGCGTTCCACCGGCGCGACGCGTGCGACCGGCTGCGAGACAGGGGCGGCGGCTGCCATGGCGGGGCCAGCCTTCATGGGCGCGGGCGTCAGGACGTGCACGGCGCGGACGTTTGCGTTCGGCACCTTCTCGTTGGCCGCCGAGATCAGCTTCGGTGTGCTCCAGCGCAGCTGTGTGCCGCAGGCCGGGGCATCGCGGACGACGTCCGGGCAGCCGGTATCCGCGTCGAAGGCGACGGCCTGAACGCGTCCGGAGAGCTCGGGCACGACCGCGGCCACGAGGTCGTCGAAGTGCGCGAGGACGCCACCGCCGGCGGCCGGGACGACCAGGCCGCGCTCGGTCTGGTCGTTCTGCCACACGTTCGGCCGGGGCTTGGGCAAGCACCAGATGGTGCCCGGCTGGCCGTACTCGATCGGCGCCGCGCTGGAGACCGGCTGCACGTCTTGGACCGCACTTCTCGACGCGATCCGGTTGGAGCCTGGCGCCGATGTCGCCGCAGTCACCGCCGTTCAGATTCGGGACGTCGTCGAGCGCCGGCCTGATGGTGCAGGGGGTCGATCCGGGTGCGCGCGAAGCGTACGTGTACCGGCCGGCCAGCAGCTGGGTGAACGTGGTGTCGACGGAGGCGGACGGGCACTGGATCCCGGAAGAGGGTCGGGCGCTGCGGCGGATCCTGGAGCGGCTGCGGGACGAGGGCGATGTGGATCTCGGGCGGGACGTGTTCGTGATCAGCCCGTTCCGGCAGGTGGTGGCGGGCGCGATGCGGGCGTGCCGGGACTTGGTGCCGGCGGACCGAGTGGGGACCGTACACACGACGCAGGGCAAGGAGGCGGACGTCGTCATCCTGGTCCTCGGCACGGACCCGCGGCGCGCGGGCGCCCGCGCGTGGGCCGCGTCCCGGCCGAACCTGCTGAATGTGGCGGTCAGCCGGGCCAAGCGCCGGCTGTTTGTGATCGGCAACAGCGAGCGTTCACGCTCACTCCTTTCGTGGTCGATTGAAGGGCAGGACGGGCGCCGGAGCGAGGTCCTGCGTAGCACATGCCACGGTAAGGACTCGCCATGGGACACCTGCCGTGGCGCACCTGCGGAATGCGGCGATTAGTCCCCACGATGCAGCGAACGGTGGATCGGCTGGGGGCCTTGGGCCCGCTCGTGGGCCGACGGGGTGGATGAGTCAGTGCGGGCCGCCCTGCACAACCGGGTCCCGGCGCCCAACCCCATCCCCAGGCCCGCCCCCGGCCCAAGCCCGTTTCTCGAATGCGCCGTGATTCCGCTGCACGCCCCCGGGCGCCGGCCCGGTCAGGCGACCTGGAGCTTCGGGCGGCCCGTCGGTGCCGGCGGTGCCTGGTGGTACGTCGGCAGCTTCAGGTTCGGCAGGTCCCCCGCCTGAATCCTGGCCAGGGCCGCCCGGAACGCCGCCTCCATGGCTTCCGGGGTCTCGTACTTCGCCGCCAGCGGGTGGAGCCGGTACGAGTGCCCGGTGCGCTCCTCGCTACGCGGTCGCAGCACGATGTTCAGGTCGCACAGCGGCGCCATCAGCCCGCTGACGGCCTGAGGCGTGACCCCGCACTCGGTCCTGATGGGCGCTCTCCGGCCCCACCGCGTAGGGAACGCCTCTCCGCCGCGGCCAGGTCGGCTTCCGGCCATCCGTCACCACTCTCCACGGGGCTCACCCATCGGGCGGCGATGCCGCGGATGAACTCTCAAGCCCCGTTGCGGCTCTCGACCCCTTGGGTGAGAGAGACCGTGAGATCGAACTCTTGTGTCATGCCGGGACAGTAACCCCCTGAGCGGAGCGACTCTTCCAGGCCGTTCAGCTGTTCAGCCAGGCCGTCGCCGCCGCGCGGTCCGCTGCGACGCCGACCGGAGCCCAGCCGCCGGTCGGGCCCTGGCGTTCGAGGAGCAGGCGTGGTGCGTCGGGGTGGAGGTGGGCCGCGCTGCCGCCGTCGGCGAGGACCACCGCGCGGCGGGTGCCGGTGATCCAGTGGTCCGTGGCCCGTCGTCGTTCCCGCCGCGCCGCCCACCACTCCAGGGAGTTCCGCTCCACGCCCGCTCCTTCGCTTACCGCCGGCCGGTACCGGGTATCGGCCGGCCGGGATTGTCCAGCCAAGGTGTAGCACCCGTGGGCGTGATCGTGAGACCGAAGCGGGTGAGAGCGGGCCGGCCCTCGTCCTGCCACCACGTGTACGCGGCTTCGACACGGTCCCACAGCCGGCGCGGCCCGTCCTGCAGGACGATGCCCGGCCCGAGTTCCTCCGGCCAGCGCACCGACGCCCACGAACGGTCGGTGAGGGAGTAGAAGAAGACCGCGTCGGCGCCGTCGGCGGTCCGGTAGGCGGTGTGCGCGATGCCGGGGACCGCGAGGGCGACGGCATGGGCGGCGTCCGTGTCGGCGAGTTCGTACGGCTGCACCGTGGTGCCGGTGGCTCCCGGGGTGCGGGTGACGTACTCGGCATGCTCCGGCCACACCGTACGGTGCGACCGGGCCTTCATGAACTCCACCCCTGCAACGAACGGTCCGCTCGCGGTGCCGTCGGCGTGCACGGTGAGGCGTACGGCCGCATCGCGGCTGCTGTAGTGCGTGCCGTACGGAGCGACGCTGATTCCGCCCGGCCGGACCTGCGCGAGCCACGCGGGCGGGATGGCGCGGACGCCGAAGGTGCACAGCAGCCGGTCGTACGGGCCGCCGCCGCGATGGCCCGCGAGGGCGTCACCGGCGATGACCTCCGCGTCCAGGCCTAGGGCGCACAGCCGTCCGCGTGCGGCGACCGCGACGTCGGGGTCCACGTCGATGCTGGTCACCCGCCGCCGCCCGCAGCGGTGGGCCAGCAGGCCGGCGGTCTCCCCGGTGCCGGTGCCCGCGTCCAGGACCCGCATGCCGGTGTCGGCGTCGAGATGGCGAAGCAGGGTGAAGACGACGGTGGGCATGGAGCTGGACGAGGTCGCCACCGTGCCCGGGCCCTCGCCGCTGTGGGCGCCGTCGTCCCACTGCGTGACGATGGAGACATCGGAATCGGCGTACCGGTGCCAGGCGTCCGGGTCGGATCCCCGGTCGACAGGGACGGCGCCGGCGACGAGGTGCTGCGTACGGTCGGCCGCGGTCAGGGCGGGGGCCGGGAGGAACGGCCACATCAGGGGCGGGAGGAACGCGGCCCGGTCCACGGCGGCGAACGCGGGTGCCCAGTCGGCGGCGAGGGCGCCGGTGCTCATGAGGCAGCGCCCCAGCTCTGTACGGCCGGGGCGCTCCTGGTGTGCGCGGGTGTGGGTGTTCACGGCCTGCGGTGCGTCCCGGTACCGGGGGGCGTGCTGGTATCCGGGTTCGGCGGGGGCGGCGGAGGTGCGGGCTGGCCGGGAGGGTTCGGCGACTGCTCGGGCATGGCTGGGCTCCTTCGGTGGTGCGGTGTCCCGGTCCGCGGGTGCGGGCGGGGGTGTTGTACGGCGGTCAGTGGCTCGGAGGCTCAGTGGCTTGGTGGCTTCGTGGGGGCCTCCGTGTCCGGCTGGGGAGCCGGACGTACGGGGTGCCCCGCGGCTCGGGGGAGCCGGTGCCGTAGGGGGACGGTCGGAATCGACCCCGGCCGCGGGGCAGTCTTACGGCGGTCATGCCTGTGGTCATGGTGGCGGTCCCGTCGGCGACGCTCGCGGCGGGGTGCGCTCGACATCCCGTATCAGGGCCTGTCGCTCACGCCCGTTGGGCAGGCGGATCCACAGGTACGCGTGGTCGGCGTCCACCCCGGCCCATCCGGACCCGACCTGTACGACCTCGCCGGTGACCTGCTCCGGCTGCTCGCGGCCGAGATCCTCGGGGCGGACGTACGTCCACCCGGTGACGGTCTCTCCGACCCGGTACGGGGCGGGGCGGCGACGCGTCGTCCGGGATCACCCCGCCTCCTGAACCGACTGAGCCGACGGGACCAGCCGGCCGGGGCACCTGTGCCGGTGACATCGGGCGCGTGACTCACCGTCTCTCCTTCCGGTCGATGCTCCAGGCTCAAGGAGTGCCGCCCGCGGGGCGGCCGACAACCAGTCAACGCCCTGCCGTCGCAGCCCGGTAGGGCGATCCAGGCCGCCGACGGTTGAGACCCTAGGGCGATTTGACCGCTCCTTTACCTTTCCCGACAGCAGTGCCCGCTCTACGGTGTGGCAGTGGACCGAGGGCGAGCGAGAGCGCGAAACGACGCCTTAGTGGCGTGGATGGGCGAGCACCGTCTCAGTTCCCGTGAACTTGCCGACCTGGTCAATCGCGCCGTCGGCGAGCTGACCGGAAGAGTCGGCGGGCTGGACGACTCCAGCATCCGGGCATGGCGGTCGGGCAGGGTCCGCTGTCCCAAAGGAGCGCAGCTCAGAGCCATGGAAATGATCTCGGGCCTGGACCCCACCGCTCTGGGGTTCGTCCCCCGGGCCCGCCCGTCGGCCGCCACCCCCCACCAGGAGCCACCCTTGGAACGCCGTACCCTCCTGACCGCCGCAGCCTCCACGGCCGCCGGCGCCGTGGCCGGGGCGCCCCGGCCGGCCGCCGCTTCCCCCTACCGGGTCGGCATGTCCGACGTGGCCCGGCTGCACCAGCGGTTCACCGACATCATCGCGTCCGACCACCGCCACGGCGGGCAGGCGGGCATCGAGCAACAGGCCACCCGGCTCGCCGCCGAAGCGCTCGCGCTCCAGGAGTCGGGCTCCGCGTCCCAGCGGGTCCGTACGAACCTCTACGTGTCGGCGGCTTCGTTCATGTCGTCGGCGATGTGGGCGGCCATCGACGGCCGCCGCTTCGGGGACGCCCGCAACCACCTGCGGGACGCGGCGCAGCTCGCCGAACTGTCCGGCGATCAGGCGATCAAGTTCCGGATCTGGTCGCACGCAGGAACGATGTACCGGCACCTGGGCCGCCCCGCCGAAGCCGGAGCCGCGAACGACGTCGCCCGGGGCATGTCTCTGACCCGCCGCGACCCGCTGTTCGCGTCCCTCGGGCTGGCCCGGCACGCGGCGATCCACGCATCGGCCGGCGAACGCAACTCCACCCAGCGCGCCTTCGGACAGGCCCAGGAGGCGATGGGCCGGGCCGCCGGCCGCGGCGAGGTCCGCCCGGTGTGGCTGCTCGCCTTCTACGACCAGGCCGAACTGGACTCCCTCGCCCTCTCGGCGTACCTGGCGCTCGGCGACTGGGCCACGGCCGAGGCACACGGCCACCGCTGCCTCGCTGCGCTCCGTCCGCACATGCTGAGGTCCAAGGCGATCACCACCGTCCGCCTGGCCCGCGCCCAGCTCGAACAGGGCGAGCCGGAAGCGGCGGTCGGCACCGCCACCCAGGTCGCCGCCGACGCCGCCGCCCACCACCCGCGCGTGGCCGGAATGCTCACCCTCTTCGGCCGCCGCCTGGCCGAGACCGCCCCGGCCGGCCCGCATACGACAGCCTGGCGGGAGTTCACCGCCCTCACGCCGAAGGGACACGCACGATGACGACCACCCCGACGCCGGTCCTGCGCCGCCACACCACCCTCACGCCCCAGCTGCGCGAGGTGATCGGCGAGCTGTACACGCAGGTACGTGCCGACCTGCTGGAACACCCCAACTACCGGGTGGAAGTCTTCCTCGGCCGACTGGACCGGCACGCCGCCGAACCAGGCTGGTCGGTGGTCATCGCGTACGCCGCCCCCGACGGCGAGCCGGTCGGCTACGCCTACGCGAACACGGTGACGCCCGGAGACCGGTGGTGGAAGCGGATGAACTCCCCGGTCCCGGGCCGCTTCACCGCCCGGGACGCCGCCGCGGTCAAGGAGATCGGAGTGGTGCCGGCCTGGCGGGGCATAGGCGTGTCCCGGCAGATGCACGATGCACTGCTGGCGGGCCGGGGGGAACCGCACGCGACGCTCATGGTGAACCCGGCCGCGGGCGGCGGAAAGGTGATGCGTTTGTACGAGGGGTGGGGGTACGAGGAGATCGGCGTGATCCAGCCGTCGCCGGACTCGCCGTGGCTCGTGTGCATGGGGTGCACGGTCCGAGCCTGAGCAGTGCGCGACGTGCGAAGCGGTCCAGGCCGCCGGCCTCTCCGCATCCTGCACCGAGCGTCCGGGCGCTAAGGAAGGATCGGATCGGCGTAGCGACAACTGGCCGATCTTGGCCGGCGGCCCGGTCGTGAAGGCGCTGAGGCAGCTGCCGCACCTGATCCACTGCAGGAAGCAGCCTCCCTCGGAGGTCGCGCAGGAGCTGGTGACCGGCTCGTGGCGGCGCCTGGGTCTTCGCCGCCCCTGGCGCGGAGCCGGGCCTGGCGGGCAAGGTGTCGCATACTCGTTCTGCTGCTGGAGCACCTCCACCGGGCCCTGCGCCGGCGGGACGTGTACGTACGGCGGGCGGACCGGTGGGGCGACCCGCCGGTCAAGCTCCTGGCTGGGGACCGGCGGGAGTTGGGGCAGCCGACCGTCCTGCCGATTCTCATAAAGTGACCGTTTGTGAGAGTCATGCTGTGCTGAGTCCGGGGCCTGGACTCTCTTGCGTTCGAACGGCCAGGCCTACGCTCGGAGATGCGACCGATTCAGGCGGGTGCACATCCTGCGGTGTACGGGCTCGCGGGTTGTCCCGCGAGCAGGGCTATGACCCGGGAGGGAAGTCCGCGCTGCGCGAGGCTGCCTGGTGGGCGCGCAGTTCTTCGATCATGGATTCCAGTTGTTCGTGGATGGTTTCGTAGCCGGTGGCGCCCAGCACGAGCCGGTGGGGAGGCTTGTCCTGTTTCGTGGCGTTCACGACGGCTCGCACCCCTCGGTAGGGGTCGCCGGGCTGTCGGCCGTTCTGCTCGATCATGGAGGTGCGGACGGACTCGATGAACGGCTGGTAGGCGTCGACCGTCTCGGACACCCGTTCGTCGGCGAAGGAGGAGTAGGCGCGGGTACGGAAGGCGGCGGGTTCGACGGCCAGGACGTTGATGCCGAAGGGGGCCACTTCCTGCCGCAGGACCTCGGTGAGTCCTTCGAGTGCGAATTTCGCGGCGCTGTAGTAGCCGAAGCCGGGTACGCCCCGCAGGCCGGCGACCGAGGACATGTTGATGATCCATCCGCTGCCGCGGGCGCGCATGCCGGGGAGGACGGCGCGGAGGATCTCGGTGATGGAGAAGAAGTTCAGTTCGAAGGACCGGCGGACGTCGGCGTCGGCCGTGCCCTCGATGGAGCCGTACCAGCCCCGGCCGGCATTGTTGACCAGGACGTCGATTCCGCCGAAGTGCTTCTCGGCGGTGTGGACGGCCTCGCGGATCTGCTGGGTGTCAGTGACGTCCAGCGGCAGGACGAGCGCTCTGCCGCCGTGGGGGCGGGCCCAGTCGTCGAGCAGTTGCGGGCGGCGGGCGGTGAGAACCACGTTGTCGCCGAGCTCCAGGGCGGCGTCGGCGTATGCCTGACCGAAGCCACCCGGGGTCCCGCCGGTGATGAACCAGGTCTTCATGCTTCCTCGCGATCTCGGGGTAGGCGGATTGGTCGACGCGGTGACGGCTCGGCGGCCGTCACGGGGCGATGACGAGCCGGCCGATCAGCCCGTTTTCGTCGAGGTCGAAGCGGTAGCGCAGATCGACGCTGCCGCCGGGGAAGTCCCCTTCGAGGTGCTGTGTGACGGTGTACTGGTCGGGACCGTCGCACACCGCTCCAAGGGGCGTGGTGGTGTAGGTGTACTGGGTGGTGGTCTGCTCCAGCCAGCCCCTGATGGCCGCGGATCCCCGGTAGGTGTGGCCGTCGTCGGTGACGGTGGCCGCCGGTGCGATCGCGGCTGCGGCCACGGGGATGTCATGCGTGTCGTGAGCCCGCAGATAGCGCCCGACGACCTCCGGCAGGTCGGTGAGGGCGAGTGGGCTGGGACGTTCGGTCATGGCTCCCTCTCATGTGCGCTGGATGTCGGGACGCCCTCACGCACGGTGGGCGCACCGCCGGTTACTGCTAAAATTGAAGCAAGTAACTTCTACTTTAGCAGTAACTCGGGAGGGTGCCATGGCGAGCAGGATCCGGCTGGAGGATCGTGAGTGTCCGTTGTCGACCACGGTTCAGCACGTTGGCGAGTGGTGGACGCTGCTGATCCTTCACGACGCCTTCGACGGCTACACGCGCTTCGATCAGTTCCAGCAGAGCCTGGGCATCTCCACCAGCATGCTCACCGCGCGGCTGAAGACCCTGGTCGCCGATGGCCTGCTGGAGCGGCGGCCCTATCAGACGAGCCCGGTCCGCCACGAGTACGTCCTCACCGAGCGCGGACACTCTCTGCGGCCCGTGATCGTGGCCCTGGCCGCTTGGGGCAACCGGCACCTCGCACCGCAGGACCGGTCCATGGTCCTGGTCGACGCCGAGACCGGCCAGGAGGCGGAGCCGGTGGTGGTCGACGCCCGTACCGGCAAGCGCCTCGACGACAGTGGCGCCTATGTGTTCACCGCCGGACCGGCCGCCAGTGCGGCGATGCGCGCACGGTATGCCGAGCTGGAGCGGCAGCGGCGCTCGGGCAGCGCCGAGCCGCCCCATGACTGAGGAGGAACTCGAAAAGCTCTTCCTCGCCCTCGCCTGACATCCCACTGCCAAAACGGCCCGGCCCCTCTCAAGGGGCCGGGCCGTGGTCGTCCGTCACCCTGCCCCATCCCCGCTCAGCGGCAGGCATCACGCCTACCCGTAAGACTGATGCCCTCGTGCAGGCCGGCCCGGCGAGGCGGAGGCATTGGCGAGCCGGCGGCTTCGTCACATGCGGTCGCGTACGGCTACGGGGTCGATGTGCAATTGCTCCATCAGTTCCGCGGCGGGGTCGGGTCGCTCACAGGACAGGATCGCAAGCAGGAGATGGTCCGGTCCGATGCGACGGCTGCCTGCCTCCCTCGCCTCGGTGACGGTGCGTTTGATGACCGAGCGGGCGCCGGAGGTGTAGGGGGTGCGCTTGCGCGAGGCTGGGATCGGGGCCCGCTCGATGCCCTGGACGTCGATGCCGACCGCGGCCAGCGCGGTCCGGTCGAGAGCGTCGAGGGCCGCGCGCGCGGCCACCAGGTCGACACCGAGAACTCGCGCTGCGACCGAGTCCCGCAGCACGCCCAGGAGGAGGTGCTCGGTGCCGAGGCGGCGGTCACCGCGCAGCCGGGCCTCTTCATGCGCTGAGGTGACCGCTGCCCGGGCATCCGCTGTGAACTGTTCGAACACCTTTCCTCACTTTCCGTGCTTGGAGTGAACGGACTGACGAGACACGCCCAAGGCGTCCCCGATCTGTTCCCAGGACCATCCCTGCTGCCTCGCACGTGCCACTGCTGCCGCCTCGACCTGCTCGGCCAGCCGGTGCAGCGCGCCCACCGCCCGCAATCCGACTACGGGGTCATGCGATCCGAGGCTCTTTGAGAGGTCTCCTTCTTTCATGCCTGTCAGTCTGGATTGACAAGCCGGCCTTTGTCAATCCAGACTGACAGGCATCTGAAGGCGGCACCGCGAACCTTCCTCACTCTCCGCCTCCCCGCCTCACCGCCTCACCGGTCGTCCGTTCCTGCGCGCCCAAGCCGCGGGGGTGGTACCTCACGCCGATCACCATCCACTTCTGGAGGAACAATGCCGCCGAAGCCGGCACAGAAGCTCTCCCAATGGGCTGGTGCAGCGCGGACCAGGTGCCTCCTTGTCTGTGGGGCGATTGCCGGACCGCTGTTCGTCGCCACCTTCGTCATCGCGGGTGCCACCCGCGCCGACTACCACCCGTTGCGCCATCCGGTCAGCTCGCTCGCCCTGGGCGGGCTCGGCTGGATACAGGTGGCCAACTTCCTCATGGCCGGCGCCCTTGGGCTTGCCTTCGCCGCCGGATTGCGCCGCGCACTGCGACCCCTTCGCGGCTCAACCTGGGGGCCACTGCTGGTGGGTATCTGGGCGGCAGGGCTGCTCGGTGCGGGGATCTTCGTTACCGACCCGGTCAGCGGCTATCCACTGGGCACCCCCGACAAGCTCGCCCACTACGGCAGCACGCACGCTGCCCTGCACGACGGTGTGTCGCTTGCCGCTTTCGTGGCACTGGCGGCGGCCTGCTTTATCTTCGCTCGACGCTTCGTCGTATGGGGCAAGCCCGCCTGGGCGATCTACTCCGCACTTACCGGCATCGTCTTCCTGGTGACGTTCGCCCTCTCCAACCTGGGCTTCGACCAAGCCGACGGGCTGGTCGACCTCGGCGGGCTGTTCCAGCGGGTGGCGATCACCGTCGGCTGGTCCTGGCTGAGCCTGCTGGCCCTTCACCTGCTCCAACGCGACGCCCCACGGCAACCGGCAGAAGATCAGCGGCAGTGATCTTTTCGTGCCTGCTCCCGGAGGGCACAGGGCTGCCGCCCGCCCGGGTGGTGCCGCTGTCCGCCCCTCCCTCGTCCTACACCGCGGCAGTCGAGCGGTACCTCACCGGCGCCGGCATCGCGAAGTCTTCCGCGCCCATCTACCGAATCTCACTGACGACGTGGGGGTGGATGCTCGCCGGCGAACCGGCGCCGACCGGGCCCGCCCGCCGGGGCGCAAAGTCGCCCGTCTTCCCCGTCGCGGCGATCGCCGACCCGGCACTGCCGGAGGTGCTGGCCGAGCTGGCGGCGTCGCGGGCGGACGAGATGGACGCCGACACCGTCAACCGGGAGCTGGCTACGTAAGTGAGAACGGAGAACGGTTGAAGCTGGCTGCCAGGAATGCTCGGCCACCGCTGATGACCTACTTTGTTGGTGAGTTCCAGGAACGCGCTGCGTGTCGAAGCGGCCGTCGGCCAGAGCCGCGTTCGAGAGGGGAGAGGGCGTCGCCCGTTAGAGGTGAGTGACTTCAGGGAGTCGGTGGTCGGTCACCTCTTGACCTCAATCGCAGTTGAGGTAACAGCATGATCGGCATGAAGACGGAATCCACGGCCCATGCGGCCGATCTCGAAGCTATCCGCCAGGTCGTAGCCACCGTCGAGCACTCCCAGCAGCACAAGGACCCCGATGAGTTCCTCGCTCTCTTCCACCCCGACGCGGTCTGGACGACGGGAGGCGGCAAGGTCCTCATCGGCCTCGGCGCGATCTCCGAGTTCACCCGCAGGGTCCTCCCCGCAGACGACTGGGACGGCAAGGTCACCTACGAGGTGATCCACGTGTTCTTCATCCGCCCCGACGTCGCGGCGGTCAAGGTCCGCCAGCTCTACCTGAGCCCGGGCAACGAGAGTGAGGGCGCCCCGCTGTACGTGATGACCAAGCAGGACGACGGCCGCTGGTTGCTGACCGCCTGCCAGAACACCGGGGTCGTCGCCGACTGATCCCAAGGGATCGGATACGAGCCTGGGGCCAGGGTCGAGTCGGTCAACGCGAGTTTCAACGGCCGGCTCGACCCCGAACGACATCGAGGACGCACCCCGCACGCCGCTCGTGCGAAAGCAAGCCCCCTGGCGTTCTCACAACTGAGGAACATCGATACCCGGTGGGAGAAGGCGTTCTTGCCACTGAGCAACATCTGTTCCTGGAACTCGGGCTTTGGTCCACTTTCTGTGGTCGCGTACGCAGCGTGACGGTTGATCTTCGATGGATGCCGTGCGATGTCGCCCTGAAATCGCCTGCGGTGAGTGGGGGTTGGCCAACAGTGCTTCGGCGTGAACGAAGTACAGATAGTGCTCGAAGAGGTGCTGCTCGCATCGGTTAAGGGCGTCCACGTGGTGGCGGTCGAGGTGGCGGAGACCGGAGTCCGGGTGGAGGCCCGGTCGACGATGGGCGGGGCGTCCTGTCCGAGCTGCGGGCGGTGGTCAGCGCGAGTGCATGGTTCGTATCTGCGGTTTCCTCGTGATCTTCCGGCTGCCGGCCAACGTGTGGTGTTGTCCCTGAGGGTCCGCCGGTTCTCCTGCCCTGAGGCTGCCTGCCCTCGGCGGACCTTTGCCGAGCAGATACCTGGCCTCACCCGCCGGTACGGACGGCGGACCGAGCGGCTGCGCTCGGCTCTCGCGTCCGTCGGTCTTGCCTTGGCCGGCCGTGCCGGTGCTCGGATGGCCCATGTCTTCGGCGCGCCGATCAGCCGCAACACCCTCCTGCGGCTGATCGCGTCGCTGCCGGATCCTGTGGCAGCGGTGCCCCGCGTGGTCGGCGTCGATGAATACGCCCAGCTCAGGGGGCGGATTTACGGCACCGTGCTCGTCGACGTCGAGACTCGACGTCCGGTGGACTTGCTGCCGGATCGCGAGGCCGACACGCTGGCAGCGTGGCTGGCGAAGCGGCCGGGCATCGAGATCATCTGTCGGGACCGTGCCGTCTTCTACGCCGAGGGCGCCACTCGCGGCGCCCCGCAGGCCCTCCAGGTCGCTGACCGGTGGCACTTGTGGCACAACCTCGGCCAGGCCGCCGAGAAATGCGTCTACCGGCACCGCGGCTGCCTGCGGCCTGCACCGGTCCAGCCGACGGAGCCGGACGAGTCAGAAACGATGCCCGATTTACCCTCGCAGCCATGGCCTAATGGCCACCGGTTCGCCGAGCGCACCCGCGCCAAGCATGCGACCGTCCACGCGCTCCTGGCCGCCGGGCATAGCAAGCGGTCCGTTGCTCGGCAACTTGGCATGGGCCACAGCACCGTCCTACGTTTCGCCGGCGCTGCCACACCTGAGGCTCTGTTCACCGGACAGTGGCAAAACCGCCGCACCGCGCTCGACCCCTACAAGCCCTACCTCCATCAGCGCTGGCAAGACGGCTGCACCAACGCCTGGCAACTGTGGGAGGAACTCAAGGAGCAGGGCTACTAGCATGGTTACGCCAGCGTCCGCGACTGCATCCGCTCCGTGCTGCGGGGCAGGCCCCAGCCTATCGGTCCTCGGCCGCCGACGGCCCGCACCGTCACCCGTTGGCTTCTCACCCACCCCGACGTTCTGCAGGAACCAGATCGAATCCAGCTCAAGACTGTCCTGGCCGTGTGCCCCGAGCTCGATGTCCTGGCCGCACACATCCGCTCGTTCGCTCACATGCTCACCCAGCTGGAAGGTCACCGACTGCCTGAATGGATCGAAGCCGCCAGCTCCGCCAACCTGCCCGCCCTTCAGTCGTTCGCCCGCCACCTCGAACGCGACCTAGACGCCGTCGTCGCCGGCCTCTCACTGCCCTGGAACCCCGGGGTCGTCGAAGGTCATGTCAACCGGATCAAGATGCTGAAACGTCAGATGTTCGGCCGTGCAGGATTCGAACTGCTACGAAAGCGCGTCCTGCTCTATTCCTGAAAACCCACTCAAGACGCGTCCTCGACCAGCCCGAATCCTTCCGGGAACCCTTCCAAGAACTCCCGTCGGGCCGGGTCAGGCTCGGCCTCGGCCATCGCCCTGACCAAATCGATCAGCTCCTGCCGCTGATCAGTCGACAGTTGGCTGAACAGGTGGGCGACGCCCTCCAGTACCTTCACGGCATCGTCCGGGTCCATCTGCTCGTTTTCGCTGCCCTCGATGAACCACAGGGCACCGACCAAAGCCTCGGCCAGGGCGCGGGTCAGAGACGGATACACGGGCATCACAGTGGCCTCCCAGCAGGACAACGGCAGAGTCCGGCCATACCACCACACCCCCAATGACATCACTTTCCGTGAGGCTCCACAGAAAGTGGACCAGAGCCGGAACTCGCCTACAAAGCCAGGGAGCTGTCCATCGCACGCAAGGCGATCGGCTGGTGGCAGCGCCAGGGCTGGATCGAAGGCGATCCGACGATCGGCATCGAGCGGCGGCCGGGTCGCCCGACCGCACCAAAGCCTTGGCGGAGAACCAGATCGCCGCCCTGTGGCGGCTGGACGTCGCCCTGGCGGCCAAGCTTGTCAACCGGCTCGCCACCACCCGCGCCCGCGCCGAGCAGCCAACCCCGACGGTCCCGGCGCCGGTCACGGCGGCGCCGGGGCCCTCAGACCTACATCTTCTGACAGGTGACCTTGGCGCCGTGGTACGGGAAGGTGACGGTGTCGCCCTTCCATCCCACGCTCCACGGCGACAGCTTCTCGCTACCGTCTTCGCCGAACTCCATGCCCATCAGCTCTTTCGTCTCTCCGGGCACACCGCTGACGTGGTACGGGCCGTCGTCGCCCTTGACCTCCAGCTTGCCGCCGGAGAGCTGCCACGTCCCGGAGCTGCCCTCGCGGCCGCCATCGCTCACCTGGTAGGTCCCGTCTCCGACGGTCACCGTCGCGGAGATTCCGCGGCCACCGGCGGCGATCGTGCAGTCCCACGTACCCTTCGCGGCCTCCTCCAGGGACTTCTCCCCGGCGCAGGCAACCACGGCGAGTGCCAGCGGCACCCCCACCGCTCCGACGGCCACCCACTTCGCCCAGCGCTTCATAGTCCGGCTCCCCCAAGGTCGTTCTGTCTGTTCTTCAGGCGAGCCGGACCCTACCTGAAATTGATCAAGAAACGCGAAGTCGGCCGTTGAGGAAGCAGGCGCAGACCAGGCAGCCGAGGGCCGCCGTGCGCAGCACCGTCCGGAGGACGTTCGCCGTCACCCAGGTGGACCGAGGCCGAGCGGGAAGGCTGGCTCGGCGAGATCGAGGGGCTCCGCGCCAGCCTCGCCGGTGCCGAAGCCAAGATCAACCAGATCAACGCGGCGGCGCCCGGGGGCTCCCATCCTGCTGGGCCTGCCCGCTCCCCGATCAACCCGGCGAGGGTGACCAGGTCGCGGGTCCGGACCTGGAGCGGTTCTTCTTCCTGGACGACGTGGCCGGGACGACCTGATCGCGCTGCGGTGGACGGAGCGGCTCGGGTCTGCGCTTCAGATGTGGGTCGGCCAAGATACGACGGAAACCGGCAACCAGTGATCTTGGGCGGAACTTGCCGCAGGTGAGGTGCTGGGGCGGATCGGCGTCGGCTGCCCGACCAGGGACAGCGATGCGCAAACGCAGCCGGAGGCCCGACCTTGTGTCACCGCTCGCAGTGGACTTCTTCGCGTACCGCTCAGATCGGTCAACGGCGCACTCGATAGCGCAGGTGAAGCACCCGGTTGCCTTGAATCACCACGTCAGCATCCTCCAGTAGGTGCTGCGCGTGGACCGACCCGAAGTAGCGCTTGCCGGACCCGAACACGACGGGTACGACATCCATGCGCACCTCGTCGATCAGGCCCGCGGCAAGCACCTGGCCACCGACGTCGCCAGCGGCGACCTCGACCATGCGGTCACCGGCAAGCTCCTGCGCCTTGGCCATGGCTGCCTCGACGCCGTTGACGAAGTGAAACGGCGCCTCGGGGTCCCAGCCCTCGGGCATCGGCCGGTGCGACACGACGACCACGTGGTCGATCCCGCCCGGAGGCTTCCCGTCCCAGCCGTCCGTCAGGTCGAAGACGTGGCGGCCGACGATCGTGACTCCGATCTGGTCCCAGTACGGCCGGGTGTAGTCGTAGGACGTCTGCGACACCTTCAGCTCGCCGCTCTCGTCCAACGGGACGTCACCGCTGGACAACCAGTCGAACAGCGGTCCGGGCTGGTCATTCTCGTCCGCGACGAAGCCGTCCACCGACACCGAGCTGTACATGACCACCTTGCCCACGGGGCTCTCCTCTGCTTTGGGGTGCCCCAAATTAGAAATCAATCGGCCGGCAGCGGCCAGCCGTCCAGCGCGTGGCCGGGATGTTCGCGCAGGAACCGCCGCCGGACTTCGACGTACCGGGTCGGTGTGATCCGGTGAACGCCCGGAACTCGTGGCCGAAGTGGGCCTGGTCGAAGTAGCCTGCGCCACCGGCGAGGTCGCCCCAGTCGACCGGTCTGGCAGGGTTGATCGCGAACACGGTGGCGGCGAAACGGTAGGTGCGGGCCAGCCGCTTCGGCGTGACGCCGATGAGCTCCTTGAACCGCTGTGCCAGATGAGTGCTGCTGACACCGGCTGCCACGCTCAGGTCGCCGTCTGGGATGCGCGACAGCGAGATCAGGCACCTGCGCCGCGGCAGCACCCACACCCTGCTCGACGGCTCCGGCCAGCCCTACCGGTGGACGATCACCATCCTCGCCTTCAAAGGCGAGAGCGACCCCGCCGGCACCATCGCCACCTGGATCATCGGCGCCCCGGCCGCCCGCGCCGTCGCCGTCGCCGTCCTCGAACGCCTCCAGCCGCCCGCCACCGACGTGCTCCTGCGCAGCCTCTACCCGGCAGAGCGCATCCGGGCCGGAGCGATGACGCTGCGCTCCAGCAACGAGCTGATCAACCGCGTGATCACCTGGATCAACGCCTACTGCCATCACTACGGCCTCGTCGGCGCGATTCCCGATGTCAACGGCAAGCCCTGGAATCTGACCACCCGGCAGTTCCGCCGCACCCTGGCCTGGTACATCGCCCGCCGCCCCGGAGGCGTCATCGCCGGAGCGATCCAGTACCGCCACCTCGGCATCCAAATGTTCGAGGGCTACGCCAAGGCTCGGGAATTGCATCAGACGGGCGAGAAGTCGCAGGTCGCCAGCTCGGGGCGAGGGCCTGATGGGCTCCAACGCTACTACGAAGCGGCCTCCTGATCAGGAAGTTTGCCAGACAGAACCCATCTGATGCAGGATTTGCCCTCCAGAAGGGATGGCCTGGAGTGGTGCAAGAGCGAAGGGTGGCCCTGGCCGGGGCGGCTCATCTGGAGCTTGTCTCCGGGGTGGTCCAGCTGCGTCCGGAGGACGCGATGGTCGATGCGATGCTGCGGGGCTGGCGGGCCCAGCAGATGTCCCGGGGTTTGAAGGAAGACACGATCGCCGGGCGGGAACGGCTGATCCGGCGCTTCCATGAATTCACCAACGAGTACCCGTGGTCGTGGCTGCCGGGCCACATGGACGAGTGGTCGGCCTCGCTGACGGGCGAGAAGCACCTGGCACCGTCCACGATCCGAAGCTACCAGGGCGACGTTCGGCAGTTCACAGAGTTCCTCGTCGACGGCCGCTACGGCTGGGGGCCGGCCTGCGAGGACGCCTTCGGCACCCATCCCGTGGCGATCTGCCACGAGTGGAACACCATCGCCCATCTCAACGACTACGAGGGCGACCCGGAGGCCAGGCCGTTCACCCGGGAAGAGCTGCAGCGGTTCCTCGACTACGCCGACGATCAGGTCGAACGCGCGGTGAAGTCCAAGCGCAAGGGCGCTCTCGCCGCCTACCGCGACGCCACGCTGTTCAAGGTCATCTACGGGTGGGGCCTGCGTCGGACGGAGACTTCGAAGCTGGATGTCGTCGACTTCGGCCGCAACGCGAAGGCTCGACAGTTCGGCCGGTACGGCACGCTCAACGTCCGCTACGGCAAGGCGAAGAAGGGTCAGCCGCCACGGCGCCGGAACGTGCTGTCGGTGATGGGTTGGGCGGTGGACGCGGTCCAGGACTATGTGGAGAACGTCCGGCCGCGGTTCGGCTGCGAGGACCACCCGGCGTTGTGGGTCACTGAGCGGGGAGGGCGGGTCAAGCCCTCCGAGATCAACGCCCGGTTTGTGGCCTACCGGGACGCGTTGAAGCTCCCGAAGGAGCTCGTCCCCCACTCAATTCGCCACTCGTACGTCACGCATCTGACCGAGGACGGGGTTGACCGGCGGTTCATCCAGCAGCAGGTCGGCCACGAGTGCGACAGCTCCACCGCCATCTACACCCACGTCAGCGACGACTTCATGAACACTGCCCTGAGCAAGGCACTTGCCCCGGCGTTCGCCGGGACGTGACGAGGAAGGACCTGACGATGGCCGCCAAGCTCGACTACCAGTGGCACCTGCGCAAGATCATGGCGGACCGCGGGATGTTCTCCACGACCGACCTGATCGCTCCGCTGGAGGAACGCGGCATCAGCCTGTCCTCCAGCCAGGTCTACCGGCTCGTCGTGGATCGGCCCGAGCGGCTCAGCTTGAAGATCCTCATGGCCTTGTTGGACATCCTGGACTGCACGATGGACGACCTCATCGAGCCGATCGCCGCGGCTGGCGCCGTGAAGAAGCCGAAGAAGGTGGCGGCAGGCGGGGCACCCGCCGCCGAGGGAGTCGGTGACCTGCGGCCCAAGCGGGCCCGGATCGCACCGGTGGACCGTTGAACGGGTACGCGGAGAGGTTCTGGCCGATCCGGTCGGCATGATCGTGCGGCTGGTCGGGAACGTCGAGCGGCACCTGGACGCCGACCGCGTTCGCGAGATCGTCTGCACGGTGATGCGTGAACGAGCCGGTCGTCGGCGCCTGGCCCAGGCCCTGCATGACGATCCGTCGCTGCTGCGGACCGGACGGCCTCCGGCACCGTTCTGCGTCGCGCGGTTGCTGATGGCTCTTCGCGAAGCCGGCGCCCAAGACATCGCGCTTCCCCGCTGCGGTGAGTGCGGCCGCGGACGCCCCTACGTGGGCAGCCGCTCCGGCGGCAGGTGGGGATGCTCGCCCTGCTTCGACAAGCCAGCCGTCTGCGCGGGCTGCCGCCAGCAGCGGCGTGTCGTCAGCCGGGACCGCAACGGCGGCCCTCGTTGCGCGAAGTGCCCGGACACAACCGGCGATCCACTCGCCGAGCTCACCAGACTCGTCACCGCCGTCGATCCCGTGCTGACCGCCGACACTGTTCGATCAGCCCTCGAACGCGCCACCGTCCGAACGGCTGGCCAGCGCCGCCTGGCCTGGGCGGTCATCGCCCAGCCCGACCTGCTGACCGGCGCTGGCTACGACGCCCCGACCCCCGCCGTCCTACGGTTCATCGGCGAACTCGTCCAAGCCGGGGCAACGACGGTGGTCAACCCGGCCTGCTTCCGCTGCCAGGAGGTCAAGACACTGTCGAAGCTGCTGGACGGCAAACGGGTCTGCCGCAACTGCTTCGCCCGCAACTCGGCCGTGCCCTGCATCCGCTGCGGAGCTATCCGCGAACCCGCCGCCCGGGATGCCGAAGGGCACCCGCTCTGCCCCAATTGCCTCGTCAGCGACCCCGTCAACCTGGAGGAATGCCGCGGCTGCGGGCGCCGCCAGAAAGTCGCCGTCCGCCTTCCCGACGGGCCCCGTTGCGCCAACTGCCGACCAAGGAACGCTACCCAGTGCGGCATCTGCGGACGGACAGCGGTCTGTGAGATTTCCCGGGTCACGGGCGACCCCTGGTGCAACCGGTGCCAGCTGCGGTGGACACCTTGCAGCGGCTGCGGCACCGTCGACCACGTCCGCGGCGGAACTTGGGACGCGCCCTTGTGCGCGAAGTGCACCAACCCGGATCCGGACTTCTGGGGCCGCTGCCCGGTCTGCCGCACCACATGGCAGCTCAGTACCCGCCCCTGCCAGCGATGCGCCCTCGACCAGTTGGTACGCGACCTCCTTGGCGGCGACACCGGCACAATCCGGCAGGACCTCGTCCCCCTCTACGAGGCACTGTCCGGAGCCGAACGCCCCACCAGCACCATGTTCTGGCTATCGGGCTCGAAGGTCAGCATCCTGCTCCAGCAGATCGGCCGCGACGAACGACCCGTCACACACAAGACACTCGACGAACTCCCCACGAGCAAGGTCCTCGCACATCTCCGCAGCGTCATGGTCGCCACCGGTGCACTGCCGCCCCGCGACGAACGTTTCGTCGTTCTGGAGGGCTGGATCACCGCGGCGGTTCAGGCCCGCACGGACCCCACCGAGCGCAGGATCCTGCACGGATACGCAGTCTGGCATCATCTGCGGCGACTCCGACGACGCCTCGGCAAGGAACACACCACCCATCTCCAAGCCCTGAACGTCCGCTGCCACGTCACCGCAGCGGCCAACTTCCTCGACTGGCTGGCCGGCAACGGCCTGACGCTCAGCGACTGCACCCAGGCTGACCTGGAGCACTGGACCTCAGGTTCCGAGGCCGCCTACCAGGACGAGACCGGCCACTTCGTCCGCTGGTCGGTACAGCACCACCACGCCCGCGGCCTCACCTACCTCCAGCTGTACGCCTGCCCGGCGAGCGGAGGCCACCCGCACACCGACCTGGTCCAGTGAGGGGCTGCGGAAGGCCCGGAACCGGGTAACGGAAGTCCGCACTCCGCAACAACGGCGTCCGTACGGGGTGACGAAGGGATCCGGCCGCTCCCCCGGCCTGATCCGGCGGGGCCAGGGTGAGTCTTTCGGATCTTGCCGATTAAGCCCGCGCCGTCCGGTGCCGTGCATCGCAGGCGGAGGGTCGCCCGATTACCAGACGTACTTGGGCGGGCCCGACAGCGCAGCGAGGTGCGGTGCCGGGCGGCGCGGGCGTGGGGGCACCTCCCAGCGGTAGCTGGGGGAGCAAGATCCGGAAGACACACCCTGGGCAGCCCGGCCTGATCGTGGGCTCCCTGGGCCGCTGACCTGCTGCTGCGCACTCGGTGCCCCCTACGCCGGGCGCCGCCCGAAGCGACCGCGGCAGCCTCAGCGGCCCTTGGCGTGTGCGACGCGTCAGCGAGCTCCCAGCTCCGCCTCACCCGCCCGCTCGTCGCCGACCTCCGCCGCCCTGAGAGGACCTCGGGCGTACTCCTTCCCGCGTTCCCCGGTTGCTGCGATCGGGCGACGCGCGGCATGGGGAGCGTCGGCTGTCAGGGCTTCGGGGCCATGCTGAATGGCATGCCTCCACAGCTGGGCCGGATGTCGCCGTGCCGCCCTGGAATCCCGTTCCCGTCCAGCCCGGCCGGTGGCCCCTCGCGCCGCCGGGGACGGGTACCCCGCCGGTCCGTCGTCTTGGCCCTCCTCGGCCTGCTCGTCTTCCTGGCCCCCGCCCTCACCCCGGTCGGCGCTGCCGGCCGGGCGGCGGCGATCGGTCCGCCGGCCGCCTCCGTGGCCACCGCCGTGACCGCCGTCGGCCATGACTCCGGCACGGCTCTGGCCGGGTTCGTGATCCAGTCGACCGCCCTGGTGACCGACCCGGCGGCCGACGTGTCCAGCCCCGGCTATCCGACGACGGGCTGGTACCGGGCCGGCCCTCGCTCCACCGTCCTCGGCGCCCTGCTGGCGGCCGGCGTCCACCCCGACCCGTTCCATTCCACCAACCAGAAGCTGATTCCTGCCGCCGACTTCACGGTCCCGTGGTGGTACCGGTCCGACTTCACGGTCGACGGCCGGGCAGCTCGTACGTATCTGGACTTCAGCGGGGTGACCTCTGCCGCCGACGTCTTTGTCAACGGCCGTCAGATCTCGACGGCAAGCAGGGTCGCCGGGACCTACACCCGACACGAGCTGGACATCACCGCTCTGGTCACCCCGGGTACCAACACGGTCGCCTTCCGGGTCCAGCCCAACGACCCGCGCAAGCACCTCACCGTGGGCTGGCTCGACTGGCTGCAGCCGCCACCGGACCGGAACATGGGCATCCTCCGCGACGTCGTCGTCCGCCGCAGCGGCCCGGTGGCCCTCCGTGACGCCCACGTCGTCACCGACCTGGCCGTGCCGTCGCTGACCTCCGCCGACCTGACCGTCAAGGCCCGCCTGCGCAACGACTCACCCCGCACCGTCACGGCGCTCCTCTCCGGCACGGCCGGGCCCGCAGCCCTCAGCCGACAGGTGACGCTGGCGCCCGGGGAGAGCCGGACCGTGGTCTACTCGCCGGCCGACCACCCCGGACTCCATGTGCCGTCGCCACGCGTGTGGTGGCCCGCCGGGATGGGCGAGCAGCCCCTGTACGACCTCGACCTGACCGTGACGGTCGACGGGGTCACCTCCGACACCGCGCACACCGCCTTCGGCATCCGCGACGTGCAAGCACCGATCAATGCCGACGGCGCGCGCCAGTACCGGATCAACGGCCGCCCGCTGCTGATCAAGGGCGCGGGCTGGTCCCCCGACGAGTTCCTGCGCTGGGACCCCGCCTATGTCGAGGACCGCCTGAAGTACGTCCGCGATCTGGGCCTGAACACAATCCGTCTGGAAGGCAAACTCGAACCCGACGAGTTCTTCGACCTCGCGGACCGGTACGGAATCCTCACGATCGCCGGCTGGGAGTGCTGCACCAAATGGGAAGGGGAGGTCAACCGCTCGGAATCCGGGGAGAGGTGGAACGCCGCCGACCATGCCGTCGCCAAGGAGTCGATGGCCGCCGAGGCGGCCCGCCTGCGCCACCACCCCAGCGTGATCTCGTTCCTGATCGGCAGCGACGCGGCGCCCAACGCCGAAATCGAATCGGCATACCTCCAGGCGCTGCGGGACGCCGACTGGAACGTGCCCGTGATCCCATCCGCCTCCGGGAAGCCGACACCCGTCACCGGCCGCTCCGGGATGCGGATGACCGGTCCGTACGACTGGGTGCCGCCCGGCTACTGGTACGACAAGCGCGAGGGAGGAGCCACCGGCTTCAACTCCGAGACCAGCGCCGGCGTGAGCATCCCCACCCTTGACACACTACGGCGGATGATGACCCCGGCCGAGCTGGAGACCCTCTGGAAGCAGCCCTCAGCTCCCCAGTACCACCGCTCCCCCTCAGCCGCCTTCTCGACACTCAAGCTGTACAACGCCGCGCTCGCCGGCCGTTACGGACGCCCGACCGATCTCGGCGACTACGTACGCAAGGCCCAGCTCGCCCAGTACGAGGCCGTCCGCGCGCAGTTCGAGGCGTACTCCCGCAACGCCAAGGACGCCACCGCCCCCGCGACCGGCGTCATCTACTGGATGCTCAACAGCGGCTGGACCTCCCTGCACTGGCAGCTCATCGACCGCTATCTCGACCAGAACGGCGCCTACTTCGGTGCGAAGAAGGCCAACGAACCCCTGCACATCCAGTACGGCTACGACAATCGCGCGGTCAGCATCGTCAACAACGGCGCAACCGGCGCCTCGGGACTGAACGCCCGGGTCACGCTCTTCAACCCCGACGGGACCGAGAAGTACGACCGCACGGTAACCGGTGCCGAGGTCGAGGCCCGCGGCGTGACCACCACCTCGCTGACCCTCCCGGCCACGGTCCCCGGCCTGGCGGGGACGTACCTGGCCCGGCTGCTGCTCACCGACGCCACCGGCCGGGAACTGAGCCGCAATGTCTACTGGCTCTCCAACCGCAAGGACGTCCTCGACTACGCCGCCACCGACTGGTACCACACCCCGACCACTTCCTACGCCGACCTGACCGGACTGAACTCGATGCCGCAGGTCACCTTGGACGTGACAGCCGCCACGACGGTTTCCGGGGCCGGCACGTCGACGACGACCGTGACCCTCCGCCACCCGGGCACCACGAACGCCCCCGCTCTGCTCACCGACGTCGACCTGGTCTCCGCGGACGGGAGGACTCCCGTGCTGCCCGTGCAGTGGAGCGACAACCAGGTCAGCCTGTGGCCGGGTGAATCGGTGGTCCTGAAAGCCTCCCATCGGACCGTCGGTCCGGACCGCACCCCGCACGTGCGGGTCTCGGGATGGAACGCCCGGGCCGTCACCCTCCCGTCCGCCTGACGAGGTGAGAAGCCCCGGCACCGCGCGAGCGTGCCGGGGCTTCTCACTTGAGGCCGCTGAGCATCACTCCGCGGATGTAGTACTTCTGCAGCAGCAGGAAGAGGATCAGGATCGGCATGGTGCTCAGGACGAGGCCGGCCATGACGATCGGCATCGTGCGGGTCGGGTCCACGTGGTCCTGCAGGAGCTGGATGCCGACGGGCAGGGTCATCACGTCCGGGTTGGCGGTCGAGATGAGCAGCGCCCAGATGTACTCGTTCCACGCGGAGACGAAGGTCAGCAGACCGAGCGTCAGCAGGACCGGCTTCGTCTGCGGCAGGATGATCCGCCACCACACGCCGAACTCTCCGGCACCGTCGATGCGCGCGGCCTCCAGGACCTCGTCCGGGATCGAGAGCATGAACTGGCGCATCAGGAAGATTCCGAAGCCGTTGACGAGGAACGGCATGGCGAGCGCCGCGATGCTGACGGTCAGCCCCGCACCCCCGCGTCCCAACAGGTCGTTGCCGCCCGCCAGCGGCCAGTGCACCAGGATCAGGAAGTGCGGGATGAAGAAGAGGAACGGAGGGAACATCATCGTCGACAGCACGAGTCGGAAGATCAAGTTCCGGCCGGGGAAGCGGAGTTTGGCGAGCGCATAGCCGGCGAGCGAGGACGTGAACAGCACCGAACCGGTGATCACGGCGGTGGCGATGACGCTATTGCGGAAGAGCAGCGGCAGATTGAGCTGGTCGATCGCCGCCCGGTAGTTCGACAGGTCGAACGCCTCGGGCATGAACCGGTACGGCAGCGTACCGGCCTCGCCGGCGCCCTTGAACGAGGTCATCACCATGTCGAGGAACGGCACCACCGTGAGCACGGCGCCGGTCACGACCACCAGATACGACAACCACGGGAAACGGCGGCGGATCATGCGTCCTCCCCCTTGTGCCGGAAGATCCACAACTGCACCAGGGTGACCACGAGGATCACCACGAACAGGACGAAGGCGGCGGCGCTCGCAGGGCCCCACCGGCCGTACGAGAATGCCTGCCGGTACATCTCCAGGGCAGCCACGTTGGTCGCGTCCCCCGGCCCTCCCTTGGTCATCACGGTGATCAGCGCGAAGGACTGCAGACCGCTGATGAGCTGGGTGATGCACACCAGCAGCAGGGACGGCCGCAGCAGCGGCAGTGTGATCTTCCGGAAGACGGTGACCGGCCCGGCGCCGTCGAGCGCTGCGGCCTCGTAGTACGAGTCGGGGATGGACTTCAGCCCGGCGGTCAGGACGAGGATCGCCGAGCCGACCGACGCCCATGCCTGAACGACCACGACCGAGGGCAGCGCGGTGTCCGGGTCCTGGAGAAAGGCCACCGAGCCGAGCCCGAGGGCATTGAGTACGCCGTTGACGAGGCCGCCCGGCTCGTACATGTACTTCCACAGGTTGCCGACGGCGACGACGGTCGTCACGATCGGCAGGAAGTAGAGGGTGCGCCACAGACCCTGGAACCGCAGGTTGTCGATGCAGGTGGCGACGACCACGGAGCCGGCGAGCGCGAGGACCACGGTGCCCGCGGCGAACAGCAGCGTGTTGGTGAGGATCGGCGCCAGAAACGTCGAGCCGTCCGCGAAGAGGCCGGTGAAGTTGTCCATGCCGGCCGGCTGGATGCCGCCGAGGTCGAAGCCGGCCCAGTGGGACATCGACAGCAGCACCGCGAAGCCGAGCGGCAGGATCAGGAAGACGGCGAAGAACAGCAACGTCGGCGCCAGGAAGAGATAGGCGGCGATGGCCTGGCGGCGCCGGGCCCGGGCGCGGCCGTCGACGGCGGGCCCGGCGGAGGGCGTGCCGGGCGCCGCCCGCTCGGTCGTTGCCGGCGTCAGCGTGTTCACCATGAGCGCGACACCTCTCGGTCGACCTGACGGCGGGTGGCGCGCAATGCCTGGTCGACGGAGTGCTGACCGGTCCACAGCGCCTCGATGTTCTTGCGCAGCAGCGACTTGGCCTGTTGCGCGCCGGGCACGTTCGGCTCCGGCACCGAGTACGCCAGCGCGTCCAGGAAGGGGTGCAGGTTCGGATCGCTGTGCGCGCCCAGGAGCGTCCGCATGTCGTCGGCGCGGCCGGTCAGGGAGCCGACCGACACCTGCAGGGAGCTCATCCGGGTCGCTTTCCTCGCTTTCCCACCCGCCTGCGCGCTCTTCACGTCCACTTTCTCGGCGTTGAGCCAGCGCAGAAACTCCCAGGCCGCGCTCGGGTGCCTGCCGGCCGCATTGACCCCCAGCATGAAGCCGGTGGAGAGCGTGGCACGCTTGCCGTCCGCCTCGGGAAGGGGCAGCGGCGCGACGCCGACGTCGCGGTAGTCCTTGCCCATGAGGGTCTTCAGGGTCCCGGTCCACCAGCCGGCGCTGACCACCATGGCCACCTGCCCGGACCGGAACGCCTTGTAGACGTTGACACCGGGGGCACTGGCACCGCCGGCGACGAGGCGGTGCTCCAGTTCGAACACGGCCCGTCCGGCCTGCGAGTCGATGGCGGTGCTCCTGCCGTCCTTGGAGACGAACGTGCCGCCGGCGGCGTTGAGCAGGGCGAGTGTCTGGCCGACGGTGGTGGAGTCGTCGGCGGTCGACAGCCCGAAGCCCTGGACGAGTGGGTTGCCGTACCGGTCGCGCCTGGCGGTGCGGTAGGCGGTCTCCTCCAGCTCCCGCCAGGTGCGCGGCGGGCCGTCGATGCCGGCTTCGCGCAGCAGCCGCTTGTTGTAGTAGAGGGCGTACGTCTGCACCTCGGTGGGGTAGCCGTAGACCCGGCCGCCCACCGAGGCGGCGTCGACCGCGGCTTCGCTGTAGCCCCGGGTGATCTCCTCGGCGTGCTCGGACGGAGCGGGCCGCAGGACGCCGGCCTGGACCAGCTGGCCGTTCCACAGGCAGTAGGGGTGGAGGATGTCGGGGCCCTGGCCCGCGGCCTGCCGGACCATGAAGGTGGTCAGCAGGTCCGCGAACTCGACCGCCATGGTCTGCACCTTGACCCGGTCGTGGGTGGCGTTCCACTCGTCGACCGGGCCGTGCAGGGCCTCCTTGAGCACTCCGCTCGCGTAGTGGGTGAGCAGGGTGAGGACGATCGGATCCCCGGGCCGCCCGGTCCCTCGGTGCGGCGCGGAGCATCCGGAGGCGAGCAGCGCCGAGGGGAGCGCGAGCGCGAAGTGACGGCGGCTCAGGCCGCCGGCTCGGGGTGGCTGCATCATCCGGTGGCGTCCCGGCGCATCACGCGGAACACGCGGGTCGTGGTGAAGCCGGTCTTGCGGTACATGTGGCCTGCCGGGGACTGCGCGCCGGTCCACAGGAACCATGCGGAGTGTGCGCGGCGCGCCCGCATCCTCTCCAGGACCAGGTGCAGGAGGACCTCGCCGAGTCCGGTGCCGCGCATCTCCTCCAGCACGCCGATCGGGCCGAACCGCTCGTCCACCGCGTCGAACGCGCCGTGCATCGCCCAGCCGACCATGCGCTCCGTTGGGTCCCGGACGACGACGATCCGGTCGAGCGGCGTGCCGGCGGCCAGAGACGCCCGGATCGTGCACGCCCAGTCCGGGCCGAAGTGGCTCCCGGCGAGCGCGAAGAGATCCACCAGGTCGTCGTCGGACGGGGTGGCGAACCGGTAGCCCTTCGCGGTCAGTTCCTCCGCGCGGCGCGTGACGTCCTCCGGGAGGCGATAGCCCACCAGGCCACGGTCCATCGCCGCCGCTTCGTACAGGGTGCAAAAGCCCAGGGACTCCAGGAGCCGGGCCGCTTCCGGGTATGTCTCGGCGTCCAGGCCCGGGAGGACGTAGTTCGGGGTGTACGAGGAGAAGTCCACCCGGGTGCGGCCGTGGCCGTGCAGCCAGTCGAGGGCGTCGGCCAGCAGCCGGCGGCCGAGGCCGCGCCTGCGGGCGGCCGGGTCGACGAAGAAGAAGGGGATCCAGCCCTGCTCCGGCTCCAGGTCGGTGCCGCTCATCGGTGTCAGACGCCGTACCGCGTAGGCCGCTCCGAGGACACGGTCGCCCTCGACGGCGATCCGGAGTCCCTCCGGATCGAAGTTGGCATCGAGCAGCACCAGGGAGCGGAAGCGGTCCGCAGTGATGGGGTCGGCCGGCGCACTGCGCCGCCACACCTCCACCACCTGCGGTCCGTCGCCCGTGCGAAAGCCACGGATGTCGGCCCGGGATGTCGTTGTGCGATCGGTCATCGGCGGAGTCGTCCTTCCCTACGCAGGTCGGGGACGGTGTCGAGCGTCGCCCCCGGTCGCGGTGCGGCAGCAGGTCTCAGGGGTAGAGCAGCACGTCGTCGCCGGCCCATCGGCCGGGAGGCGCCGGCGGATCGCACAGCGGCAGTGGGTCGTCGCCCGCGTCGACGGCACGCCGCAACCGGTCGGACCCCCAGAGCAGGTCGATGAAGTGGCGCGGGTCGCTCCCCTCCACGCCGGTGTCAGCGGCGCGCCACGCGAAGTGGTCCGGGTACAGCCGCCGCAGCGTACTGAGCATGGCCACGGCGGTGCGTACGGGAGCAAATGCCTCGCGGTCGGTCACATGGAGCTGGACCCCGCGCAGGAGCCGCCCGGCGTGTTTGTGGAACGTCGGTACGAACCGCAGATCGCGGAAGTGCACACCCGGCAGGTCGAGCTCGGCGAGCGAGGGCGCGAACCGCGCGTCGATGTACGGGGCCCCGACGATCTCGAAGGGCTGTGTGGTGCCCCGGCCCTCCGAGAGGTTCGTACCCTCGAACAGGCAGGTGCCGGGGTAGACGGTGGCCGTGGCGGGCGTCGGGATGTTCGGTGAGGGCGCGACCCACGGCAGGGCGGTCGCCTCCGCGCTCATCGCGCGCTGCCAGCCGAGGACGTCGATGACGGTCAGGTCGACGGCGGTGCCTGCCGCTTGGGGCACCGGCGAGGCGTTGAGATACCGGGCGAGCTCGCCGCAGGTGAGCCCGTGCCGGACGGGCACCGCGGCCCGCCCGACGAAGCTCGCCCACGCCGGGTCGAGCAGCGGGCCCTCGCTGACGAGTCCACCGAGGGGGTTGGGCCGGTCGGCGACCGCGAACCGTACGCCCGTACGGGCTGCGGAGACCATCAGGTCGAACATGGTCCACACGTAGGTGTAGAACCTGGCCCCGATGTCCTGCAGGTCATACACCAGGGCGTCAATACCACTGTTGAGCAGCAGTTTGTCGAGGAGCTCGCCGCTGCACCGGTACGTGTCGTGGACCGGCAGACCGGTGGTGGTGTCGGTATGAGCGGCCTCGCTCTCGCCGGCCTGGCCGGTCCCGTAAAGACCATGCTCGGGGCCGAACAGGGCGACAAGCCGCGCACCGGCCTCGATCAGCGCGGGTGCGGCCGGGCGCAGGTCGGGCAGAACGCCGGTGTGGTTGGTCACCAGCCCGAGCCGGCCGGGCCCGGCGAGTCCGGGCGACGCGCGCAGTCGTGCGATCCCGGTCGTCACCGGGACACGCTCGTCGGTGCTCATCCTTTGCCCCGTCTGCCAGTGACATCTCGAAGCCACAGTGCGAAATTTACACTGGTATGTCCAGTAATTCCGCAATCATTTGCCCACAGGTCGTGCGGAGTCCCGCGGCGGCCGGGCAGCGCGGCGAGGCACCCTGCACACAGCGCACGACTGCAAGCGCGTGGGGTGGACCCGCAGCATCAGCTCGTTGAGAGGCTCCGCGCCGCCGCCCTGACCGCGTCCGGGCCAGCGGAGCGGGTCCGGGTCCGGACGGTTCTGTTCTCGGTCCTGGGCGGCTCCGCCGTCGCCACCCTGGTGGCGGAGTGACCGCCACCGCGGCCGGCGCCGCCGGGGTCGCCGGCCACACGGGCCGTTCGGCGGTGAGGCGGTCAGGCGGTCAGGCGGTCAGGCGGCGGGGCAGTCGGGGTGGCCCCACCGGGTTCCGACCTTGGCGATCAGCTCGCCGACACCGTACGGACGGCCGCACGGGCAGGTTCCCTTGAACTTCGCCTTGAGGGTCCGAGATCCGGTGCCCGGGGCGGCCACGGCAGAGGTCTTGCGGGCGGGGACCGTGCCGGGCTTGCGGCGGGCCGGCGTGCTGCGTTCCGGCGCGGGTACGGGAATGTCGGCGGCCCCCAGTGCGGTGCCGGCGGGTTCCTGGGTCACGGCCGCGTCGCTGGCGGCCTGGTCGGCGATGGCGTTGAGGTGGTCGCCGTCCTCGCGGTGGGCGGGTACGTATCGGAACTCGACATCGCGGCTCTCGAGCAGCGCGTCGATGAGCTCGACCAGCTCGCGGTTGGCGACGGGCTTGCCTGCAGCGGTCTTCCAGCCGTTGCGCTTCCAGTTGGGCAGCCACTGCGTGACGGCCTTCATGGCGTACTGCGAATCCATCCGCACCTGGAGGGCGGTTCCCGGCGCCACGGCCTCCAGCAGCCGATGGAGGGCGGTGAGTTCGCCGATGTTGTTGGTGGAGCGGCCCAGCGGGCCGGCCTCCCAGCGCTCGGGACGGCCCTCGGAATCGGCGATGACCCAGGCCCATCCGGCCGGGCCGGGATTTCCCTTGGCCGCCCCGTCGCAGGCGGCGATGATGCGATCAGACATCCCTCGATGATGCCCCACCACCGCACCGCCCAGCGCCGCCCGGCGCCGCCCGGCGGCGAGGGCATCCTCGTCGGACTGGCGCAGCAGCTCGGCCGAGGGCTGCCGAAGGACCGTGCACCAGCGTCCGGGACGTGCCTGGGACGGACGGGTACACGCTTCGCGGGCGTCACCTCCAGTCGCCGAACCTCTCGAAGTACGCCTCGACGGAGCGCACACTGGTCGCCTCGACCGCGGCCCGCTGCGCTTCCCAGTCGCCGGCAAGCGCCTCGACCAGCACCTCGGCGGCTCTCGGCGTACCGATCACCTTGCGCAGGCACTCCTCGCGGCGCGAACCGTCGAAGTGGACGAGCGCGACCCGTGTCACGTTGTACGCACGGCTCGTACGGCTCAGGCGGTACGGCGGACACGGGCGGAACCGGTGTGCCAGCCGCGCCCCCGGGACGGCCAGTACGTCGACCCCGGCGCGCCACGCCCGGAGGCTGAAGTCCACGTCCTCCAGGCCGAGTTCGCGGAAGGCGTCGAAGCCGCCCAACCGGTCGAACGTCTCCCGGTGCACCGCGAGGCAGCCGCCCGGCGCGAGGGGCACGGGGTATGCGGCGGTACCGTCGGGCTCGGGAGGCAGCCAGCGCACCCGCAGGTGGGCGTCGATCAGCCGCGCCCCGCAGCCCGCCGCCGTGCCGCCGGCATCGCGCACGGCGGGCGCGAGGACGGCTTCGGGCCGGGCGTCCAGCGCCGCCCGCAGGCGTGCCAGGCAGTCCCGCTCCAGCCGGCAGTGTGCGTCGAGGAACACCAGGTGCGTACCGCGGGCGAGCCGGGCGCCCTCGTTGCGGGCCGCCGCGACCCCGCTCCGCCGGATGCGACGTACCACGACCCCGCGGGCCCGCCACTCCGCCCGCTCCAGCACGGCGCAGCTGCCGTCGGTGCCACCGTCGTCGACGACGATCGTCTCGTCGGCCACGACGGATCCGGCGAACACGGACTCGAGGGTCGCATGCAGCTCGGCCCCTTCATCCAGCGTCGAGACGACCAGCGAGACCGTCGACGCACGCGTGCCACGCCGCGCGGAACCGGCCGAGGACTCCGTACGGCTCATGTCACCGGCGGCCCGGGAGTGCCCGGCGGGACGCCCCCGGGAGGCAGCGTGGCGACCAGGTCGATCAGGCCGGGCAGGAGGGCCGCGTGCCTGAGCGAGTCCTGGAGATAGGCCGTGAGTCCGGCGGTGAGCGCGAAATGGTAGGAGCCCAGCCGGTCGAGCTCCGCACCGTCCAGGCTGAGGTCCAGCAGGTCGCCGACGCGGAGGCGGGCCAGGCCCAGCGCGTCGATGACCTTCTGCGGTGCGGCGGAGAACTCCAGGTAGTCGGCGAAGTCGGTGGACGACTGGAAGTCCGCCTCGGCGAAACCGGCTTGTTCGAGGGCGCGCTCGAGTGCCCGGTCGCCCTGGCGCACCAGATAGCCGGCCGATGGTAAGTCCGCCTCGCGCAGGTACTCGAGCAGTTGCTTCGTCATGGCGCCGACGAGGCCGATGTTCGTGGCGTTCCTCCGGTCGGTCAGGACCGGTGTGAGGTGGGCCCGGTCCTCGGATCCGATCATGGCCATGCCCACCGCCTCGATCGTCTGTGACCCGATGCCCTTGGGCGGCCACGGCCGCTCCGTCGCGGCCAGTGCCAGGACGAGGCCGTGCTCGGACAGCAGTGGCTCCAGGACCTCGGTGAAGAGGTGCGGGTAGCCGTTGCGGCGGCAGAACGTCGCGAGCGCGGTCCGCGTCTCGAGGTCGACGTCGCCGGACACGCGCATCCGGACCGACTCGTTGGCGAGGGAGTGGCAGGTCATCGCGGGCCTCCGAACGCGGGGGAGCTTGCACTGGACATCCATCCGGCGACCGCATACCGCGTGCCGTCCAGCACGGTCGCCACCTCGTGCATCAGCGAGGACCGGAACAACAGCAGCATTCCCGGCTCCGGCACGACGACCACCCGCCGGTCCCGCAGCCGGGGATCGGTTTCGTACACGGTGAGCGCACCACCGTCGAACGTCGGCAGGGACCCGGCGGCGCGGCGACCGTTGAGATAGAGCAGCAGCGACCAGCGGTGGGCGGCGAGCCGCGGTGGATCGTCCTTGTGGTTGGCGACGTCGCGATGTGCGCGGAAGTAGCTGCCCTTCTCGTACGACATGAAGTACGGGCCGTACAGGAAGTCGGCGTCCGAGTCGAATGCCGCGCGGTGGTCGTCGAAGTAGGACGCCATACGCTCACCGATGCGCCGCTTGTGCTCTTCGGGGAAGTGGTGGTCGAAGCAGAGGCGCAGTGTTGTGTCCAGGACCGATTCGCCCGCTCGGACGACCTGGGCCGGCTCGCGGGGTGACTCGTCCATGGCCCGGATGACGTCGGCGCACTCGGCGGCCGACAGGAAGCCGAGGGCCGACGCCACGTTCTCCGTCCTGAACTGGGGTCGCATGTCCTGATGCCTCCCGGTCTGGTACGTCTCGTGGGGTGGATCCAGACTCCTGCAGGCGGGCCCGGCGCACCGGGACCGGCACGCTGGACTAGCTCGCGCGGCGGAACGCCGGCTGGCGGGGCGTCGGGAAAGCGGCGACAGCTCCGAGGTCTCCTGTGAGAGTTGCCCGCAGGGGGCGGCACGGACCCGAGGGAGCGGAATCATGAAATACCTGGTGATGGCCGTCAACGACGACCTCGCCGAGACTGGCGAGCTGGTGGACGGCCAAGGGCTGGTCGAACCCTCGCAGACCCGCTTCGTGCGGGCGGAGAAGGACGGCCGCCCGGTGATCTCGGACGGTCCGTACAGCGAGACGAAGGAACTGCTTGCCAAGTACTTGCCGGGTACTGGGTGCTGGACTGCGAGAGTCTGGAGCGGGTCACGGAAATCGCGGCGCGCGTCGCCCGGTGCCCGGCCCCAGAAGGCTCGCCCGACTACCCGGTGGTCATCCGTCCGATTCGGAAAGCGGCGGGGATCTGTGCCCGTGAGCGGTGCGAGTGAGGTCGAGGACCTGCTGCGGCTGCACGCACCGCAGGTCCTCGGCGCCCTGGTTGTGTGAGCGCGGTGTTGCGGGCTGGGCGAATTGGAATGCCGTGCGCGGTAAGACGGCGGGCGTGGCTTTGTTCACGAGAACGGGTTCTGGCTCGCATTCCGGATGCTGTTGGTGATCTTCGGCGCCGGCGCGATCGCGTTTAAGGAGCCCCTGGCCGGCCGTCGCTGCCTGGCAAGCCATGGGGCTGGCCGAGGGCAATGTGTGCGTACGTCTGCGGGGCATCGTCCCGGTACGCCGCACACAGAGCGCGGTGCAACAGACTCCGGCAAGATCACCAACAGCATCACTTCTGTGGTGACATCTCGACACTCGTTTCATCGGAACCCTGAAGGATGGAAACCAGCAGGTCCAAAGAGAACGTGCCACGGTGGACGCTCCTCAACGCCGTGGACTCGGTGGGGGCCAGGACGACTGTCGTCCCCACCCTGCTCGGGGCCGAGAGCCGCCGCGCTCATCGGTTGTCTTCGGCCAACACCGCGGCGAGGAGTCCCGGGAAGCGGGCATCGAGATCGGCGCGACGCAGGGTCATCAGACGAGCCTTTCCCGCCCTGCGGGTCTGGGTGATTCCGGCTTCGCGCAGGATCCGCCAATGATTGGAGAGCGTCGATCTGGGCACGTCGACGCCGTCAGGGCTGCATACGCTCTCGCCACCCTCGGCCATCCGGCGGACCAGTGCCAACCGAACCGGATCGCCCAAGGCATGCAGCACAACAGCCAGGTCCAACTCCTCAAGGCCGAGCCGTCCCACTGATCCTCCTCGTCTTCGCCCGCGTGACACCCGTAGTATGCAGATCACTTCGATGTTTCGGGAAAATTGAAATGATCTAGGAGATGGCCGTGCCAGTGCTCGCCACCCTTGCCCGCGTCTACGTCGACGACTTGAACGTGGCCCTGCCGACCTTCATCGAACTTGCCGGAGAGCAGCCGCGACTGCGGTTCACCTATCGCGACCTGGAACTCGCGAGCGTCGGCGGCTATCTGCTTCTGGCAGGTTCGGAGGAAGCTCTCGCTCCGTACCGCGGCACCCATGCCACCACGATCGTGGAGTCCATCGACCAGGTCCTGCGCATCATCGAGCAACATGGTGGGGAGATCCTCGACGGCCCCAACGAGGTGCCGACCGGCAGCAACCTGACCGTGCGACACCCTGGCGGCGCGACCATCGAGTACGTGCAGTTCCACGCGACCGCACGATCAACCTTGGCATGAGCTGGTCCAGTCGACCCGAAGCGGGCCCGCGCGAGTGACGTCAAAACCGGGGTTCTGGCCTAACTTCTGGATGCCGTTGATGATCTTGCCGGCGTCTGTCGCACCGCGCTGCTGTGCCCTGTGCGACGGCTGGCCAGGGGCTCCTGAAACGCGATCGCAGCGGCGCCGAAGATCACCAACAGCACCCTCTCCGTGAACGATCTAGCCAGCACGGCCATGCCATGCTGATCACGGCATTGGGCAGCATACGTATGGGGAGGGTTGAGTGGCCGCCAGGCACTACTGCGCCGACAGCGGAGAACGGCGACCACGTCGACGACCCGCCATAGGACGCCCTGTTCATGCTGATCGGTGACCTGAACGACTCGGACAGCCTTCGTCGTCATCCAACCGGACCAAAACGGCCTCGTCTGGTTCGCCTAAGAACTCCTAACGAAATGATCTCCAAGGTGGTTGGATCACTCCGGGACTGATGATCCGGGGTGCGGGGTGGTTCGGCCGAAGCCGTGGGAAAGCGACGACGAGTTGTGGGCGGTGCACGCTGTGCCGCGGAGAACGTAAATGCGTCGACAGCGCTCCTCGCACCCGGCAATGTGGCCGTCCATGACGAGCAGTGAGCTGTGGACCCGTGCGACCGCCGACCGCTACGACGCCGAGGAGACCGAGGCCTCCTCTGCTGCCGTTCTCGGACCGACTCTCGCCTTCCTCGCCGAGCTCGCCGGAGACGGCCGGGCACTGGAGTTCGCCATCGGGACTGGACGAGTGGGCGTCCCGCTCCGGGAACGTGGCGTGCCGGTAGTGGGCATCGAACTGTCCGAGCACATGGCAGCGGTGCTGCGACGCAAGATCGACGAGGACACGCTCCCGGTAGTCATCGGGGACATGGCCACCACCGTCGTTCCCGGCAAGTTCACCCTGGTCTATCTCGTCTACAACACCATCACGAACCTGCTCACGCAGGACGAGCAGGTCGAGTGTTTCCGCAACGCCGCACGGCATCTGGAGCCCGGCGGCCGATTTGTCATCGAGCTGGGCGTGCCGCCGCTGCGGTTCCTGCCGCCCGGCCAGGTCGCGGTGCCGTTCGACGTCTCTGAGCAGCATCTCGGCTTTGACACCTTCGACCTCGTCGAGCAGATTCTCGTCTCGCACCACTTCACCCGCGACGGCGACGACGGCCTCTACCGCCGCGACAACTCCCGGCACCGGTACGCCTGGCCGGCAGAGCTCGACCTGATGGCACGGATCGCTGGGCTCGAGCTGGAACGTCGCGTCGCGGACTGGAACGGGGCGCCGTTCACCCAGGACTCCGCGAAGCACATCTCCGTGTGGCGCAAGCCAATCTGAGGTCGGCCACCGGGCGGTCAATGCAGGCCGTGCCTGTCTTGAATCTCCTGAGCGGCTTCACGACGGGATCCCAGACGAGGCGGCGGTACGTGTCATGGTCGTAGCCGCGGTCGCCCAACACCACGTCCGGGCGGTGCCTGGGCCAGCCGCGCTTGCCCCGCACCGGCGGCACCGCCTGAAGCAGCGGAATCAGCTGGGTGACGTCGTTGCGGTTGCCGCCGGTCAAGGTGGCGGCGAGCGGGATACCAGTGGCGTCGGTGATCAGATGATGCCTGCCGCCCGTCCTGCCCCGGTCAACAGGGCTTCGTTCCGTCTTGGACCCCCCTTTCAATGCCCGCATGTGGGAGCCGTCGACGGCCGCCCGGGAGAAGTCCAGGGCGTTCGCGCTGCGAAGCTTGGCCAGAAGGACCCCGTGCAGCCGGGGCCAGACTCCAGCCTCGGTCCACTCGGCCCGGCGGCGCCAGCAGGTCATGCCCGAGCCGAGGCCGAGTTCCTGCGGCAGATGTTCCCAGGCAATCCCGGTGTGCAGGACGAACAGGATGCCCTGGAACACCAGCCGGTCCGGGTGCCACTGCCTTTACTGTTGGGCTGGCGGCTAAGAGCTTGCCAGTCGATCGGGGCCTGGGCTGGCCAGCAGTCTCAAGGACGGGTGGTTCGGTGTGCGACAGATGTCGTGCATGGCGGGGGCCCGATGACGGGTACCGCTCTCGGACCTTCAGGGTGGGCGGCGGACCACGACTCCGCGGCGACCGTGCCCTGCCCCTAGCCATGCACTGATTCGGTAACCGATGGCACGCTGCCGGACACAAACTGATGGTATGCCCGAATGATGCTCGGGCGGCCCGCATATCGTGCCGACATGCTGAGTGAATTCCTGCAGGTGGGCGCTATCGTGGCCGGACTCTGGTGCCTCGTGGCGACGGTCAAGCGCGCGGCTGGAGGTGACCGGTGGGCGCGCTGGACCTTGCTGCTGTCCGTCCTGACCTCCGGGCTATACCTGTGGGGCCTGACTCACCTTCTGGTCTTGGACGTCCGCGAGATGTGCGAACTCACCTTGCACACTCACTTCGACCCCGACGAGCACATGGAGACGCTGCTCCCGCTTTCGATGACGTGCAACGCGGATGACGACCTGGTCCCCGGCTACGTGAACCCGGTGCTCGCCGTCCTCGCCACCGGGACCCTGGCGGCCGGGCTCGGGACCGTCACGCGCGCGGTACGCACACAACGCCATCCTGGACGACCGTGACTGCCGTGCGGCCACGGACGCAGCCGCGGGCCCCGGCCGGCCTCGCCGCGGAGCCAATCCCACCCGCGGCCCACGCCACTCCTGCGAGCCCCGAGGTACCCGGCGAGGACCGGCACGCCGGACCCGCGCCCGGCAGGTCAGCGACTGAGGCCAGCAGCAGCGCCTCCCTGCTGTCCCCGTGCATACGCCCGGCCCCAGGGTCGGCGGCCGATTTCGACACTCCGAACAGAGGGGCCAGCTGCCGCAGCGTGAGATTCGTCCGCCAGTACGCAGCCACCAGCAGTACCCGGCCCTCCAGCGGCAGCCTCCACGGTCGGCCCCGGCCTGGCGTGTCCGCGCCCTCACGGCGAAGCTGTCCCACCAACGCGCGGAATGTTCGGGGGCTCAGTCCGGTGAACGGGGCTAGCCAGGACGACCCCGACGCCGTGATCACACCAGCCACGGCAAGATCATTACACTGCCGGCCAGCCGGCCGGAGCCTGTCCGCGTTGTGGAAAACCAGGCGACCGCACCCAGCGCATCGTCCAGGATGACCCCATGAGTCAAGACCTGGTGATGTTCCTCAACGCACGGCTGGATGAGGAGGCCGAGCTGGCCCGACGCTGCGATGGTGACGGATGCGGGGAGTGGACCGCTCGCGGGCACACGGTCGACTTCTGCCAAGGGGAACTCCCCGGGTTCCATCCCACGATCGCACTGCACGTGGCACTGCACGACCCGGCTCGCGTTCTGCGGGAGGTCGAGGCCAAGCGGCGCGTGCTGGCCCGCCATGTGCTCAGTCCAGCCACGGGCGACCCGGAACTACCGTGGGACAACCGCGATGACTGCCAGTACGACGGCGAGATCTGGCCATGCGACGACCTGCTCGACCTCGCCTCACCCTACGCCGACCATCCTGACTACCCCCGACGAGCCTGAGACGGAGATCGTTTACGGGACAGTCCTTAGCTTGATCTTTAACGTCCGGCGTCGAACGGTGCGTCGTACTTGATCACTCGGTTCGGTAACCGCCGTACACGGAAGCGGCCTTCGACTGG
>NZ_JBEOXT010000034.1:0-100592 GCF_040296685.1 Streptomyces sp. NPDC002054
CATCGTCGGTCTGGCCACCACCATCGCCGGTCTGCTGCTCCTCTACCGCGCCCCGGCGGGCGGCAGCTACGCGGTGGACCTGCTGCCCGGGTTCATCCTGCTCGGCCTCGGCTGCGGCATGTGCTTCGTGACCCTGCAGATCGCGGCCTTCGCCGGGATCAGCGACCAGGAGGCCGGCGTGGCCGCCGGTCTCATCAACACCAGCCAGGAGGCCGGTGGCGCCCTCGGCCTCGCCGTCATCGTGACCATCGCCTACAACGGTCTCGCCGACAAGCTGATCGCCACGGGCGGGGACGCGGCCAAGATCGTCAACGTCCAGGAGAACGCCAACCACAACGCGTTCCTGGCCGCCGCCTGCTTCGCAGGTGTGGCGCTGCTCATCGCGGCCTTCGCCTTCCCGAAGGCCAAGCCCGTCCAGGCCGGTCCGCCGGTCGTGGAGGGGACCGGCACGCCGGCTCCGGCCACGGAGTCCGTGACCACTGTCTGACAAGCGGCTGTGCCCCCTCCCGCGGGAGGGGGCACAGCCTTCCCGCGTACGGAGAAGGAAGAACTCGTGTCGCAGCAGTCCACAGCCCGCGCCGCGGCGCTCGCGGTGTCGGCCCAGGTCGATGCCTTTCTGACGGAACCGCAGATCGCCACGCTCACCACCCTCCGGCCCGACGGCTCGCCGCACGTGGCGCCCGTACGGTTCACCTGGGACCGGGAGGCCGGCCTGGCCCGGATCATGACGGTGGCCACGTCGCGCAAGGCCCGCAACCTGCTGGCGACGCCGGGCAGCCGGGCCGTGCTCTGCCAGGTGACCGGGTTCAGCTGGGTGACGCTGGAGGGCACGGCCCACGTGGTCGAGGAGCCGGGCCGGGTGCACGACGGGGCGCGGCGCTACGCCAAGCGGTACTGGTCGGCGCCGCCGAACCCGCCCGGCCGGGTGGTCATCGAGATCGAGATCGACCGGGTGGCCAGCCTCAACGTCTAAAAGCACCACTCGCTGCCCCACAGGTACAGCCCGCGGTGGTGCCGGGAGTTTCGTCTCCCGGCACCACCGCGGGCTTTGGTGCCCGTACGGTCAGCGGGTGGCGGGCGGGGTGCCGTTCGTCCAGACCACCGAGAAGGAGAGGGCGGACAGCCGCCAGCCCTCGGGGGTGTGCCGGGCCTCGCCCTTGACGAAGGTGCCCGCCTGGAAGACCGGGGCGGGGGCGTCCTCGGGGGCGTCGGCCGGCCGGTGCAGGACATGGGTGGCGATCACATTGGCGCGCAGCGCGGCCTGGTCGCCGTCGACCTCGACCACGGCCGGCGAGCCCATGTGCTGGTGCCGGGCGAACTTCTCGAGGGAGATCCGGTGGAATTCCGGGACACCGTCGATGCCTTCTTGCCGGGCATTCGGCGGAAATGCGATCACCACGTCCTCGGTGAAGATCCGTTTGGCCCATCCGGCGTCGATAAAGTCATCGTCTAGGCCGATGAGATAGGCATCCAGAAGGGCTGCGACTTCGGCGGTCGATTGGCTTGTTGTCATGCCTGAGGATGAGCTCGAATGAGGCTGGTGGCCAAGCCCTCCTGCACAGGATATGACGTTCCTGCAGAAAACCTGTACTAGCGGCTATTTACTGTCCCGGTAGCCCCTCGCAATACTGGTAAAACACCAGTCGGAAGAGGGCAGATGGACACCTTTGATGCAGACGTAATCATCGTGGGAGCCGGCCCCACCGGACTCATGCTCGCAGGTGAGCTGGGTCTGAATGGAGTTTCGGCCACCGTCGTCGAGCGGCTCACCGAGCCCATGCAGCAGTCGCGTGCCCTCGGATTCTCGGCGCGGACCATCGAAGAATTCGACCAGCGTGGACTGCTTTCCCGCCTCGGTGAGGTGGATGTCATTCCCTTCGGGCACTTCGGTGGTGTTCCCATCGATTACCGTCTCCTTGAGGGCGGCTCGTACGGAGCTCGAGGAATTCCGCAGTCGCGCACCGAGGGAATGCTGGCCGGCTGGGCCGCCGAAAAGGGCGCCGAGGTGCGCCGCGGTGTCGAGGTCACCGGCCTGGAGAGCGACGAGGACGGGGTGACCCTTCAGGTCACCACTCCCGAGGGCCCGGGCACGCTGCGCGCCCGCTATGTGGTGGGCTGTGACGGCAGCCGCAGTGTCGTACGCCGGCTGGCCGGCATCGAGTTCACCGGCACCGACGCGGCCATCGAGCTGCGCTTCGCCGATGTGGCGGGCGTCCCGCTGCGTCCCCGGTTCAGCGGTGAGCGGGTTGCCGGCGGCATGGTGATGGTCCTGCCGATCGGCCCGGACCGTAGCCGGGTCATCTACTTCGACCGCGCGGAGCCGCTGCGCACGAGCACCGAGCCGATTACCTTCGACGAGGTCGCCGCCGCGTTCCTGCGGCTGACCGGCGAGGACATCAGCGGTGGTACGCCGCTGTGGGTCAGCTCGACCACGGACACCAGCCGGCAGGCCGCCGAGTACCGGCGCGGCCGGGTGTTCCTGGCCGGCGACGCGGCCCACATCCACCTGCCGATCGGTGCGCAGGGCATGAGCGCGGGTGTGCAGGACGCGGTCAACCTCGGCTGGAAGCTGGCCCTCGACATCAAGGGCCGGGCCCCGGAAGGCCTGCTGGACACGTACCACGACGAGCGCCACCCGGTCGGTGCCCGGATCCTGGCCAACACCCTGGCCCAGCGGATCCTCTACCTCGGCGGCGAGGAGATCACCCCGCTGCTGGAGGTCTTCGCCGAGCTGGCGGACTTCCCGTCGGTGCAGCGCCACCTGATCGGCATGGTGACCGGTCTCGACATCCGCCACGAGGTCGGCCCCGGCGAGCACCCGCTGCTCGGCCGCCGGCTGCCGGACCGCGAGCTCGTGGTCGGCGGCGACAAGCGAAGCAGCCTCGAGCTGCTGCACGCCGGCCGCGGCGTGCTGCTGGACCTCCACGACAATGCCGCGCTGCGCGCCGCCGCCGAGGGCTGGGCCGACCGTATCGACGTGGTCACCGTCGTCAACTTCGACTGTGACGCCCCGCTCGACGGTCTGCTGATCCGCCCCGACGGCTACGTCGCCTGGGCGCCGCCGCTCGGCGAGCCCACCGCCGGCCTCACCGAGGCCCTGGGCCGCTGGTTCGGCCCGGCCTCCGCCTGACGCCACGCCCGTTCCGTCCACCCCATCGGTACCCCTAAGGAAGCGAAGAGAGAATGCCCAAGATCTCCACGCAGGACAACCACCTCACCGTGCTGAACCTGTTCACGACGGACGTCCCGGAGAACCAGGACAGGCTGATCGAGGAGATGACGAAGATCGTCAACGCCGCGACGTACGAGGGCTGGATGTCCAGCACCGTGCACGCCGGCGTGGACAAGCCGGGCACGGCGAACTTCATCCAGTGGCGCAGCGGCGAGGACCTCGAGAAGCGCTACGCCGGTGACGAGTTCAACCACCGCACCCTCCCGGTCTTCGGCGAGATCACCACCTCCATCAAGCTGCTCCAGAACGAGGTGGCCTTCACCCAGGAGCACCCGTCGCTGGGCGGCACCATCGAGATCTCCCCGAAGCGCGACGACTACACCTGCATCGCGGTCTTCCCGGTCGCCAAGGAGAACCAGGAAGAGCTGATCGACGCACTCGGCCCGGCGCAGGAGTACTTCCTGCAGTCGCCCGGTTTCCGTTCGCACGTGGTGCTGCGCGGCCTGGCCGCCCGCGGCCTGGAGGGCTCCTTCGCCGTCTCCTACTCCCAGTGGGAGAGCAAGGAGGCGTTCGAGGCCCACCGCGACATCCCGCAGGACCAGAAGCCGGAGGCCCGTGTGAAGGCCGAGGGCCGGATCCGCGCCGTCGTCACCGGCATCCCGGACATCAACACCTACCGCGTCGTCCACACCCGTTCCGCCGGGGAGTAACCGGCGCCCGCTTCCGCCGTTCCGGCAGAACACCGAACGCCCGGCTCCCCCGGGAGCCGGGCGTTCCCGGGCGCACCGCCCCCGTACCGAACACACGAAACCGCTGAGGAGCGAGACCGTATGCACAGCACGCTGATCGTCGCCCGGATGGACCTGGCCTCGAGTGCGGACGTGGCCCGGCTGTTCGCCGAATTCGATGCGACGGAGATGCCCCAGCGGATGGGAACACGGCGGCGCCAGCTGTTCTCCTACCGGGGCCTGTACTTCCACCTGCAGGACTTCGACACCGACAACGGCGGCGAGCTGATCGAGGGCGCGAAGTCCGACCCGCGCTTCGTGCAGATCAGTGACGACCTGAAGCCGTTCATCGAGGCCTACGACCCGGCGACCTGGCGCTCCCCCGCCGACGCCATGGCCACCCGCTTCTACAACTGGGAGGCGAAGGCGTGACCGGGCGGCGAGTCGTCATCACCGGCATGGAGGTGCTCGCGCCCGGCGGGGTCGGCCGCGAGAACTTCTGGAACCTGCTGAGCGACGGCCGGACGGCCACGCGCGGCATCACCTTCTTCGACCCGGCGCCGTTCCGCTCGCGGGTGGCGGCCGAGGTCGACTTCGACCCGTACGAGCACGGGCTCACCCCGCAGGAGGTCCGGCGCATGGACCGGGCCGCCCAGTTCGCGGTGGTGGCCTCGCGCGGTGCGGTCGCCGACAGCGGCCTGGAGATCGCCGGCCTGGACCCGCACCGGGTCGGGGTGACCGTCGGCTCGGCCGTCGGTGCCACCATGGCCCTGGACGAGGAGTACCGGGTCGTCAGCGACGCCGGCCGGCTGGAGCTGGTCGACCACCGGTACGCGTCCCCGCACCTGTACAACCAGATGGTGCCGAGCTCCTTCGCGGCGGAGGTCGCCTGGGGCATCGGCGCGGAGGGCCCCAGCACGGTGGTGTCCACCGGCTGCACCTCCGGCATCGACTCGGTCGGCTACGCCGTGGACCTGCTCCGCGAGGGCACCGCCGACGTGATGATCGCCGGCTCCTCGGACGCGCCGATCTCGCCGATCACCATGGCCTGCTTCGACGCCATCAAGGCGACCACCCCGCGGCACGACGAGCCGGGCCGGGCCTCGCGCCCGTTCGACGGCACCCGCAACGGGTTCGTGCTCGGTGAGGGCGCTGCCTTCTTCGTCCTGGAGGAGCTGGAGAGCGCCCGGGCCCGCGGTGCGCACATCTACGCGGAGGTCGCGGGTTATTCGACCCGCAGCAACGCCTACCACATGACCGGTCTGCGGCCGGACGGCGTGGAGATGGCCGAGGCGATCCGGCTGGCGCTGGACGAGGCCAAGATGAACGGCGACGAGATCGACTACATCAACGCGCACGGCTCCGGCACCAAGCAGAACGACCGGCACGAGACGGCGGCGTTCAAGCGGAGCCTGGGCGACCACGCCTACCGCACCCCGGTGAGCTCCATCAAGTCGATGGTGGGCCACTCCCTCGGTGCGATCGGCTCCATCGAGATCGCCGCCTCGGCGCTGGCCATGGAGTACGACGTGGTCCCGCCGACCGCCAACCTCCACACTCCGGACCCGGAGTGCGACCTCGACTACGTACCCCTGACCGCGCGCGAGCAGCTGACCGACGCGGTGCTGACCGTGGGCAGCGGCTTCGGCGGCTTCCAGAGCGCCATGGTGCTCGCCAACCCCGAGAGGAGCCTGGTATGAGCACGTCGGTCGTGGTGACCGGCCTCGGGGTCGCAGCCCCCAACGGGCTGGGCGTGCAGGACTACTGGGCGGCCCTGCTCAGCGGCAAGAGCGGCATCGGCCGGATCACCAGATTCGACCCCTCGGACTACCCGGCCAAGCTGGCCGGGCAGATCCCGGGCAGCGTCGCCGAGGACGGGCTGCCGAGCCGGCTGCTGCCGCAGACCGACCGGGTGACCCGGCTGGCGCTGGTCGCCACCGACTGGGCGCTGGAGGACGCCGGCATCGTCCCCGCCGACTTGCCCGAGTTCGACATGGGTGTGGTGACGGCGAGCGCGGCGGGCGGCTTCGAGTTCGGCCAGGGCGAGCTGCAGGCCCTGTGGAGCAAGGGCAGCCAGTACGTTTCGGCGTACCAGTCCTTCGCCTGGTTCTACGCGGTCAACAGCGGCCAGATCTCCATCCGCAACGGCATGAAGGGCCCGAGCGGGGTGGTCGTCAGCGACCAGGCCGGCGGCCTGGACGCGCTGGCGCAGGCGCGCCGGCAGATCCGCAAGGGCACCCGGGTCATCGTCTCCGGTGCCGTGGACGCCTCGATCTGCCCCTGGGGCTGGGTGGCCCAGCTGGCCAGCGGCAAGCTGAGCACCTCCGAGGAGCCGAACAGCGCCTACCTGCCGTTCGACCGGGACGCGCACGGGTTCGTCCCGGGCGAGGGCGGCGCGATCGTCATCGCGGAGTCCGCCGCATCGGCCCGCGAGCGCGGCGCCGAGATCTACGGAGAGCTCGCCGGGTACGGGGCGACCATCGACCCCCGTCCGGGCAGCGGGCGCGAGCCGGGCCTGCGCAAGGCCATCGAGACGGCCCTCGCCGACGCGGGTGCCGAACCGGGCGACGTGGACGTGGTCTTCGCGGACGGGGCGGGCGAGCCGCAGCTCGACCGGGCCGAGGCCGAGACCCTGGGCGCCGTGTTCGGGCCGCGCGGGGTGCCGGTCACCGTCCCCAAGACGATGACGGGCCGGCTGTACTCCGGTGCCGCCCCGCTCGACCTGGCGGCGGCCTTCCTCTCGATGCGCGAGGGCGTCATCCCGCCCACCGTGAACGTCGACCCCTGCCCCGAGTACCAGCTCGACCTGGTGCTGGGCCAGCCGCGCACGGCGAACGTCCGCACCGCCCTGGTGCTGGCCCGCGGCCACGGGGGGTTCAACTCCGCGCTGGTCGTCCGCGCCGTCTGACCGGTCGCCCGTACCACGGCGCCCGCACCACAGCCCGCCCACACCACAGCCCGGGCATGCCGCGCGGCATGCCGCACCGATGAAGGGAACGACATGGCCAGCAAGTCTTTCACCCTCGACGATCTCAAGCGGATCCTGCTCGGGGCCGCGGGCGTGGCGGAGGGGGTCGACCTGGACGCCGACATCCTGGAGACCACCTTCGCCGAGCTGCAGTACGAGTCCCTGGCACTGCTCGAGGCCGGCAGCCTGATCGAGCGCGAGTACGAGATATCGCTCGACGACGAGGCGGTGGACGACACCATCACCCCCGCCGCCCTCATCGCGGCCGTCAACCGCCAGCTGGCGTCCGTCGACGCCGTGGCCGCGTGAAGGGGCTGACGCGACGATGACGAAGAACGACAACGGGCGGGTCGCCCTGGTTTCGGGCGCGACGAGCGGGATCGGGCTGGAGTCGGCCCGGCTGCTGGCCCAGCAGGGGCACCGGGTGTTCATCGGCGCGCGCAATGCCGAGAACGTCGCCGCCACCGTCAAGGAGCTCCAGGACGAGGGCCTGGAGGTGGACGGCGGCGTCCTCGACGTCCGGGACGGCGCGTCCGTCAAGGCGTTCGTCGAGGCCGCGGTGGACCGCTTCGGCACGGTCGACGTGCTCGTCAACAACGCCGGCCGGTCCGGTGGCGGCGTGACCGCGGACATCGCGGACGAGCTGTGGGACGACGTGATCGACACCAACCTCACCAGCGTGTTCCGGCTGACCCGCGAGGTGCTGAACACCGGCGGGATGCGGCACAAGGACCGCGGCCGGATCATCAGCATCGCCTCCACCGCCGGCAAGCAGGGCGTGGTGCTCGGCGCCCCGTACTCGGCCTCCAAGCACGGCGTGGTCGGCTTCACCAAGGCCCTCGGCAACGAGCTCGCGCCCACCGGCATCACGGTCAACGCCGTCTGCCCCGGGTACGTGGAGACGCCGATGGCGCAGCGGGTCCGGCAGGGCTACGCGGCGGCCTACGACACCTCCGAGGACGCCATCCTCGAGAAGTTCCAGTCGAAGATCCCGCTCGGCCGCTACTCCACCCCGCAGGAGGTGGCCGGCCTGGTCGGCTACCTGGCCTCGGACTCGGCCGCGTCGATCACCTCGCAGGCGCTGAACGTCTGCGGCGGCCTCGGCAACTTCTGACCCGCTCGACCGATCGACCGGTCGCCCGACCGATTGAGGACTGAGGACACCGAAGATGACGACCCGTGAGGTTGAGCACGAGATCACCATCGGCGCCCCGGCCGGTGCCGTGTACCGGCTGCTGGCCGAGGTGACCAACTGGCCGCGGATCTTCCCGCCGACCATCCACGTCGACCGGGTGGAGGCCGACGCCGCCGGCACCGAGGAGCGGATCCGGATCTGGGCCACCGCCAACGGCGACGCCAAGAACTGGACCTCGCGCCGCACCCTCGACCCGGAAGGTCTGAAGATCACCTTCCGGCAGGAGGTGCCGGCCGCGCCGGTGGCCGCCATGGGCGGCACCTGGATCCTGGAGCCGCTCGGCGAGGAGGAGACCCGGGTCCGGCTGCTGCACGACTACAGCGCGATCGGCGACGACCCGCACGACCTGCTGTGGATCGAGCGGGCCGTGGACAAGAACAGTCTGTCCGAGCTGGCCGCGCTGAAGAAGAACGTCGAACTCGCCCACGCGGCGGAGGAGCTGACGTTCTCCTTCACCGACACGGTGGAGATCAACGGGTCGGCCAAGGACGCCTTCGACTTCATCAACGAGGCGGACCGGTGGGCCGAGCGCCTGCCGCACGTGGCCACCGTACGGCTCACCGAGGACACCCCGGGCCTGCAGACCCTGGAGATGGACACCCGCGCCAAGGACGGCTCGGTGCACACCACCAAGTCGTACCGGGTGGTCTTCCCCGACCACAAGATCGCCTACAAGCAGGTCACGCTGCCCGCGCTGATGGTCCTGCACACCGGCGAGTGGACGTTCGTGGAGACGGACGGGGTGACCGCCGCGTCCTCGCAGCACACCGTCACGCTGAACACGGACAACATCGAGAAGATCCTCGGTCCACAGGCCACCGTCGCCGACGCCCGCGCCTACGTCCACACGGCGCTCAGCACCAACAGCACGGCCACGCTCAACCACGCCAAGGCCCACGCCGAGCAGAAGAGCTGATCCGGTCATGACCGACACGGCGGCCGTGGCCGACACGGCGGACCTGCTGGACACCCAGGTCGTGGTGGTCGGGGCCGGCCCGGTCGGGCTGATGCTCGCCGCGGAGCTGCGACTCGGCGGCGCCGAGGTGGTCGTACTGGAGCAGCGGCATGCTCCGAGCACCGCGTCGAGGGCCTCCACCCTGCACGCCCGCACCATGGAGATCCTCGACAGCCGCGGCCTGATGGCCGAGTTCGGCACCCCGCCGAACGAGCCGCGCGGCCACTTCGGCGGGCTGCCGCTGGACCTGTCGCTGCCCGGCCCGTGGCCGGGGCAGTGGAAGGTGCTGCAGGCCAAGACCGAGGCGGTGCTGGAGGAATGGGCGCTCGCCCTGGGCGTGGACGTCCGGTGCGGGCACGAGCTGGTCGCCCTGTCCGGCGGCTCCGACTCCGACGGGTTCGTCGAGGCGGAGGCCGCCGGGCGGGACGGCTCGGTGCTGCGGGTCCGGGCCCGCTATCTGGTCGGCTGTGACGGCGAGGAGAGTACGGTGCGCCGGCTGGCCGGCGTGCCGTTCCCCGGCCACGACGCCCGGCGGGAGCTGATCCGCGCCGATGTCGAGGGCATCGAGGTGCCCAACCGCCGCTTCGAGCGGCTGCCGCAGGGCCTGGCCATCGCGGCCCGGCGCCCCGACGGGGTGACCCGGGTGATGGTGCACGAGTTCGGCAGCACGGCCCGGCCGCGGACCGGCGACGCCGAGTTCGCCGAGGTGGCCGACGTATGGAAGCGGGTCACCGGGGAGGACATCGGCGGCGGCACCCCGCTGTGGGTGAATGCCTTCGGTGACGCCAACCGGCAGCTGGAGCAGTACCGGCACGGCCGGATCCTGTTCGCCGGGGACGCCGCCCACCGGCAGATGCCGATCGGCGGGCAGGCCCTGAACCTGGGGCTCCAGGACGCGTTCAACCTGGGCTGGAAGCTGGCCGCCGAGGTGGCCGGCACCGCCCCCGAAGGCCTGCTGGACAGCTACCACACGGAACGGCACGCCGTGGGGCGGCGGGTGCTGGCCAACATCGAGGCGCAGGCACACCTGCTGCTCGGCGGGCGCGAGGTGGAGCCGCTGCGCGAGGTCCTGGCGGAGCTCATCGGCCACGAGCCGGTACGGGCCCACCTGGCGGGCATGATCAGCGGCCTCGACGTCCGCTACGACGTCACCGGCCCGGCGCACGAGCTGCTCGGCGCGCGGCTGCCGGAGCTGCGGCTGACCTCGGCCGAGGGATCGGCGGGGGCCGCGCTCACCAGCACCGAACTGCTGCGCACCGGCCGCGGCCTGCTGTTGGACCTGCGCGGTGGCACGGAGGTGCCGGCGGCGGTGCGCGGCGGCTGGGCGGACCGGGTCGCGGTGGTCGCGGGCCGGCCGGAGCGGCCGGGGCCGCTGGACGCGGCCGGCTGCGTCCTGGTGCGGCCCGACGGCCATGTGGTCTGGGCCGGGCCCGCGGAGGACGGACTGCGGACGGCACTGGAGCGCTGGTTCGGCGCGGCGCGCTGAGCGAGCGGCGCCCAGCCTCGGCCCGGCCGGGCCGGACCCCGCCGTGCCGGATCGCACGGATACGGACTCACACCGGAGAAGAGGAAGACCATGGAAGGGACAGCCGCTGACGCGGACGTCATCATCGTCGGCGCGGGCCCGACCGGGCTGATGCTCGCCGGAGAACTGCGCCTGGGCGGGGCCAGCGTCATCGTCACCGAACGACTGACGCAGCCCACCGGCCAGTCTCGCGGCCTCGGCTTCACCGCACGGGCCATGGAGGTGTTCGACCAGCGGGGCCTGCTGCCCCGGTTCGGCCAGGGCGAGACCCTGGAGACCAGCCCGCTCGGCCACTTCGGCGGGGTGCAGTTCGACTACACGGTGCTGCCCGGCGCCCACTTCGGAGCGCGCGGCATCCCGCAGAACGTCACCGAGGCGGTGCTGGAGGACTGGGCCCGCGCGCTGGGCGTGGACATCCGGCGCGGCTGGGACTTCCTGGACCTGTCCGAGGGCTACCTGGACGGCGACGGCGTCGAGATCACCGTCAGCACCCCGGACGGGATGCAGCAGCTGCGCGCCGCCTACCTGGTGGGTGCCGACGGCGGGCAGAGCAGCGTCCGCAAGGCCGCCGGCTTCGACTTCCCGGGCACCTCGGCCACCCGCGCGATGTTCCTCGCCGATGTGACCGGCTGCGGGCTGCGCCCCCGGTTCCTGGGCGAGCGGCAGCCCAACGGCATGGTGATGGCCGCCCCGCTCGCCGAGGGCGTGGACCGCATCATCGTCTGTCCGGACGGCACTCCGGCCCGCGGCCGGGACGCCGAGCCGGTCACCTTCGCCGAGGTCGCCGCGGCCTGGAAGCACATCACCGGCGAGGACATCAGCGGCGGCGGCGCGGAGTGGGTCAGCTACTTCACCGATGCGGCCCGGCAGGCGACCGAGTACCGGCGCGGCCGGGTGCTGCTGGTCGGCGACGCCGCGCACATCCACCTCCCGGCCGGCGGGCAGGGGCTGAGCACCGGCGTCCAGGACGCCGTCAACCTCGGCTGGAAGCTGGCCGCGGTGGTCGCCGGGGGCGCCCCGGACGGGCTGCTCGACACCTACCACGGCGAGCGGCACCCGGTCGGGCAGCGGCTGCTGATGAACACCAGCGCCCAGGGCACGGTGTTCCTCGGCGGTGCCGAGGCCGACCCGCTGCGCGCGCTGTTCTCCGAGCTCATCGTCCACGACGAGGTCAAGCGGCACCTGGCCGGGATCGTCAGCGGCCTGGACATCGCGTACGACTTCGGCGAGGGCGGCCACCCGCTCCGGGGCCGGCGGCTGGCGACCCGGGCGCTGGTCACCGCGGACGGCGAGGAGACCAGCACCACCCGGCTGCTGCACCGGGGCCGGGGCGTGTTCCTGGACCTGGCCGACAGCCCGGAGCTGCGGGCCGTCGCGGCCCGCTGGCAGGGCAAGGTGGCCGTCACCACCGCCACCGCGAAGCCGCTGGAGGGCGAGGACCCGCTGCACGGCACCGCCGCTCTGCTGGTCCGTCCCGACGGGCACGTGGCGTGGGCGGGCGACAGTATCGAAGAACTGACCGACGCGCTGCGCCGCTGGTTCGGCGACGCGCGATGACTGCAAGCCGCCGCGGACCGTCAGCGGGCCGCGGCGGCCGGCCGTACGGGGGTACCCGATGGACAGCACCATGACCGCCGCGTCGGTCGCGTCGCTCGCCTCGCTCACGCTGGCCACGACGGCGGCAACGGCCGCGGCGGCAGCGCCGGCCGGGGCCGCGAGGAGCACCACCACCGCCCCGGCGGCCGGCCCGGTGGCAACGGCGGGGGCCGCCACGGCGGTGGCCGGGCTCGTCGCCGTACCGCAGGACCCCGGCCTGTCCCCCGGCGTACGCCGGATCACCCTGGACGCGGCCGGCGTCACCCTTTCGGCCCTGCTGAGCACACCCGAGCACACGGCCCCGCGCGCCACCGTGGTCGCCGTGCACGGCGGCGGGATGACCGCCGGCTACTTCGACGGGCAGGCGCACCCGGAGACCTCCCTGCTGACGCTCGGCGCGAGCCTCGGCTACACGGTCCTCGCCGTGGACCGCCCCGGCTACGGGGAGTCCGCGGCGCTCTTCCCCGACGGCCTGGCCCTGGCCGAGCAGGCCGTGCTGCTGCGCGCGGCCCTCGCCGACTTCACCTCCCGGTACGCCTCCGGCGCGGGCCTGTTCCTGCTCGCCCACTCGTACGGCGGCAAGCTCGCCCTGTCCACCTGTGCCGGTCTCACCGGCGAGGACGGCCTGCTGGGCCTGGACATCTCCGGCTGCGGCCACCGGTTCGCCCCCAGCGACCCTCAGGAGGGGCTGAAGCAGACCCAGCGGCACTGGGGCCCGCTGCGCCTCTACCCGCAGGGAACCTTCAAGATCAGCACCTCGCTGGTGGCGCCGATGCCGGCGCTGGAGGCGGGGGAACTCGGTCACTGGACCGAGCTGTTCGCGGCGCTCGCACCGCGCATCCGGATCCCGATCCGGCTGACCTTCGCCGAGCACGAGGCCTGGTGGCACCACGGTGACCACGACCTGGCCGATCTGGCGAGCCGGCTGACGGCCGCGCCGCGGGTGCAGATCGACCGGCAGCCGGACGCCGGGCACAACATCAGCCTGGGCTGGGCTGCCCGCTCGTACCATCTGCGGGCCCTGGCCTTCCTGGAGGACTGCATGACCCGGACCGGGCGTGCGGCGTGACCGCCGGCCCGTGAACCGCCTGAACCGCATGAAGCGCCTGGACCGCCTGGACCGCCGCCTTGCGTCGCGCACCTTCCGCTCGCTGTCCGTGCGCAACTTCCGGCTGTTCGTGGCCGGGCAGGTGGTGTCCGCCGCGGGCACCTGGATGATGGTGGTGGCCCAGGACTGGCTGGTCCTGGGCCTCACCGGCGGTTCCGGCACCGCCCTCGGCGTGGTGACCGCGCTGCAGTTCACGCCGCTGCTGCTGACCCTGTACGGGGGCCGGCTCGCCGACCGCTACGACAAGCGGATGCTGCTGACCGTCGCCAATCTGGCCTCCGGTGTGCTGGCGCTGGCCCTGGCCGTGCCGGCCCTGACGGGGGAGGTGCGGTTGTGGCACATCTGGGTGTGCGCCTTCGGGCTGGGCCTGGTCAATGCGGTCGAGGTGCCGACCCGGATGTCGTTCGTCAGCGAGCTGGTCGGGCCCGATCTGCTGCCCAACGCGTCCGCGCTCAGCGGCGCGTACTTCAACATCGCCCGGGTGGCCGGGCCGGCCCTCGCGGGTGCGCTGATCACCGCGGTCGGCACCGGCTGGGTGATGGTGCTGAACGCGGCCAGCTATCTGGCGACGGTGGCGGGGCTGCGGCTGATGCGGCCGGGCGAGCTGCTGCGAAGTCCCCCGACGGGCAAGGCGGCGCGCGTCTCGGACGGGCTCCGCTATGTGCGGGAGCGCCGCGATCTGGTGATGCCGGTGCTGCTGGTCGGCGTGATCGGTATGTTCGGGCTGAACTTCCAGCTGATGCTGCCGCTGCTGGCGATGACCGTGTTCCACGCCGACGCGGCGTCGTTCGGACTGCTGACGACGGCGTTCGCGGCGGGCTCGCTGCTGGCGGCGCTGGCCACCACGGCCCGCCGCGGCCGGCCGGCGGCTCGTACGGTGGTGGCGTCGGCGCTCGCCTTCGGCTTGGTGGAGACCGCCGCCGGGTGGGCCCCGACCTTCGCCGCGGCGGTGGTGCTGCTGTTCCTCACCGGTTTCGCGGCCCTGTACTTCGCGCAGGCCGCGAACCACCGGATCCAGCTGGGCAGCGATCCCGCCTATCGGGGCCGAGTAATGGCTTTGTACACGCTGATCCTGCAGGGCAGCACCCCGCTGGGCAGCCTGCTGGCGGGCTGGTTCGCCGAACACCTGGGGGCCCGCTCGGTGCTGTACCTGGGCGGGCTGGTGTCGGTGGCGGCGGCGCTGGCCGCGGCGGGCGCGGAGCGGCGGGCCAAGGACCGGCGGGGCCGGGCGGCGGCAGCTATGCCCGGAGCCGGGGTACAGGTACCGGCGGACGCGTCGGATCTGGAGGCGCGGCGGGACCCGATAGCTCCGGGCTGATCCGGGGAACGTCCGCGACGGTGAGCTTGCACTGGCCGTCCTCGCAGGTGCGTTGCAGGCGGCCCCGCGAGACGGTCTGCATCAGGCCGATGGCCCAGCACATCGGGCAGCCGCGCAGGGCCAGTACGCCGACCGGCAGGAGCAGCAGGCTGAGCGGGCCGACGGCCGGGATCAGCGCGACCGAGCCGATCAGGCCGCCGAAGCCGATCGCGCCCCGGACCAGGTGGCGGGGCAGGGACGTACTCGCGAAGTCAGGGCCGGCGGCTTTGGTGGTCGGCATGGGCATGGGTGTCTCCAGGTGCGGGTTCGGGTGTGGCGCGGAGGGACTGCTGGACCGCGGTGCGGGCGCGGTGCAGGCGCGATTTCATCGCGGCGGTACTGAGGCCGAGCGCTTCGGCGGCCATGCGTCCGCTGTAGCCCTGGATGTCCCGCATGATCAGTACGTGGCGCTGCTCGGCCGGCAGGGCGGCGATGGCGTCCGCCACCCTGCCCGCCTCGATGCGCTGCAGGACCACTTCCTCGGCCGAGCGCACGGCGGTGTCCGGCAGGGGTGCGGGGGCCCGCATCGTCCGCGCGCGGCGCAGGCACTCGTTGCGGACGATGCGGAACATCCATGACGCCAGCGCGCCGGAGGCCCGGAGCATCCCGATCTTGCGATAGAGGATGATCAGGGCTTCCTGTGCGGCGTCCTCGGCATCCTCGGGAGTGGCGCAGAGCGAGCGGGCGAACCGCTGCACGTTCGGGTGCGAACCCGACACCAGCGCGGTGATCGAATCGACCTCGCCGCGCTGGGCGGCGACGATCAGCTGCTCACCGGGCCAGGACGAGCCGGACGAGGCAGCCGAGTCAGACACGGGTCTGCTTGCGCTTGCGCAGGGCGAAGTAGGTGCACGTGCAGAGCAGCACGGCTCCGACGGCGATGGCGATACCTGTGAGCACGAAGGCCTCCTATTTCAGGTCCCGACGTTTGTCGGCACGTGTATAGGAGGCGCGGGCCCGCCGAAAGGATTCGGCCCCGGCCCGAAAAAGTTCCGGGCGGCCCACCGGACCGCGTCCGGGCGGGGTGACCGGCCGGGCGGCGGGACGGGGGGCCGCCCGGGACGGGGGCCCGGAGCGGGCGGGCGGGGGCTGGTTCGGGGGGGCGGGGTTGGTTGGGGGTTGGTTCGGGGGTGGTCAGACCGGGCGGGCCTCGATGATCGAGATGGCCGCGGCGGTCTGGTGGATCTTCTCCAGGGCGAAGCCGGCCCGGGAGAGGAGGTCCGCGTACTGTTCCGGGGTCCGTTCCTTGCCGCCGACCAGCAGCATCAGCCACAGGTCGATCAGCTTGGCGGAGTGCGGGCTGTTGCCCGGGGTGGGCACCATCTCCATGAGCAGCAGCTTGCCGCCGCCGGAGCCGATGGCCTCGCGGACGTTGCGCAGGATCTCCAGCGCCTGGTCCTCCGGCCAGTCGTGGACGATGTGCTTGAGCAGGTACGCGTCCCCGCCCGAGGGCGGGACGTCGAACAGGCCGCGGTTCTCCACGGAACAGCGGTTGGCGACCCCGGCCTCGGTGAGGAAGGCCTGGGCGCCATTGGTGTCGATGCGCGGGTCGACGAGGATGCCGCGGCTGTTCGGGGCCTTCTCCAGGATGCCGGCCAGCAGGCCGCCCTGGCCGCCGCAGAAGTCGACGATGGTGGCGTAGCGGGAGAAGTCGTAGGCGGAGACCAGGGGCAGGGTCTCGGTCACCGACATGCCGCCCATGCCGCGGGTGAAGACCTCGCCGTACTCGGGGTCCAGCTCCAGGAACTCGAAGGCGCCCATGCCGCGCCGCTTGGGCAGGCTGGGCTCGCCGCTGCGGACCGCGTCCACCAGGTAGGCCCAGTCCTCCCAGTGGGTGGGGTGGCCCATCAGGATCGCGGTGTCGCGCATGGACATCGGGACGTCCGAGCGCAGCGCGCTGCCCATCGGGGTGAGGGCGAAGCGGCCGTCCTTCTGCTCGGTGAATATCGAGTGGCTGGCGAGCAGCCGCAGCAGCCGGTACAGGGACTCGGGGTGGGCGTCGACCCGGGCGGCCAGCTCGTCGACGGTCAGCGGGCCGTCGGCGAGGGCGTCGGCGACGTTGAGTTCGGCGGCGGCGTAGATCGCCTGGGTGACCATCGAGCCCTGGGCGAGTTCGAGCAGGGCGAACGGGGCGGGCGCGAGTTTGCGGGTCAGGTTCTGCAGGCCCGACCGCACCCCTTCTACGGTGCGGACGACGCGCGGGGGTGGCAATGCGGGCATGAGTTCTCCTCGGGGAGGCCGGCCGACAATCCTGCTGACAGCGTGGATCCGGCCGCATGGAAACCTCTCGGGCCGGGCTCGATGCGGCCTTGAGAACGGAACGCGGCACGGCCGTGCGGCGGCACGCCGGAGTTACCGTTTCGTCCCGCGGACCGGGTTCGACATCGAGTTCGAGCCAGTCGTACGTCAGTCGTACGTCCGCTCCCCCGCGAAGCGCCGATGTGCTCTGGAGGCCGGCCATGCAGCGTCGTCGTACCGATGGACCCAGGACGGGAGTGTGGCTGATCGGGGCGCGCGGCTCCGTGGCGACCACGGTGGTCGCCGGCTGTGCCGCGCTGGCCGCCGGGCTGTGGCCGGCCGCCGGGATGGTCACGGAGACCGGGGCGTTCGCGGACTGCGGGCTGGCTCCGCTGGACGGGCTGGTCTTCGGCGGCCACGACACGGCGGCCGGGCCGCTGCCGAAGCGGGCCGAGGAACTGGCCGAGGGCGGGGTGCTGCCGCACGGGCTGCCCGCGGCGGTGCACCGGGAACTGGCCGAGGCGGATGCGGAGATACGCCCGGGCGGGCCGCAGCCGGGGGACACCCGCGGGGACGAGGAGCTGATCGCGGCGTTTGCCGCGGACATCGGGGAGTTCGTACGGCGGCGGGGGCTGGCCCGGGCGGTGGTGGTGAACGTGGCGTCCACCGAACCGGTGGACGAAGGGGGAGCCGTTCGGCTGCCGGCGAGTTCGCTGTACGCGGCGGCGGCACTGCGGGCCGGCTGCGCGTACGTCAACTTCACCCCGTCGGCGGGGCTGCGGCATCCCGCGCTGGCGGAGGCTGCCGCGGCGTCGGGCCTGCCGTACACGGGCCGGGACGGGAAGACCGGGCAGACCCTGCTGCGGTCGGTGCTGGCGCCGATGTTCGCGCAGCGGGAGCTGCGGGTGCGGGCCTGGTCGGGCACGAACCTGCTGGGCGGCGGCGACGGGGCGGCGCTCGGTGAGCCGGCTGCGGCGGCGGCGAAGAACGCGGGGAAGAACCGGGTGCTGGAGGACGTGCTGGGCGGGCTTCCGGAGGGCACCACGCACATCGACGACGTACCGGCGCTCGGCGACTGGAAGACGGCCTGGGACCACGTCGCGTTCGAGGGCTTCCTGGGCACCAGGATGGTCCTCCAGACCACCTGGCAGGGCTGTGACTCGGCGCTGGCGGCGCCGCTGGTGCTGGACCTGGCCCGGCTGCTGGGCCGGGCCCACGAGGCGGGGCTGGCCGGGCCGCGGCCGGAGCTGGGCTTCTACTTCAAGGACCCGGACGGTACGGACGGCGCGGACGCGTCGCTGGCCGGCCAGTACGAGGCGCTGCTCGGCTTCGCCGAGCTGCTGCGGGAGACGCGATGAGCGGCGGGCCGCTTGCCGTCGCGGGGCGGGGCCGGGGCCGGGCCTGGGCCGAACTGCTGCGGGTGTCGGCGCTGTTCACCGTACCGGGGGACGCGCTGGCGGGTGCGGCGGCGGCCGGGGTGCGGCCCGGCCGCCGCACCGGGCTGGCTGTGGGGGCGTCGCTCTGCCTGTACGAGGCGGGCATGGCGCTCAACGACTGGGCGGACCGGGAGGAGGACGCGGCCGAGCGGCCGGAGCGGCCGATACCGTCGGGCCGGATCCGGCCCGGGGCGGCGCTGGCCGCCGCGGGCGGGCTGACGGTGGCGGGGCTGGTCCTCGCGGCGTGCGCGGGCCGCCGGGCGGCGGCGGTGGCGGGCGGCCTGGCGAGCACGGTGTGGGCGTACGACCTGGGCCTGAAGCACACGAAGGCGGGACCGGCGGCGATGGCCGCGGCCCGCTCGCTGGACCTGCTGCTGGGCGCGGTGGCGTCCTCGCCGACGGGGATCCGCCCGGCGCTGCCGTCGGCGCTGGCGCTGGGCGGGCACACGTACGCGGTGACGGCCGTCTCCCGCCGCGAAACCCAGGGCGGCGCCCCCCTGACGTCCCTGGCCGCCCTGGGCGGCACGCTCGCCCTGGCGGGCCTAACGGGCCTGACGGCCCGTCGCCGAACCGAGCCGAGCTCCGGCCCGGAGGCCTTTGCCGCGGAGCTGTCTGCCGGGCCGACGGGTTCCGCGGGTGCTGCCCGCGCCATGCTGGCGGGCCTTGCAGGCGCCGGCCTGAGCGCCCTGGCGGACGCAGGTCCGCCGAGTGCCGGACCGGCCGACGCCGCGGCGGACCGGCCCGGCGCCCCGGCCGGGGGCCGGGCGCGGGTGCTGGGTGAGGCCGCGCTGGCCGGGCTGTGGGGGCTCACCGGGCCGGCCGCTGCGCGGCCGGGACCCGGGGACGTCTTGGGCTTGGCCGACGCCGGGTTGAATACGCCCCGGTACGCCGCCGCGGTCTGCGACGTGGCTGGGGCTCGGCCGGGCTCACCCGCCGGGATGGCCGCGGCACAGGCTGCCGGTGCGGCGCGGCTGCGCCGGACCGACGAACGGGGCCGGGCCCCGCGGCACGGGGACGGGACCGGCGGGGCTCAGGCCGCCGGGGCGGGAACCAGGCTGCGTGACGTGGCCGGCCTTGCGCTGGCCGGGCTCGGGGCGGCGTCCGCCGTCGGGCGGCTCGGGGCGGCCGGACTGTTGGCAGGGGGCGACCGGGACCGGGTGGTGCGGGTGGTTGCTGGGGTTGGGTTGGCTGGGTTGTATGTCGGGACTGCCGGGCGGCCGTTGGTGCATGCCGTGCTCAATCCGTCGCCGCCGCTCACCCAGCGGGCCGTCGGCGGCGGCATTCGGGCCATGATCCCGCTGCAGGCGGCGCTCGCCGCCCGGGCCGGGGCGCCCGGGACCGCGCTCGCGCTGGTCGGGCTGGTGCCCGTGGCCCGCCGCCTCGCACGGAAGGTGAACCCGACATGAGCCTGCGCCTCGGCTACGGCACCAACGGGCTGACCGATCTCCGGCTCGACGACGCCCTCACCCTGCTCGCCGACCTCGGGTACGACGGGGTCGGGCTGACCCTCGACCACATGCACCTGGACCCGATGACCCCCGGCCTGGCCGCCCGTACCCGGCTGGTGGCCCGCCGGCTCGACCGGCTCGGGCTCGAGGTGGCGGTGGAGACCGGCGCGCGCTACGTCCTCGACCCGCGCCGCAAGCACGGGCCGTCCCTGCTCGACCCCGACCCGGAGCAGCGGGCGGTCCGGACCGGGCTGCTCGTCCGGGCCGTCCGGGTCGCCGCCGACCTCGGCGCGCACGCCGTGCACTGCTTCAGCGGGATCAGGCCCCCGGGCATGCCCGAGGACACCGCCTGGAAGCTGCTCGCGCACGCACTCGGGCCGGTCCTCGACGCAGCCGAGAGCGCCGGAGTTCCGCTCGCCGTCGAGCCCGAACCGGGCCATCTGCTGGCCACCCTCGCCGATTTCCACCGGCTGCGCACGGAGCTCGGCAGCCCGGCGGTCCTCGGCCTGACCCTGGACATCGGGCACTGCCAGTGCCTGGAGCCGCTGTCCCCCGCGGACTGTGTGCGGGCCGCCGCGCCCTGGCTGCGCCACGTACAGATCGAGGACATGCGGCGCGGGGTCCACGAGCACCTGCCGTTCGGGGACGGGGAGATCGACTTCCCGCCGGTGCTCAAAGCCCTGGCCGGGACCGGCTACCGGGGGCTGACCGTGGTCGAGCTGCCCCGGCACTCGCACGCCGGGCCCGAACTGGCCGCCCGGTCCTTGCAGTTCCTGCGTGAGGGAGGTCGTCGGTGACCCGTACCCAGATGACTCCGGCGGTCTGGCTGGATGGGGCTCTGGACGTGGCCCGTCGTGGGGTGCCCGCCTGGGAGCTGCGGTTCGCCGAGGCCGGCCGCCGCTGCGGGCCCGCCACGGCGGCCGTCGATACCGCCCGGGTCCGGCTGCTGACCGCGGCCCGCCCCGACGCCGCCACCACCGCCCGCCTCTACCGGCAGGGCACCGCGGCCGAACGCCGCGCCGTGCTGCTGGCCCTGCCCGACCTCGGCCTCGCGGCTGCCGACGGGCTGCCGCTGGTCGAGGACGCACTGCGGACCAACGACACCACCCTGATCGCGGCTGCGGTGGGACCGTACGCCGCCGAGCACCTCGACCCGCACGCCTGGCGGCACGCCGTCCTGAAGTGCCTGTTCACCCAGGTCCCGGTGACCGCGGTCGCGGGCCTGGCCCGGCGCGCCGCCGGAGACGCGGAACTGGCGCGGATGCTCGACGGCCAGGCCGCCGAACGCACCGCGGCCGGCCGCCCCGTCCCCGAGGACCTCCACCACGTACGCGCCCTGACCCGAGAGGCAGCGCAAGCCTGATGCGCATCTTCGACCCGCACATCCACATGACCTCCCGCACCACCGACGACTACGAGGCCATGCACGCCGCCGGCGTCCGGGCCGTGGTCGAGCCAGCGTTCTGGCTCGGCCAGCCGCGCACCTCGCCCGAGTCCTTCTACGACTACTTCGACGCGCTGCTGGGCTGGGAGCCGTACCGGGCCGCCCAGTACGGCATTGCGCACCACTGCACCATCGCGCTGAACCCGAAGGAGGCGAACGACCCGCGCTGCACTCCGGTCCTCGCCGAACTCCCCCGCTACCTGGTCAAGGACGGGGTGGTCGCGGTCGGCGAGATCGGCTATGACGCGATGACCCCCGCCGAGGACACGGCGCTGGCCGCGCAGCTGCAACTGGCCGCCGACCACGAACTGCCGGCCCTGGTGCACACCCCGCACCGGGACAAGCTCGCCGGACTGCGCCGCACCGTCGACGTGGTGCGGGAGTCCGATCTGGATCCCGGGTGGGTGGTGCTGGACCACCTCAACGAGACCACGGTGCGCGAGGCCAAGGAGGCCGGCTGCTGGCTGGGCTTCTCCGTCTACCCGGACACCAAGATGGACGAGGACCGGATGGTGGCCCTGCTCCGTACGTACGGCCCGGAGAAGGTGCTGGTCAACTCGGCCGCCGACTGGGGGAAGAGCGATCCGCTGAAGACCCGCGCGGTGGGCCTGGCGATGCTGGCCGCCGGGTTCGACGAGGACACCGTCGACCTGGTGCTCTGGCGCAACCCGGTGGCGTTCTACGGGCTGAGCGGCCGGCTGGTCCTGGAACCCGCCCGGTCCGAGGACATCTCCGCCCTGCACGAGGGCAATTCCATCCTCCGCGGCGGGGAATGACCCGATGCGTTTCCGACACCCCGACGGCTCCACCGTGCACCTGGCCTACTGCACGAACGTGCACCCCGCGGAGAACCTCGACGGGGTGCTGGCCCAGCTGCGCGACCACTGCGAGCCGGTCCGCCGCCGGCTCGGCCGGGACCGGCTCGGCATCGGCCTGTGGCTGGCCCGGGACGCGGCCCGCGCGCTGACCGCGGACCCGGCCGCGCTGCGCCGGCTGCGGGCGGAACTGGACCGGCGCGGCCTGGAGGTCGTCACCCTCAACGGCTTCCCGTACGAAGGCTTCGGCGCCGGGCAGGTCAAGTACCGGGTGTACCGGCCGGACTGGACCGAGCCCGCCCGCCTCGCCTACACCGAGGACCTGGCCGGGCTGCTGGCCGCGCTGCTCCCCGAGGACGCCGCGTACGGCACCATCTCCACCCTGCCGCTGGCCTGGCGCACCCGCTTCGACGCGGATCCGGCGGCGGCCGGGGCCGCCCGCGGCGCGCTGGTACGGCTCTCCGCGCGGCTGGACGCGCTGGAGGAGGCCACCGGCCGGTCGGTCCGGGTGGGCCTGGAGCCGGAGCCCGGCTGCACTGTGGAGACCACCGCCGACGCCATCGCGCCGCTCGCCGGGATCGCGGGGAGCACCGGGTCCGGCGGCGGCCGGATCGGGCTGTGTCTGGACACCTGTCATCTGGCCACCTCCTTCGAGGAGCCGGACACCGCCCTCGCGGCCCTCGCCGGGGCGGGCGTGCCGGTGTACAAGTGCCAGCTCTCGGCCGCCCTGCACGCCGAGCACCCGGACCGGCCCGAGGTGCGGGCGGCACTGGCCGAGTACGCCGAGCCGCGCTTCCTGCATCAGACCCGCACCCGCACCGCGGACGGCGTGCTGCACGGCACCGACGACCTCGGCGAGGCTCTGGCCGCCGGCGGCGCACTGCCGGACTCCGCGCCCTGGCGGGCGCACTTCCACATGCCGCTGCACGCGGCCCCCGAGCCGCCGCTCACCACCACCCTGCCGGTGCTCCGCGAGGCCCTGGCCGGGCTGGTCGGCGGGGACTGTGCCGTCACCCACCACCTGGAGGTGGAGACGTATACCTGGCAGGCACTGCCGCCCGCGCTGCGCCCCACCGGCCCGGCCTCACTCGCCGACGGCATCGCCGCCGAACTGGCCCTCGCCCGCGACCTGCTCACCGACCTGGGACTGAAGGAGCTGCCATGAGCGACGCCACGAGCGCCCCGACGAGCGACCCCACCCCGCTGCTGGTCCTGGACGTGGTCGGGCTGACGCCCCGGCTGCTGGCGCACATGCCGCACCTGCGGGAGCTCGCCGGGTCCGGATCCAGTGCCCCGCTGGGCACCGTACTGCCCGCGGTCACCTGCTCGGCGCAGGCCACCTTCCTGACCGGGGCGCTGCCCAGCGAGCACGGCATCGTGGGCAACGGCTGGTACTTCCGCGACCTCGGCGAAGTGCTGCTGTGGCGGCAGCACAACGCCCTGGTCGGCGGCGACAAGATCTGGGACGCGGCCCGCCGCAGCCATCCCGGGTACACGGTCGCCAACATCTGCTGGTGGTACGCGATGGGCGCCGACACCGACATCACCGTCACACCGCGCCCGGTGTACTACGCCGACGGCCGCAAGGAACCCGACTGCTACACCCGCCCGGCCGAGCTGCACGAGGAGCTCACCGGGAGGTTCGGCACCTTCCCGCTGTTCCACTACTGGGGGCCGACGGCCGGCCTGCCCTCCTCGCAGTGGATCATCGACGCCACCCGGCACATCATGGCGACCCGCAGCCCCGACCTGACCCTGTGCTACCTGCCGCACCTGGACTACGACCTCCAGCGGTTCGGCCCCGAGGACCCGCGCGCCCACCGGGCCGCCGCCGATCTGGACCGGATCCTGGCCCCGCTGCTCGCCGACGCCCGCCGGTCCGGCCGGACGGTCCTCGCCCTGTCCGAGTACGGCATCACCCGGGTCGGCCGGCCCGTGGACATCAACCGGGCGCTGCGCCGGGCCGGCCTGTTGGAGGTGCACGTCCAGGACGGCATGGAGTACCTGGACCCGACGGTCTCGCGGGCCTTCGCCGTCGCCGACCACCAGATCGCCCATGTCTACGTACGCCGCCCGGAGGACCTGGAGGCCGCCCGGGAGGCGCTGCGGGACCTGCCGGGGGTCGCCGAACTCCTCGACGACGCCGGAAAGAAGGAGCACGGGCTGGACCACCCGCGGTCCGGCGAGCTGGTGGCCGTCGCGGACCCCGACGCCTGGTTCACCTACTACTACTGGCTGGACGAGGACCGGGCCCCGGACTTCGCCCGGCTCGTCGACATCCACCGCAAGCCCGGCTACGACCCGGCCGAGCTGTTCATGGACCCGCTCGACCCGTATGTGAAGGTCACCGCGGCCCGGGCGCTGGCCCGCAAGAAGCTCGGGATGCGCTACCGGATGGCGGTGGTCCCGCTGGACCCGTCCCCGGTGCGCGGCAGTCACGGCCGGCTGCCCGCGGACCCGGCCGACGGCCCGCTGCTCATCTGCTCGGTTCCCGGCGCCGTGACCGGTCCGGTGCCGGCGACCGGCGTGAAACCGCTGCTGCTGAACCTGGCCGGCTTGCCCGCATGCGGCCCGGATGAGCAATCCGCAGGCGGGAATCCGGCCGGGCTCCACCAGAACTGACCAGGCTTCTGGATGACCCACGACACCGATCTGCACAAGGAGTCCGAACATGGCAAGGGAAGCGATAGTCGTCGGCGCGGGTCCGGTCGGGCTGATGCTTGCCGGCGAACTCCGGCTCGGTGGCGTGGACGTCGCCCTGTACGACAAGCTGCCCGCACCCAGCGGTGAGTCCCGCGGCCTCGGCTTCACCGGCCGTACCGCCGAGGTGTTCGACCAGCGCGGGCTGCTCTCCCGGATCGGTGAGTTCCGGTGGGGGCAGCACGGTCACTTCGGCGGGGTGCGGATCAACTTCGACGCCCTGGAGGAGAGCCACTACGGGGTGATGGGCCTGGCCCAGTCCCGTACGGAGGACATGCTCGGCGCCTGGCTGGAGGAGCTCGGGGTACCGGTGATCCGCGGCCACGAGCTGGTCGGCTTCACGGAGACCGGGGACGGGATCACCGTCGAGCTCGAGGGCCCGGACGGCCGGGTCGAGGAGCGCGCGCAGTACCTGGTGGGCTGTGACGGCGGGAAGAGCACGGTCCGCACCCTGGCCCAGATCGCCTTCCCCGGCGAGGAGGCGACCCGCGGCATGTACCTCGCCGACGTGGTCGGCGCGAACATCCGGCCCCGCCCGATCGGCGAGAAGATCCCCGGCGGCGGCATGGTGCTGTCGGTCTCCACCAAGCCGGGCACCGACCGGATCGTGGTCCACGAGCCGGGCGTCCGCCCGCACCACGGCGAGGGCGAGCTGACCTTCACCGAGGTCGCCGACGCGTGGCAGCGGATGACCGGGGAGGTCATCCACGAGGCCGCGGCCAGCTGGATGTGCGCGCTCACCAACGCGCAGGGCCAGGCCGAGGAGTACCGGCGCGGCCGGGTCTTCCTGGCCGGCGACGCCGCGCACGACCACGCGCCGATGGGTGCGCAGGGTGTGAGCGTGGGTCTCCAGGACGCGGTCAACCTGGGCTGGAAGATGGCCGCGACGATCCGCGGCTGGGCTCCCGAGGGCCTCCTCGACACCTACCAGTCCGAGCGCCACCCGGTGGGGCAGAAGCTGCTGCGCAACACGCTCGCGCAGTCCCTGCTGTACCTCAGCGGGGAGGAGATGGAGCCGATGCGGGCCGTGATGCGCGAGCTGGTGCAGATCCCGGAGGCGGCGCGGCACCTGGCCGGCGAGGTGAGCGGGCTCGACATCCGCTACGAGGTCGGCGCGACCGGCCACCCGCAGCTGGGGCTGCGCCTGCAGCCCTCGCTGGAGCTGGAGCTTGCCGAGGGCGGCGGCGGCCGGACCACGGTCGCCGAACTGCTGCACGCGGGCCGGGGCGTGCTCATCACCGCGCCGGGCCACACCGCGGAGCGGGAGCTCGCCGCGGGCTGGTCGGACCGGATCGACACGGTCACCGGCAGCTGGACCCGTACGGAGAGCGCCGGCGGGCTTCCGGTCCCGGAGGCGGTGCTGGTGCGACCGGACGGATACGCCGTCTGGGCGACCCCGTCCGGCGGCGACCTGTCCGACGCCCTCAAGTCCTGGTTCGGCCCGGCCTGACCCGGCCGGGGGGTGGTGGCCCACCCCGGGCCCCCACCCCCGGCCCTGCCCGGCCCGGACGCCCCGGCCGGGACCATCCGGTCCAACCCCGGTCCACGCCGGCCCGGGCCCGGGTTAGCCGGTCCGATCTCGGTCCGGGCCACCCGGCCCACCGGGTCCGGCCGGTCCGGCCCACCGGGTCCGGGCCATCCGGTCGGGCGGGTCCGGCCGGTCCGGTCCACCCGGTCCGGGTCCGGACCGGCTCCGCCCGAACCCCGGCCCGGTCCGATCCCAGGCCAGTCCGACCGGCCCGGTCCGACCCCGGGCCAGTCCGACCCTGGGCTCCGCCCGACCCCGGCCCGGTCCGACCCCGGGCTCCGCCCGACCCCCGGGCCAGTCCGGCCTTGGCCGGGCCGCCGCCCGTACCCGACCGGCCCGACCGGCCCGACCGGCCCGACCGGCCCAACCTGCACCGCCCGCAGCCGACCCGTACCGCCCCGCACTCGTACCGCCCGCACCCGACCAGCCGCCCGGTACGGGCCCGGCGGTACCCGCCCGGCCCGCACCCGACCCACCCGCACCGCCCGCACCCGCCCCGCACCCGCAAGAGACCGCACCCGCCCGGCCCGCACCCCGACCCGCACCGCCCGCACCCGCCCCGCACCTGCAAGAGATCGCCCCGTTCCGCCCCCTGGCCGGCCCCCGCCGGTTCGGGCCATGACGTCCCCGGAGGGACACCGCCATGACCATCCTCGTCACCGGAAGCCGCGGCAAGGTCGGCTCCCACCTCATCGGCCTGCTGCACGCCCAGGGCATAGCGGTCCGGGCCGGTTCCGCCGATCCGGCGAAGCTGACGCTGCCCGCCGGCGTCGACTCCGTGCCCCTCTCCCTCGACGACCCGGCCGGTTTCCCCGCCGCGCTCGACGGGGTCGAGTCGGTCTTCCTCTACTGCGAGCCCTCGCACGTCGGCGCGTTCGTCAAGGAGGCCGTGTCCGCCGGCGTCCGCCATGTCGTGATCATGTCCTCGGACGCGGTGCTGCTGCCCGGCGCCGCCGACAACTGCATTGCCGCCCCGCACCTGGCCGTCGAGCAGGCCTTCGAGGGCACCTCCATCACCACCACCCCGCTGCGCTGCGGCGCCCTCGCGGGCAACGCGCTGCCCTGGGCCTGGGCGCTGCGCGGGGCCGGCGCGGTCAACCTGCCGTTCCCCGACAGCTACGCCGACCCGGTCAACGAGAAGGACATCGCGGAGGCGGCCTTCGCCGCCCTCACCAAGCCCCATTTCCAGGGCCGCTCCTACCACCTGACCGGCCCCGAGGCCCTCACCTTCGCCGAGCAGGTCCGCATCGTCGAGGCCGCCGCCGGCCGCAACGTGCCGGTGCGGGCGGTCACCCCCGAGCAGTGGAAGGCGGCCCGGGCCGGCTACATCCCCGCGGACATCGCGGACCAGCTGCTCGTCCTGTGGGCGCAGGACACCGAACCGCTCAAGCTCACCGGCGACATCGAGGAGCTGACCGGGCACCCGGGCCGCACCTTCGCCCAGTGGGCGGAGGAGAACGCGGACGCCTTCCGCGGCTGAACCGACGACAGCGAAGGGGATTGTTTCTAGATGTCGGTGGACCTGGAGTTAGACGGGTCGGCCGGGCCGCGCGGCCTGACCGACGAAGAGCTGGCGCGTTCGCTGCCCGGCGAGTTCCACAGCCGCCACGCCGAGCTGGACGGCGTACGGCTGCACTACGTGGAAGGCGGCTCGGGCGCGCCGCTGTTCCTGCTGCCCGGCTGGCCGCAGACCTGGTGGGAGTTCCGCAAGATCATGCCCGCGCTCGCCGAGCGGTACCGGGTGATCGCGGTCGACCTGCGTGGCATGGGCGGCTCCGGCCGTCCGGACAGCGGCTACGACAAGAAGACGATGGCCGGGGACATCCTCGCCCTGGCGCGGCAGCTCGGCTACGACCGGGTGAACCTCGTCGGGCACGACATCGGCGCGATGGTGGCCTACAGCTTCACGGCGAACCACCCGGAGGCCATCAACCGGCTCGCGCTGCTCGACGTGGTGCACCCGGACGAGAGCCGCTACGACATGCCGCTGCTGCCGCGCCCCGACCGGGGATTCAACATGTGGTGGTGGGCCTTCAACCAGGTGCCCGAGCTGCCCGAGAAGCTGATCGCCGGCCGCATGGAGCACGTGATCGACTGGCTCTTCGACAACTCCCTCGTCGACCCCGCCTCGATCGGCCCCGCCGACCGCGCCGTCTACGCCCGCGCCTACGACTCGCCCGAGGCGATCCGCGCCACCAACCGCTGGTACCAGGCCTTCCACCAGGACATCGAGGACATCCAGTCCTACGGCAAGTTCGGCGTGCCGCTGCTGGGCATCGCCTCGCCCGTCAGCCACGACCAGTTCCAGCGGCTGCTGCCGACCCTGGCACCCGACGTGCGGGTGGTGAAGGTGGACCGGGCCCTGCACTGGATCCCCGAGGAGCAGCCGGAACTGGTCGCCCGGGCACTGACGGAATTCTTCGGTTGATCAACCTTCACCTATGTGTACGAGGAGAGCGAGCCCATGGGCAAGGACGTAATAGTCGTCGGGGCGGGACCGGTCGGGCTGATGCTCGCCGGAGAGATCCGCCTCGGTGGCGCGGACGTCGTGGTGTACGAGAAGCTGCCCGCGCCCAGCGGGGAGTCGCGCGGGGTGGGCTTCACCAAGCGCGCGGCCGAGGTCTTCGACCAGCGCGGGCTGCTCGCCCGGTTCGGTGAGGTCGAGTACGCGCAGGGCCACTTCGGCGGTGTGCGCATCGACTTCAGCAAGCTGGAGGACAACCACTACAGCGTGCGCGGCATCCCGCAGTTCCGGACCGAGGAGATCCTGGAGGCCTGGGTCAGGGAGCTCGGGGTCACCGTCCGGCGCAACCACGAGGTCACCGGCTTCGAGGAGACCGCCGACGGTGTCACCGTCACGTACGAGGGGCCGGACGGGCCGGGCCGGGACAGTGCCGCGTACCTCGTCGGCTGCGACGGCGCGCGCAGCATCGTCCGCAAGCTGGCCGGCATCGACTTCCCCGGCTGGGACGCCACCCGCGGGATGTACATGGCCGACCTGGTCGGGGCGAACATCCGGCAGCGGCCGATCGGCGAGCGGGTCCCGGGCGGCATGGTGATGGCCTTCAACCTGGAGGACGGCGTCGACCGCATCGTCATCCACGACGAGGACCTGCGCCCGCAGGACAAGAGCAAGCTGACCTTCGACGAGATCGCGGACGCCTGGCAGCGGATGACCGGCGAGTCCGTGCACGGGGCCGAGGTCCGCTGGGTGAGCGCCTTCACCGACACCACCCGGCAGGCCGCCGAGTACCGGCGCGGCCGGGTGTTCCTGGTCGGCGACGCCACCCACATCCACATGCCGGCCGGCGCCCAGGGCATGAGCGTGGGCGTCCAGGACGCCGCGAACCTCGGCTGGAAGCTGGCCGCCGCGGTCCGCGGCCACGCCCCCGAGGGCCTGCTGGACACCTTCCAGTCCGAGCGGCACCCGGTCGGCGAGGGCCTGATGCGCAACACCCGCGCGCAGACCCGCCTCTACCTGACCGGCGAGGAGATGGAGCCGCTGCGCGCCGTCATGCGCGAGCTGGTGGAGCTCCCCGAGGTGGCCCGCCACCTGGCCGGCCTGGTCAGCGGCATCGACGTCCGCTACGCGATGGGCGGTTCCGGCTCCGGGCACCCGCTGCTCGGGCTGCGGATGCCCGACCTCGCCCTGGAGCGCGCCGACGGCAGCCGCACCCGGGTCGCGGAACTGCTGCACGCGGCCCGCGGTGTTCTCGTCCTCACCAGCGGCGCCGACGGACAGGAGGCGCAGCAGGCGCGGGACCTCGCCGCCGGCTGGTCCGACCGCATCGATCTGGTCGAGGCGCGCTGGGATCCGGCGGGTGCGCCCGCGGGGCTGCGCCTGCCGGAAGCGGTGCTGCTCCGCCCGGACGGCCACGTCGCCTGGGCGGCACCGGACGGAGGCGTGCTCCGAGAGGCGCTGGAGGCCTGGTTCGGCCCCGCTCGAGAGGCACTTGAGGGCGCCGCCGCTGTCGAGGAGGCCGCCGTAGTGTGAACGGGACCGGCGCCCCGCTGGGTGGCTGAGGACGGCCGGAAACAGCGCGAGAGGCACGGCGTGACGGGCGGCTGCCCCTGAACCGGCAGCCGCCCGCCGCACCGTGCAGGGCACTCTCGCGGCGTTCCGCACCCAGCGAGGCGGGAGTGCCCGCCGCACGACGGCGGGCACGGGGACCCACGGGAATGGGAGAGCCATGAGTGGCACCTACAAGCACGACATGACCATGATGTTCGTCATCCACGACGCCCTGCGGCGCGAACTCGACCAGGTGGCCAGGATCGCCGCCCGCACCACGGACGACCCGCGCACCCTGCTGCGTACGGCGGCGGGCTGGGAGATGTTCAAGAGCTACCTGCACGTCCACCACGGCGCGGAGGACGAGGCCCTGTGGCCGGCCGTCCGCGCGGCGCTGGCCGGACGGCCGGACGACCTGGCCGTGGTCGACGCCATGGAGGCCGAGCACGCGACCATCGACCCGCTGCTGGACGCGGTGGACGCCGCACTGGCCGACGACAACGGCGGCGCCGAGCGCCTCGGCGACCTCGTCGACGCGCTCGTCACCGGCCTGAACGCGCACCTCAAGCACGAGGAGGACGCCGGTCTTCCGCTGTTCGACGACGTGGCCACCCCGCAGCTGCTGATGGCCTTCGGGCAGGCGCACACCAAGCGCATCGGCCCGGACAGCCCCCGCTACCTGCCGTGGCTGCTCGACGGCGCGTCCGAGGCCGCCAGCGAGAGCGTGCTCCGGGTGCTGCCCGAGCCGGCCCGCGAGGCGTACCGGAACGCGTGGGTTCCGGCGTACGCCGCGAGCGACCGCTGGGGCGTCGGCTGACCGTCGGCAGACCCGGGAGGGCGGCCCGGCCACTGCGGCGATCCGCGGTGGCCGGGCCGCCCTTTTTCCTGCCCGGCCGTGAGCACGCACGTATCCCGAACGAGGAAGTGAGGACCAGCGGATGAGCAACCCGACCCTGAACGTCGCCGTGATCGGTGCGGGCATCGGCGGCCTGGCCGCGGCGATGATGCTGCGCCGGGCCGGACTGCACGTGGACGTGTACGAACAGGCCCCGGTCCTCTCGGAGGTCGGGGCCGGACTCCATCTGGCGCCCAACGGCAGCCGGCTGCTGCACCGGCTCGGCCTCGGCGACCGCCTGCGCGAGGTCGCGGTGCGCCCCGAAGCCCTGGAGATCCGCCTGTGGGACAGCGGCCGGGTGGTGAACCGCCAGCCCATGGGCGACACCTGGGAGGCCGCGTTCGGCAGCCCGCACTACACGGTCCACCGCGCCGACCTGCACCGCATCCTCGCCGACCAGGTGCCCGCGGAGACCGTCCACACCGGCCACCGCTGCACCGGGTTCACCGAGGACGTGGACGGGGTCCGCATCGACTTCGAGGACGGCACCAGCCGGCGGGCCGACCTGCTGGTCGCCGCCGACGGCGTGCACTCGGTGGTGCGCCGCGCCGTGGCCGGGCCGGAGCAGCCCGTCTGGTCGGGCACCGCCGCGATCCGCGGAGTGGTCCCGATGGACCGGGTGCCCGGGCTGCCCGCGGACAGCATGTTCCTCTGGACCGGCGCGGCCGAGCGGCTGCTCGCCGCCCCGGTCCGGTCCGGCCGCGAACTGTCCTTCGTGGCCGTCGTACCGGACCCGGCCGACCGCGGCGACTCCTGGACCAGGGCCGGCGACCGGGACGGGCTGGCGCAGTACCTCAGCACCTGGGAGCCCTCCGTGCTCGACCTGGTCGCCGCGGTCGAGGAGGCCGGGCACTGGACCCTGTACGACCGGGAGCCGCTGCCGCGCTGGAGCACCGCCCGCACCACCCTGCTCGGGGACGCCGCCCACCCGATGCTGCCGCACCACGGGCAGGGCGCCAGCCAGGCCATCGAGGACGCGGTGGCGCTGGCGGCCTGCCTGTCCCGGCAGCCGGCCGGCCCGGACCGGGTGGCTGCCGCCCTGCTCCGGTACGAGGAGCTGCGCCGCCCGCACACCGCCCGGGTCCGCGAAGGCGCCTTGGCCGGGGGCTCGCAGCGGCTGACGGACCGGTCCGGTGCCACACTCGCCGGAGGCCCGCAGGGCCCGATGAACTCGATGGACTCGCTGGTCGAGGACGTGTCCTGGGTGCAGCGCCACGACGTGGACGAGGTCCTCGCCGAGCTGCTGCCGACCGAGGTCGCCAACCCCGGCGCCCGGATGTACGAGGAGTTCCTCGCCGTACACGCCATCCTGCGCCGCGGTACGGAGATGGTCGCGGAGGCGTTCGAGCAGCTGGCGGACGGGCGTCCGGTCGGGGTCCCGGCCCTGGCGGAGACCGCGGAGTGGCTCATCGAGTTCACCCACCACCACCACATCAGCGAGGACGAGATGTTCTGGCCGGTGCTGCGCGAGCTGTACCCGCAGGCGGCGGCGGAGTTCGACACCCTGGCGCAGGAGCACGACGAGCTGAACGAGGAACTGGACGGGCTGGAGCGGGCGCTGCGGCAGCTCACGGCGTCGGCCGGCCCGGCCGCGGCTGTAGAGGCCGCGGAGGCCGCCCGGGCCGGCGCCCAGGCCGCCCGCCGGGTGCAGAAGGTGCTGGGCAGCCACCTCGACACCGAGGAGCCGGTGGTCGAGGGCCTGTTCCCGGGGGTCAGCGGCAGCGAGATCGACCGGCTGCGCAAGGCCATCACGGAGGGCGGCCCGCGCACCGGCGCCCACCTGGTGTTCGGCCTGCTCGAGGACCCGGTGATCGCCCGCGGCTACGACCTGATGGTGGAGAACTTCCCGCCGGCGGCCCGCGCGGCACGGCCCCAGCTCATCGCCCGCTACCGGCAGACGCTGCGGGAGCTGGGCCTGGCCGGAAACTGAACCCTGGTCACCACACGGGTACCGGGCCCCTCCTGAGCGGCTCCTGAGCCGCTCAGGAGCCGCTCTTGAGTCGCTCTAGTCGGCTCGACCAGCCTTGATGTCGGACGGAGAACGGCCCTGACCGGGCCGTGCACGGAAGGCGCCCCGACGCTCCGGCCGACGCGTGGATGGCACACCCGATACGGACCAGTGGAGAGTGACCATGACCAGCCGGCAGCTCGACGTCTGCCTCATCGGCGCCGGACCGCGAGGGCTCTCCGTTCTCGAACGGATCTGCGCCCACGCCGCCGCAGGCGACTTGGGGCCCCTCACCGTCCATGTGGTCGACGACTGCCCGCCGGGCCCCGGACAGGTATGGCGCACGGACCAGTCCGAGCACCTCCTGATGAACACCGTGGCCAGCCAGGTGTCCATGTTCACGGACGAGAGCGTGAGCATGAAGGGCCCCCTGTCCCCCGGCCCCAGCCTCTACGAGTGGGCCCGCTTCCTGACCCTGATGGGCCCCATCGACGACTGGGACCACAGCGAGGGGGTGCTGGCCGAAGCCCGTGCCCTGGGCCCCGATTCGTATCCGACCCGGGCCTTCTACGGGCACTACCTGGAGTGGGTCTTCCGGCGGGTGGTGCGGACCGCCCCGGACCGGATCCGGACCGTGGTGCACCGGGCCCGCGCGGTGGCCCTCGACGACGATGCACACACCGGCACCCAGACCGTACGGCTCTCCGACGGCACCCGCCTGGACGGACTGGAGGCGGTCGTCCTCGCCCAGGGGCACCTGCCGGTCCGCAACTCCGGCCGGCAGCGCGAACGCATCGCGTTCGCCGCCCGGCACGGCCTGAACTACGTCACCCCGGTGAACCCGGCCGACGTGGACCTCTCCGGCGTCCGCCCCGGCGAAACGGTGGCCCTGCTCGGCCTCGGCCTCAACTTCTTCGACCACATGGCCCTGTTCACGCTGGGCCGCGGTGGCCGCTTCGAGCGGCACGAGGGGCGCCTGGTGTACGTCGCCTCCGGGCGGGAGCCGCAGCTGGTGGCCGGCTCCCGGCGCGGGATGCCCTTCCACTCGCGCGGCGAGAACCAGAAGGGGGCCCACGGCCGCCACATACCCGCCGTCCTGAACCCCCAGATGGTGGAGGTGCTGCGGGACCGGGCCCGGCAGGAGGGCGGCCTGGACTTCCGCCGCGACCTGTGGCCGATGATCGCCAAGGAGGCCGAGGCGATCTACTACACCGGGCTGCTGGCCGCCGAGGGCCGGCACACCGAGGCCGAGGCCCTGCGCACCGCCTATCTGGCGGCCCCGCCGGGCAGCTTCCGGGAGCACGAGGTCCTGGCCGAGGCCGGCATCCCCGAGGAGCTGCGCTGGGACTGGGCGCGCATCGCCAAGCCGTACCAGGGGCTGGACTTCGGCTCGCCGGAGGAGTTCGAGACCTGGCTGCTGGACCACCTCCGCGAGGACGTGACGGCGGCCCGCGCGGGCAATGTGGACGGGCCGCTGAAGGCCGCCCTCGACGCGCTGCGGGACCTGCGCAACGAAATCCGGCTGATCATCGACCACGGGGGTCTGACGGGCCGTTCGTACCGGCAGGACCTCGACGACTGGTACACCCCGCTGAACGCCTTCCTCTCGATCGGCCCGCCGGCCAGCCGGATCGAGGAGGCGATCGCGCTGATCGAGGCGGGCCTCCTGCGGGTGCTCGGCCCCGAGACCCGGCTGCTGCCGCTCTCCGAGGACGAGGCCGCCTTCACCGTCGAGTCGGCGCTGGTGCCCGGTTCCCGGGTGGCGGCGACCACCCTGATCGAGGCCCGGCTGCCGGAGATCGACCTGCGCTCCACCGCCGATCCGCTGCTCCGGCATCTGCTGGACACCGGGCAGTGCCGGCCGTACGAGATCTCCGGGCCCGGCGTGGAGACCTACGAGACGGGCGGGGTAGATGTGACGCAGGCGCCGTTCCGGCTGGTGGATGCCGCCGGCCGTGCGCACCCGCGCCGGTTCGCGTACGGCGTGCCCACCGAAGCCGTCCACTGGGTCACCGCGGCGGGCATCCGCCCGGGCGTGGACTCCGTCACCCTCCAGGACTCGGACGCCATCGCCGGCGCCGTCCTGGCCCTGGCCCCGGGCAGCGCGGAGAACCGCCTCCCGGTGAAGGAGCTGGTCCGTTGACCTCCGCAGTCCCCTTTTCTCTCGCTTCTCCGGCCGCCGTGCCGGGTACCGACTCCGGGCTGCTGAGCCCCGTACGGGCCGGAACCCCGGCGGAGGCGGCCACCGCGGACGAGGCCTGGCTGCAGGCGATGCTCGACGCCGAAGCCGCCCTGGTGCGGGCCCAGGCGGCGCTGGGCACGGTGCCGCCGGAGGCCGCGCGCACCATCACCGGGCTGGCCCGGCGCGAGCACCTGGACCTGGCGGAGATCGCCCGCAGCAGCCGGGAGACCGCCAACCCGGTGGTGGCGCTGGTGCGCTCGTTCACCGCCGTGGTGGCCCGGCACTCCCCCGAGGCCGCCGAGTACGTGCACCGCGGGTCCACCAGCCAGGACATCTTCGACACCGGCACGATGCTGGTGGCCGCCCGGGTGCTGGACCTGTTGCTGGCGGATCTCGACGCGGTGGCGGCGGCCCTGCGCGAGCTGGCCGCCGAGCACCGCGACACCCTGCTCGTCGGCCGGACGGTGGCCCTGCACGCCGTGCCGACCACCTTCGGGCTGAAGGCCGCCGGCTGGCTGGCCCCCATCGAGGCGGCGGCCGACCGGCTGCGCCGGCTGCGGGCGGGCGGGCTCCCGGTCCAGCTGGGCGGCGCGGCCGGCACGCTGGCCGGCTATGTCGAGTACGCCCGTACCGGTCCGCACGCGCTGCCGGATCCGGCGGGCTACGCACGGGAGCTGACGGCCCGCTACGCCGTCGAGTGCGGGCTGACGGCCCCGGAGCTGCCCTGGCACGCGGCCCGTACCCCGGTCGCCGCGCTGGCGGCCGAGCTGGCCCTGGCCACCGGTGCCCTGGGGAAGATCGCGGTGGACGTGCAGTCGATGGCCCGCACCGAGGTCGGCGAGGTGGCCGAACCGGCGGTGGCGGGCCGTGGAGTCTCCTCCGCGATGCCACACAAGCGGAATCCGGTGCTGGCCACCCTGATCCGGTCGGCCGCGCTCCAGGTACCGGCCTACGCCGGGGTGCTGGCGCAGGCGATGCTCTCGGAGGACGAGCGGTCCGCCGGGGCCTGGCACGCCGAGTGGCAGCCGCTGCGCGAGTGCCTGCGACTGGCCGGCGGGGCGGCGCACGCGGCCCGGGAACTGGCCGCAGGGCTGCGGGTGTACCCGGAGCGGATGCGGGCGAACCTGGACCTCACCGGCGGCCTGGTGGTCAGCGAGCGGCTGGCGGCCGTGCTGGCGCCGGTGCTGGGCAAGGCGGTGGCCAAGGAGCTGATGAGCGAGGCCTCGGCGGAGGCGGCCGCGTCCGGCCGCCCGCTGGCGGAGATCCTCGGGGCCTCCCCGGTGCTGGGACGGCACTTCGGGGCGGAGGCACTGGCCGGGCTGCTGGACCCGGCCGGGTACACGGGTGCGGCGGGGCCGCTCACGGACGCGCTGCTGAAGCGCTGACGTGCTGTGACGTGCTGATGTGCCGAGGTGCTGACGCGCTGACCTGCCGGAACGTCAGCTCCAGGCGGTGCCGGCCATCTGGCGGGTGGCCACGTTGATGCGGTTCCAGACGTTGACCGTGGCGATCGAGAGGATCAGCGCGGCCAGCTGCGGCTCGTCGTAGTGCCGGGCGGCCTCCTCGTACACGGCGTCCGGCACCGGGTCGCTGGTGTCGGCCACCCGGGTGACTGCCTCGGCCAGCGCCAGGGCGGCCCGCTCGGCGTCGGTGAAGTAGGGGGTGTCGCGCCAGCCGGCCACCGCGTGGATCCGCTCGTCCGTCTCACCGAGCTTCTTGGCGATCTTGGGGTGCATGTCGAGGCAGACCCCGCAGGAGTTGATCTGGCTCGCGCGGATGTGGGCGAGTTCCAGGGTGCGCTCGCTGATTCCGGTCTTCGCGACCGCCTTGGCGATGGAGAGCAGGGCCGGCATCGCACCGGGGACGAGGAGGGCGGGATTTCCCATACGTGCGGTCATGACACATTCCTTCGATTTGGTGGGCGGGTGCCCGTTTCGGTCCGTCACAGCAATGACGGAACCGGAACCGAGGATGTGACCGCTGCCGCGAAGAATTTTTCCTGTGGCGCGGCGCTACCGCAGGGCGGTCGCCACCAGCGCCCGGATCTCCTCCCCGGAGACGCTCCCGCCGGCCAGCAGCCGGTCGAATACCAGTCCGTCCACGCAGGCCAGCAGGGTGAGGGTGCGGCCCGCCGGATCCGCCACGCCCTGGGCGGCCAGCACCTCGCGCACCGCTCCCGGGCGACCCTCCGGGCCGTCCTGCGCCACGCCGACTGGACGCCGCCGCGGCTTGGCTGAAGCGGGCGGCTCAGCGGGCGGTGCGACCGCCGTCCACCGGTACGGTCGCGCCCGCGAGGTAGGAGGACCGGTCGCTGCACAGCCAGGCAGCCGCCTCGGCGATCTCGTGGGTTTCCGCGAGGCGGGCCAGCATCGCCTTGCGCGCCATCGCGGGCTCCCGCTCGGGGTCCTCGTCCAGGTACCCGGCGAGCATCTCGGTCCGGGTGGCTCCGGTGGCGAGGGCGTTGACCCGGATGCCGCGGGTCCCGTACTCGTTGGCAGCCGCTTTGGTCAGCCCGATCACCGCGTGCTTGGCCGCGATGTACGGGGCGCCCGCGACGGTGGCGACCAGTCCGGCCGTACTGCTGTTGTTGACGATGGCTCCGCCGCCGCGTTCGAGCATGGCCGCGATCTCGTACTGCATGCAGTTCCACACGCCGCGCACATTGGTGTCCATGACGCTGTCGTAGACCTCGTCGTCCATCAGGTGCATGGGGCCGGGCATCGCGGCGAGTCCCGCGTTGTTGAAGGCCGCGTCCAGGCCACCGAAGGCCTCGGTCGCCGCGGCCACCGCGCGGGCCACCTCGGCGCGCTGGCGGACGTCCGCGAGGACGTACTGGGCGCGGTGGCCGGCCGAGGTGAGTTCCTCGGTGAGCGCGGCGAGTTCCTTCTCCCGCCGGGCGACCAGGGTGACGGCGGCGCCCTCACGGCAGAACACCCGGGCGGCAGCCGCCCCGATGCCGGTGCTGGCACCTGTGATCAGGGTCGACTTTCCCTCGAGCAGCATTCCGTTCCCCCCGGCGTTCACGACGTTCACGACGTCCGACTGTAGATGTGGTCCGGGGCGGGTCAGACGGCGGCCGGGGTGCCGGTGACGGTGGCCTCGAAGATCAGCCGGCCGTTCTGGTGGCCGGTGACCTCGACGGTCCGGGTGTCCGCCGGCCCGCCGGGCAGCAGCCGGGCGTCGATCCAGCACTCCTGGTCGAGTTCCGCGTAGTTGTGGAAGGCGGCGGTGAGGCCCGAGGGGACGTACCCGCGCCCGGGCTGCTGCAGCTGCACGCAGGCGGCCTGCCGGGCGGCCTCGACCAGCACCATGCCGGGGTGGTGGTCGTTGGCGTGCTCGAAGAGGATCGGGTGCCCGAGGTCGGGGCTCAGGAGCCAGCGGTCCGGCCGATCGGAGGGGGCGAGCACCACGTCGAAGGGGAGCAGTCGTCCGGCGTCGGCGGCCGGTATGGGGGTGAGCCGCTCCAGGGGCTGGAGCACCGAACCCGGACCGTGACTGCCGCGAAGTCTGCGGTACACCGCCGGGGGGACACAGCTGAAGGTGGCGGTGCCGGTGGCGGCGACCCGGCCGTTGCGGTAGATGGTCACCTCCAGCAACCCGGAGAACTTGCTGCCCTTCCAGACGAAGTCGGTGCAGGTCGCGATGAGTTCGAGCTCGGAGGGGTCGGTGCCGATGCGCAGCTCCGCCGGGTCGGTGCTGAAGCCGAGGCTCCACAGCAGCACGTTGTGGCCGAGCGGTACGCCGTACTCCGCGTGGCAGAGGAAGAGGCCGACCTGGCGGATGGTCTCCCCGGCCTGGACCGGGTCGTGGCCGGTGCCGTCGGGGCTCACGAAGAAGGTGTGGGCCCGGGGCCACTGCCCCTTGAGGGAGAAGACGTCGTCCCCGATCCGCTCGTAGCCCGTCAGGAACACCTCGGCGAGGGAGCTGCGGTGGACGTACTCGCGGGGAACCGTGGTGGTCAGGCTCGGGTGTTCGTTGCAGCGCGTCCAGGGCGCGGTTCCGTGGAGCGGGACGGAAGGGGCGTTCTTCTCGAACGTAAGCAGGGTCATGGACCTCTCCACAGAGCCGGATCGACGGATGAGGGGCTTCAGACACGCAAGATACGTACTCTCCGGTTTTATTTGCAAGGTCCGTATGGCGCGCCCTTTTCTCACCTGCCACGCGAAGCACTTGTGAGCCACGGATGTTCTCGCGCCTCGGCGATCCTCCTCCGCGGCAGGCCGAGAAGGGGGTACGGCAGGCCGGGTGAGAGCGTTGCAGCCCAAGTGGGAGGCCGACTTCCGGTCTTGCGGGCCCGGTCGGACGGGGGGTCGAAATCCGGCCGTTGGCCGGGCTGCGCCGCTGGGTGGCACGGTCTGCCACCTGGGGCGGGTCCGGTGGCACGGGCCTTCTCGAACTGCCAGAATTGGGTCCGCCGTCGGTTTTGGAAGAACCGGCCAGGCGGTTTGTTCGTAGGGTGTCGAGTCGTTCGACATCTGTCGCCGCCGACCGCTGGAGATCCCTGATGCTCCGTCAGTGCCCGATAGTCATCGACCCCTCGGGGCGGAACATCCACGGCGAGGCAGCCCAGCTCAGAGAGCTCGGCCCGATCGTCAAGGTGACCCTCCCCGGCGGGGTTCCGGGCTGGGCGGTCGCCGGCCACGAAGCCCTCGCCGACCTCCTCGCCGACCCCAAACGCGTCTCCAAGGACGCCTACCGCCACTGGCGCGCCTGGATCGACGGCGAGGTGACGCACGCCTGGCCGCTGTCCATCTGGGTCTCGGTGCAGAACATGATCACCGCGTACGGGTCGGAACACACCCGGCTGCGCAGACCCGTGATGACAGCCTTCACCGCCCGCCGGGTCGCCGCCCTGCGCCCGCGCATCGAGGCGGTGGCCGGCGAGATGCTCGACAAGCTCGCCGGGATGTCCGGGGAGGAGGCGGTGGACCTGCGGGCGGGGTACGCGCACGAGGTGCCGACTCGAGTGATGTTCGAGTTGTTCGGCATCCCCGAGCACTCCTGGGGCATGCTCCACAAGATCATCAACGGCTTCTTCGACACCGGCATCTCGGTGGTGCAGGCCCGGCAGAACTCGGTCGACCTCTACGCGACCATGACCGACCTCGTCGCGTACAAGCGGGCGCATCCGGCGGACGACCTGACCAGCGCCATGATTGCGGCCCGCGACGACGAGAACGGCCCGCGGCTGAGCGAGAAGGAGCTCACCGACAATCTGATCCTGCTCTTCACCGCGGGCTACGAGACCTCGGTGAACCTGATCTCCAGCGCCGTCGACCTGATGCTGCGCCACCCCGCCCAGCGGGAGCTGGTGGCGGCCGGACTGGCGACCTGGGAGGACGTGGTCGAGGAGACCCTGCGGCTGGAGCCGCCGGCCGCCAACGGGTTCCTGCGCTTCGCCGTCGAGGACATCGAGATCGGCGGATCGGTGATCCCCAAGGGGGAGGCGTTCATCGTCTCCTTCGCCTCGGTCGGACGCGATCCCGCCCTGCACGGCGCGGACGCGGACGCCTTCGACATCACCCGGCCGACCCGCGGCGACCACATGGCCTTCGGGTACGGAGTCCACTACTGCCTGGGGGCCACCCTCGCCCGGCTGGAGGCGGCGGTGAGCCTGGCGGCCCTGTTCGAGCGGTTCCCGGAGATCTCGGCGGCGGGCGGACCGGGCCGACTGCCCCGCACGGAATCCTTCATTTCCAACGGCCTGCGGGAGCTTCCGGTGCGGCTGGGGCCGTCGAAGAGCGCCTAGTTGCCGGGCCGCCGGGGGGTGCCGAGGAGCTCGGCGAGTCAATGGTCGTTGGAGCGTTTGTCAACTGTGGCTTGATAAAATACGGACCTTCTGGTTGGTTTTGAGGACGAGGTGGGAATCCTGTCAGGGAGGCCCGCCGGCAACTGACGACCTTTCGGAGGCACCGTGGCACGGCAGGAGCGTGCGGTTCGTACGCGTCGCGCGATCTTGGAAGCGGCTGCGGCGGTATTCGACGAGCGCGGATACGAGGCTGCGACCATCGCAGACATCCTCGCCCGGGCCGGCGTCACCAAGGGGGCGCTGTACTTCCACTTCTCCTCCAAGCAGGAGCTGGCCCAGGGCGTGCTGGACGAGCAGCTGTCCGAGGGCGGGGTGCCCAGCCGGGACAGCAAGCTGCAGGAACTCGTGGACGTGGCGCTGCTGCTGGCGCACCGGATGAAGCGGGACCCGATGCTCAGCGCCGGTGCGCGGCTGTCGCTCGGGCCGGACATGCGCGAGATCTTCGGCGGCGGTTCCGTTCCCGGCTGGATCGATTTCACCGAGCGGCTGCTCGCCGAGGCCAAGGGGCAGGGTGAACTGCTCCCCCACGTGGACCCGGCGGAGACGGCCTGGATCATCTCCGCGTGCTGGACGGGGGCCCAGATCTACTCCCAGACGCTGAACGACCGCGATGACATCGAGCAGCGGGTCGCAGGGGTCTACCAGCACATCTACCCCAGCATCGCGACTCCCGCGGTCCTGGCCCGGCTCACCATCACCGCGGAGCGGGGTGCCGAGGTGGCCGCCGAGATCGAGGCGGAACAGGAACCCGAGACCGCGGGGGTCTGAGGAGCTCGGCCATTGAAAACAGACCAACAGGTGCGATTCTGAGGCCCTCGCGGCCTCGCCCCGAGCCTGCCGGTCGACCGTCGGATCCATGTCCTAGCGGCAAACTCCCTGCTCAGCATATGTTCCTGAGGACAGGTCAGGAATCCCGAGCTCCAGAAACAGCGCAATCGGTTTGGTATTGACAAACCGTCGGTGCTGTTTTCTACTGAGCTCGGCGACGGCCATCCACCCACGGACACGGGGAGTACGGCGTGGACATCGATGTACTGGGTGCACTGGCGGTGCGTGAGAACGGTGTTTCGATCACGCCGACTGCTCCGAAGCCGCGGCAGGTGCTCGCGTTGCTGGCCCTGCATGCCGATCAGGTCGTGCCGGTGGCCGCGCTGATAGAGGAACTCTGGGCGGGCGAGCCCCCGCGCAGCGCCCGGACCACGCTGCAGACGTACGTGCTGCAGCTGCGGGCGATGATCACCACGGCGCTGGAAGCCGGCGGTGAGGGCGAGACGCGGACCGCGAAGGACGTTCTGGTCACCCTCCCCGGCGGATATCTCCTGGCCGGAAATGGCGGCACCAGCGATGTGCGGGAGTTCGACCGGCTCGCCGGGATGGGCTACCGGGCCATGGACGCCGGGGACTTCCCCGGCGCCGCCCGCCTGCTGCGCGAGGCCCTCTCCCTGTGGTCGGGGGCCGCCTTCGCCGACGTCCACGGCGGCGCCCAGCTCGAAATGGAAGCCCGCCGGCTCGAAGAGACCCGGCTGTGCGCGCTCGACCAGCGCATCGAGGCCGATATGCGGCTCGGACGACACCGCGAACTCCTCGCTGAACTCACCGTCCTCGCCAGCCGCTACCGCACGCACGAGAACCTGCACGGCCAGTTCATGCTCGCCCTCCACCGCTCCGGCCGCCGCGGCGAAGCACTCGACGTCTACCAGCGCCTGCGCGGCACTCTCGTCCGCGAACTCGGACTGGAACCCTCCGCCGCGCTGCGCCGGTTGCAGCGGTCCATCCTCATGTCGAGCCCCGAGCACCCCGTCGAGCCGGCCGACACAGGAGCCGACCGACTCGCACGCGTGGGCTGAGATGGCATCGGGCAAGACCACGGGTCCCGCCATGGGCCGGGGAGGCGGTGCGGTGCAGGAGAGGTCGGAGCGGACACGCCGGAAACTCGTCCATGCCGGTGCGGAGCTGTTCAACCGGAACGGATACGCCAATGCGACGCTCGGCGACATCGCCGGCGCAGCCGGGGTGACCAAGGGCGCCCTGTACTTCCACTTCGCTTCCAAGGACGAACTGGCCGAGGCCGTCCAACAGCGCGGTATCACCATGCTCAACGACTCGGTGCGTTCCCTGCGCGAGCGCGGCGTGCCCCCGCTCCAGGCCCTGGTCGACATCACCCACTGGCTGGCCCGCACCCTGCACGAGGAGCCGGCCATTCCCGCCAGCTTCCGGATCACCAAGGAGTGCAGCGGGCTCCGGCCGCCCGTGACCGACTTCCACCGGGCCTGGATCGCCGCCGTCTGCGGCCTGCTGCGCCAGGCCCGCGACGCCGGCGAGCTGCACGGCAAGAACCGCTGGGAGAGCGCCGAATCGCTGGTCGCCGCAGCCGCCTGCGGGATTGAGGTGATGGCCGGCACGGGCATGCCGTACGGGGAACTCCGGCGCAGGGTGGCCGCGCTGTGGACCCTGCTGCTGCCCAGCCTGGTGCCCGCGGGCCGGGAGAGCGGGTACCGCACCTCGGCCCCGGACACCGCGGCGGAACTGACCGCCTCGTGCCCGTGACCGTGTCTTGCGTTCCACCGATTCACCGATTCACCGATTCTGTGAAGGAGCCACCGATGACGAGTGAGCAGCATGCGGCGTCGGCCGTGCCGCCCGCGGACGTGCTGGCCGACCTCGTCGGAGTGCTCGGCGATGTGCTGCGGGTCCAGCGGGAGAAGATCGACCCCGACGAGCCGTTCCCCGCGCTGGGGCTGGACTCCCTGCTGACCCTGGAGTTCATCGCCATGGTCAACGCGCGGTACGGGATCCGGGCCCGGGCCACCGACCTGTACGACCACCCGACCCCGGCGCTGTTCGCGCGGCAGGTCCTGCTGGAACTCGCCGAGGCCGCACCGGCCCCGCAGCCGGCCGGGACCGCCGCCGACCGGATCGCCGCGGAGCTGCGGAAACAGCTCGCCGCCGTCCTCTGCCGGAATGCGGGCTCCCTCGATCCGCGCACCGCCCTCGCCGAGCTCGGCCTGGACTCCCTGCACGCGGCGGAGTTCCTCGCGGTCGTCAACCGCACCTTCGGGGTGCGCCTGTCGGCCGACTCCCTGCGCGACCACCCCACCCTGGCCGCACTGGCCGCCGCCGTCGCCGAGCGGACCTCGGACCGGCCCCGCGACCTGGACGCCGTACTGGACGCAGTCCGCTCCTGACCCTCCTGAACGGGTGGCGTGACCTGGATCACAGGAAATGGAGCGGCCGGGTGCGATGACTTCCGGGCGGCGGGACGGTCTACATGTCTGTAACCGAACCGGCCCGGAAGAGGAGCAGTTCCCATGCGCATCGTGATCAGCGAGTTCATCAGCCTGGACGGCGTCGTGCAGGCACCCGGCGGCCCCGACGAGGACACCGACGGCGGCTTCGCGCACGGGGGCTGGTCGCACCCGTTCTTCGACCCGGAGGTGGTGGGCGGCGCCTTCGACGACGCCCTGTCCGGAGCCAAGGCGCTGCTGTTCGGCCGCCGTACGTGGCAGACGATGGCCGGGGCCTGGCCGGAGCGGGCCGGCGACCCCTTCGCCGACCGGATGAACGCCCTCCCCAAGTACGTCGTGTCCCGGACCCTCGGCGATGACCAGCTGACGTGGGAGAACACCACGCTCATTCCGGGCGACGAGGCCGTGGCCCGGATCCGGCAGCTGCGCGCGAGTGACGGCGGCGACCTGCTGGTCATGGGCAGCCCCAGCCTCGTACGGACCCTGCTGAGCGAGGGCCTGGTCGACGAGCTCCGGCTGATGATCATGCCGGTGCTGCTCGGCGGCGGAAAGTCCATCTTCCCGGCGGACGGCGGGCTCCAGGCCCTCAAACTGGTCTCCGCGGTCACCAGCCCCACCGGCGTCCAGGTGTGTACCTACCGGAAGGCTGCCGAGGCATAGGCCTGTCCTGCCCGGGCGGTCAGCCGGGTGACCGGCTGCCGAGGTGGGCGTCGATCCGGCGGGCCAGTTCCTCGTGCGCCCGCGACAGGCTCTCGACATGGCGGCGCAGGCGGGCGATCTCGGTACCCAGGTCCAGCAGGGCAGCCGCATCCGGCGCGAAGGCCGGCGGGACAGCCGGGGCAGCCGCGGCAGGCAGGGCAGGCGGGGCAGCGGGCGGGCCTTCCGGCGCCTGCCGGAGGATCGCCTCCATCCGGCCCCGCAGGGCCGGGCCGGGCTCGACCCCGAGTTCGGCCACCAGCCGCCGCCGGGCCCGCTCGTACACGCCAAGGGCCTCGGTCCGCCGACCGGAGCGGTGGAGCGCGGTCATCAGCAGGTCGTAGAACCGCTCGTGGGTCGGATGATCGACGGTCAGCCGCTCCAGCTCGGCGGTGAGCTCCCCGGCCCGCGCCCCGGGCATCCGCAGGCTCGCCTCGTACAGGGCCTCCTGGGTGGTCAGGCGCAGCTCCTCCAGCCGGTCCGCCTCCCGCGCACAGATCGCACCGCGCCCGCAGTCCTCCAGGGCGGGCCCCCGCCACAGGTCCAGGGCCCGGCGCAGGACCGTCGCGGCGCGTGCCGGATCGGCGGCCAGGGCCCCGCGGCCCTCGGCGGAGAGCCGGTGGAACTGCTGGGCATCGGTGGCCGTGCGGCCCGGGCGCAGCAGATAGCCCAGCGGATGGGTGGCGATCCGGTCCCGGCCGCCCTCCCCCGGGGTCTGCAACAGGCGGCGCAGCCGGGCCACATGGGCCTGGAGGGCGTTGGCCGCGCTCATGGGCGGTACCTCGCCCCAGAGTTCGTCGATGAGCCGGTCGGCGGTGAGCACCTCGCCGGCCCGGACCACCAGGGCGGCGAGCAGGGTCCGCTGCTTGGCGCCGGCCGGTGCGATCCACGAACCGGTACCGCTGTCGTGGACCTCCACGGGACCCAGAATGCGGAAGTCGCACGGCTCTTCACATGATGCGGCGAATTCCATCGGTGCTCCTTCCGGCGTTCCGGTGGGATTCGCGGAAAGACATGACAGCAGCATTCGAAAAGGCATCGGAAACAAGGTCCGGCGGTCATCCCCCGCCCGGAAATCTAGCAGGTTCTGTGCCCCTCGCACACGCCTGACCTGCATGAACTGCTTGATGCTCGCTCAAGGGGCCGGAGATTCCAGGGATGAATCCCAGGGTGCGGACCGAGGAATTCGGCCAGGCTCCGGCAAGCCTCGAGAAAGGTTCGAGCGATGCTCCGGCGGGCGCTGTCAGTCTGGGGGGTGCGGGGGGAGAGAGGTGTGATCCGATGTCAGGTCCGCGAGTGCATCGCCTGTCGTACGCGGTGGACGTGGACGCTCCCGCCGGGGTGGTCTACGCCTTGATCGCCGACACGACCCAGTGGCCCCTGTTCGTCCCGCCGAGCATCCATGTGGAGCGGCTGGACTTCGACGGGGTGCACGACCGGTTCCGGATGTGGGCCACCGCAAACGGCGGGGTCTCGTCCTGGCTCTCCCGCCGCACCCTGGACGCGTACGCCCGGCGCATCGAGTTCCGCCAGGAACTGCCCGCGCCGCCGCTCCTCGCCATGGGCGGCAGCTGGACCGTCGAGGAGCTGGGACGGAGCCGCTGCCGGCTGGTCCTGCGCCACGAGTTCGAGGTGGCCGCGGACCGGCCGGGGGACGCCGAGTGGGTCCGGCGGGCCACCGACACCAACAGCCGGGCGGAACTGGCCCAGCTGAAGGAGACCGCCGAACGCTGGGACCGGCTGGACGCCCTGCTGCTGACCTTCGAGGACGCGGTACGGGTCAAGGGCCCGGCCCAGCTCGTCTACGACTTCCTCTACGGCGTGGCCGACTGGCCCGGCCAGGTCCCGCACGTCGCCCGGGCGGAGGTGGCCGAGCACACCCCCGGCGTCCAGGTGGTCAGCATGGACCTGCACACCGGGGACGGCCGGGTGCAGAGCACAGAGTCCGTCCGGATCTGCTTCCCGTACGCCGGACGGATCGTCCACAAGCAGACGAGGCCCCCCGCCCTGCTGGCGGCCCATGCCGGCGAATGGTCCCTGGTACCCGACGAGACGGGGGTCACCGCCATCGCCCAGCACCGGGTGCTGCTGCGGGAGGAGGCCGTCGAGGCGGAGCTCGGCCCGGGGGCCCGGCTCTCCGACGCCCGCAGGCACGTACGGGAGGCCCTCGGCAAGGCCGGTATCGGCATGCTGGAACTGGCCCGGAGGCACGCCGAATCCGCCGTCCGGAGCCTGTGAGCCGGAGCCGTGTCAGCGGCGCGTCAGCGTGTTGTGGCGGGGTCTCGCATACTCGGTCCCCTTTGTACGCCTGTCCGCCAGCCAGGGAGGAGCCGACGACCGTGGCGCACATGACCGTGGTCATCGACCCGGGTCCGCCGCCCGCCCTGGACCTGTACGGGCCGCTGACATCGAGGGCGTTGGAGGCGGCGCTGTCGCTGCTGGCGCCGTGCACCCCGACCCTGCGCCGGCACACGGCCGTGCACCACACCCTGCTGCTGCCCGCGCCGCCGTTCCCGGCGGGGCCGCTGGCCGACCTGCTCACCTCGCTCCGCGGAGAGGACGAGGAGCCGGCCAGGCGGGCGGCGGGCGGCGCCGCGGCGGAGTCCGGGGCGGGGGCCGGCGGTGACGGTGCCGGCGGGGGCTCCGGGACGGGGGCCGGGGTCGGTTCGGGTTCGGGTCCGGGGCTGGGCTTTGCGGGGGCCGGGGCGGTCACCTCCGTACAGCGCGAGGTCCTGCTCGACGGGCTCGCCCATCCCGGGAGCGGGCTGCACGTCGAGCAGGTGCACTGGCGGTGGCACGGCCCCCTGGACACCGAGCGGTTCAGGGCGGCCTGGCAGGCCGTGTCCGGCGGCGAGGCAGCCCTGCGCGCGGCACTCGCCCAGGGCCCGGCAGCGAGCCTGAACGCCGAAGCCTGGGCCTGGGCCGGACCCGGCGTCGTCGTCCACGCCGACGCTGCCCCCGAGATCGTCCGGTACCCGCCCGGGACCACCGACTGGCACACCCTCCTGGCGAGCGAGCGGCGCCGCGAGTTCGACCTGCACCGGCCCGGCCCGCTGCGCATCGCCGTCGTCGACGGACCCGCCGCCATCCGGGTCCTCGTGACGTACCACCACGCGTTCCTGGACAGCCGCAGCATGCGCCTCCTCCTGGACTCCTTCTACCGCGCCTACCTGGCCGGGGGCCGCCCGCTCGGCGGGGAGCGCCGCCCCGACCTGCGCGACCACCTGCTGTGGTGGTCCTCCCAGGACCCGGCGGCGGCCCGGGCCTACTGGGCCGCCGCCGCTCCCCCGCGGGGCGCGGCCACCCTGCCCGCGCTCCCCGGCGGGCGGCCCACCGGCCGGCACGGGCACGGCCGGTCCCGGCAGCGGCTCACCCCGGCCGAGGCCGCGCGCCTGCGGGGCTGGGCGGCCCGCCGGGGGGCGGCGGAGAGCACCGCCCTGCAGGCCGCCTGGGCGCTCCTGCTGCACCGGGCGGGCTCCGAGCCCCATGTGGCGTTCTCGGTGGCGGCCTCCGGCCGCGGCATTCTGCTGGACGGTGTGGAACGCCTCCCCGGCCCCCTGCAGGGCCACCACCCCCGGCATGCCGTGGTCGACCCCGGTGCGCCCGTCACGGAGCTGCTGTCCGGCCTCACCGGGCATGCCCTGGACGCCGCCGCCTACGAGTGGATCTCTGCCGGGCAGATCCACGCCTGGGCCGGCCGGGCCCCGTACGGGGACGAACTGACCGAATCGGTCCTGGCCTTCGAGGCCCCGGCCGACAGTGCAAACCCGCACACCGCCCGGCTGTCCCGGGAGTTCCTGCGGGCGGCGCTCGCCGCCGAGGGGGTGCGGGTGGACCCGCCGGAGGCCGTCGGCCCGCACACCGGGGTCCCGTACAGCCTCTGCGCCCACCACGACCCGGCGGGCGGCCTGGTGCTGACCGCCGTCCACGACCGGAGCCGGATCGCGGACGCCGACGCGGCCGAGATCCTTGCGCAGACCGTCCGGCTGCTGCGCGAACTCCCCGTGGTCGCCGGGGAGTCCACCACTGTCGGCGAGGTCCTGGCGGGGCTCGCCGACGCCCCGGTGCCCCGGGTGGCGCCCCGGCCGGCCGCGGCCCTGCACACCCTGCGGCCGGCCGACGTGCCCCGGACCGGGACGGTCTGTCTGATCCCGCAGCCGGGGGCGCCGCCCGACGGGTACGAGGCTCTGGTCCGGGCGTACGCGGGGCCGCAGGAGCTCGCCACCCTGGCCGCCGGGACCCCGGTGGACGCGGCGGCCTGCCTGGCGGCCCTCCGCCCTGTCCTGGCGACGGGCCGGCCGCTGGTGCTGGGCTGCTTCTCGGGGGCGGCGGCCCTGGCGACGGAGGTCGCGGAACGGATCGCCGCGCACGGGTGGCCGCCCCCGCTGGTGGCGGTGGCGGGTACCGCGGACGGCAGCCGGGGCTCCGCCCGGGAGCTGGCGCGGGCCCTCGGCAGGTTCGGTCGCTCCAGTCGCTTCGGTCGCTTCGGTCGCTGACCCTCCGGAGGGGTCGAGGGGCTCAGCGACTGAAGGAACAGCGACTGAAAGGCTTCGGTCGCTGCTTCAGTCGCTCGATGTTTCCGCAGGTCAGATGGTGCATGAAGATCAAGTAGCGACCGAAGCGACTCAAGTTCCGGTATATGAAGACATTCGCGCGCGCGTATACGCGTTATAGATAGAGACCTTCAGTCGCTTCAGTCGCTGTTTTGGTGTGGAGACCCCCTTTGACCTGCGATTTTTTCTCAGCGACCGAAGCAGCGACCGAAACGGCTCAGTCGCTTTCCGCAGGCCGTTCCGTCGCTGCCTGGTCGCTGCCGGTCGCTGATCCCCGCCCGCAGGGTGCCGTGCACCCCGGAGGAAGCCATTCCGGATCGCCGAGTCCGGGCCCGCCCGTCACCCGTTCGCCACGCCGGTCCGGTCCGTCCGCTTTGAGCAGCCGTCCGCTAGGGTGTGACGGCCCCATAGTTGAGTTTGAGTCGCTTCGGTCGCTGTTGGAGTTGGACATGCCCTCTGAGCTGCAGGTTTCATGCAGCGACTCACGGGCCGTCTCCGTCGCCGACCGGCAGGTGGCCATATGACGCCCGCCGCGCCCGAGTCCCGCGCGGTCGCCCGGTGGTGTGCCGAGCAGGGCTGGCCCGTACACCCGCTCGCCCCCCTGCTCAAGACCCCGCCGAAGAACTGCGTCCTGTGCCGGGCCGCCGACCACCGCGCCGCGGGCTGCCCGTGTCTTCCGGTGGGCCGCTGGTGCCACGGCTTCCACGCGGCCACCACCGATCCGGCCCGCATCGACGGCTGGTGGGGGGCCAACCCAGGGTTCGGCGTCGGCGTCGCCACCGGCCCCGCCGGACTCGTGGTCATCGACGTGGACGCGCACGGCGGCGAGGTCCCGCCCCGGGACCGGATCCTGCCGGGCATCGCCATCGCCGACAGCGTGGATCTGGCCGGACTGTCCAACGGCTTCCACACCCTGGCCGTGCTGGCCGCACTCCACGGCGCCCCCGACCCCGCCGGGGACGAGAACACCCTCCGGGTGCGGACCCCCTCCGGCGGGCTGCACCTGTGGTACCGGGCCGGCCGCGGGCGGAGCTGGCTGTGCTCCACCGGGTCCAGCCGGGGCCGGGCCCTGGCCTGGCAGGTCGACGTACGGGGCGAGGGCGGCTACATCGTCGCGCCCGGGACCGTGACCGAGGCGGGCCGGTACGAGGCCGTGGGCCCCTGCCGCACGCCCGCCGAACTCCCGGAGTGGCTGGCCGCCGAACTCCTCCGTACGGGCCACCTGATGCCCCCCGAGCCTTCCCGGGTCACTCCCCCGCCGGCCAGGGCCGAGGTGCCCGCCCGGGCCCGGCAGGCGGTCCTGACGGCCGGCGGAGGCCGCGACAAGGCCGCCGCCGTACTCACCACCGTCCTCGCCGAAGTCGCCGAGTGCGGGCGGCAGTCCCAGGGCGCCGGGTTCTCGGAGAAGCTCAACCGGGCCGCGTACACGGTGGGCGGCCTGGTCGCGGCCGGACACCTGGCCGCAGCCGACGGGGAGCGCGCCCTGCAGGACGTCGCCGACCATGTGCGCCCCGGCCAGCAGGCCCGGGCCCGGCAGATCATCGCGGGCGGCATGACCGCCGGCCAGAGCCGGCCCCTGTACGCGGGGGGCCGACGGTGACCCAGCCTCCCCTGGACGCGGGCGCCGACTTCGACCCGGTGGCCGTCGCCCGGCAGATCCTCGACGCCGGACCCGCCCCGCTGCCCGCACAGAACCAGCCGGTCCTCTTCCAGGCGACCGCCGAGGGACTGCTTCCGGACAGCCTCACCGACCGCGGGAACGCCAAGCTGTTCGTCCGCCTGTACGGGCGGGACTACCGGCACGTCCCGGGCCTGGGCTGGTACAAGTGGGCCGGGCACCGCTGGGAACTCGACGAGGACGACACCGTCGTCTGGGCGGCCGGAGAGATGGCCGAACAGCTCGCGGTGCACGACCCGAGCGGCGAACACACCACCACCGGCCTCCGCCAGCACCGGCGCCGCGCCCTGTCCACGGCCGGTATGAAGGCCATGCTGCTGCAGGCCAAGTCGGCGCCGGGGATGGTCCTCAACGCCACCCAGCTGGACGCCGACCCGTACGCCCTGTGCACCCCCAAGGGCGTCGTGGACCTCCGCACCGGACTCATCAGCGCACCGGATCCGAGCAAGCACTATCACTCGCGGGCGACTTCGGTCGGGCCCGAACCGATCCCGATCAAGCGGTGGGAGTCGTTCCTGCGGGACACCTTCGGCGAGGACGCCGAAGGTGAGGAGATGATCAGCTTCCTGCACCTGCTGCTCGGCTACTCCATCACCGGAGACGTCGGCGCGCAGATCATGCCCTTCCTCTACGGGCTCGGCAAGAACGGCAAGTCCGTCCTGCTCGATGTGATGGTCAAGCTGCTCGGCGACTACGCGGACGCGGCCCCGCCGGGCTTCCTGATGGCCAAGCCCTTCGAGGGACACCCCACCGACCTCGCCGAACTCCACGGCCGCCGGGTCATCGTCTGCTCCGAACTGAAGCCGGGCGACCGCTTCGACGAGGCCCGGGTCAAGCTGCTCACCGGCGGTGACCGCATCAAGGCCCGCCGGATGCGCCAGGACTTCTTCTCCTTCGACCCGACGCACAAGCTGTGGCTGCTCGGCAACCACCGGCCCGAGGTGGGCACCGGCGGCTTCGCCTTCTGGCGCCGCATGCGGCTGATTCCGTTCGAACGCGTGGTCCCCGACCACCGGAAGGTCGACAATCTGGCCGATGCCCTGGTGCAGGAGGAAGGGCCGGGCATCCTCGCCTGGCTGATCGACGGAGCCCGCCGCTACCTGTCGGGCGAGAAGGACCTCACCGGCCCCGGCCGGGTCCGCATCGCGACCACCGCGTACGCGGAGACCGAGGACCACATGGGCCGCTTCATCGGCGAGGCCTGCACCCTCGGGCCGGAGCTGCGCGCGGAGCAGAGCCGGATGTACCAGGCGTACCGGCAGTGGTGCATCGACGAGGGAGCCAACCCGGTGACCTCGCGTGCCTTTGCCGCCCGCGTCCGGGAAACCGTCGGCATGAGCAGCCCGAAGCAGATGCTGACCTCGAATCAGCGCAAGTACTACCCCGGGATCGGCCTCCTCGCCGACCCGGGTGAGGAGGATGTCCGGTGAGCGCCCTCATCGAGCCCCAGCAGATCGCTCACGAATCGGACATCGTCTGGCTGGAGCCGATCGACGAACTGGACTACGTACGCCAGTCCCTCGACCGCCTCCAGAGCCGCCGCGGCCGGCCGCCCTACCACCGGGACGGCCGGATGGTCGGCTATGCCACCCTCTCCGGCACCGCCAAGGCCTCCCGGGTCTCCGGCACCTTCCTGCGCCGGGTCTTCTGGCTCCTCCCCCACGACCGAGATCAGCAGCCGCTCGGCAGCTACGCCTCCAGCTCCCCCTCGGAGGCCATCGACCCGCGCACCCTGGCCCCGGGCGTCACGGGCCACAAAACCCAACGCTCGGCGGGCCCGCCCTCCCCCGCGATGCGCGAACTCGGCATAACGCTGCCGGAGCACTGAGGCGTTCGTTGTCAGGTGGGTAGTTCCCACACGGTCACTTCGAGTTTGACCTGGCCGTTGTTTCCCGGGCGCGGTGTGAAGTGTCCGACGCGGCCGGCCCGGGTTCCGAAGCAGGCGGTGCGGCCTGCGGGGACGTCCGCGGTGCGCTGTCCGACGTTGGTGTTGAGGAGGTCGACGCAGGTCTGGCGGGCGGGTGCCCCGGAGCCGTCGACGGTAATGATCGTGTTGCCGACGTAACGCCCGGGTTCGCAGACGAGTTGGCAGGCGAGCGCGATGTCTCCCAGGGCTGTCCGTTGGGGTGGGACGGGGTCGAGGGCCCAGCCGGTGGTGGGGATCCCGGTGGTGCTGCCGTCGTCCAGGGTCAGTGTCCCGCGCCACTGCACAGCTACGGCTGCGGGCACCGTCGGGGCGGGGGGCTTGGTCACCGGGGGCGGGGTGGGGCTCGGCGGCGGGGAGGACGCGGGGTCCTGCGAGGGCGACTCGGACGGCGTGGGGGACGAGGACGGCGAGGGCGTGGGGCTCGGTGAGGGGGACGGGGCCGAGTTGTCCCGCTGGAGCAGCACGACCCCCCAGACGATCGCCGCCACCGCGATCAGCGCGGCTGCCAGGCCCGCCAGGGAGCGGTGTCCCCAGGGGGGAACAGCACTGCGGCCGAGCCCGGGAACACCCTCGGGGGGCGGCGGTTCCCCGGGGCCGGGTTCGAGCTCAACGGCGTTCTCGGCCGGGAGGCCGGCCAGGAGGCGGTCGATCCTGCGCAGGATCTGCCGGCGTTGCACGGCCAGGTGGGCGCTGAGCCGCTCCACCTCTGCCGCCTGCGCGTCCAGGGACTCCCGCGATCCGGTGTCGGTCCGCGGGTCCTGCCGCTGGGCGGCCAGATCACCCAGAAGCCGGGTGGCCTCGGCCTCCCGGTCACGGACCTCCCGCAGTGCCCGCTCCTGCTCGTAGAGCGCGGCCCGCTCGCTGTTGCGCCCGCCCACCGGGCCCAGCGCCCGCTCGTACAAGGCCGTCACCAACTCGCGCACATCGGCGGTGAGCGGCGCCGGCCCACGCAGGTCCGCCTCCTCCAACAGTGCCTCCACATAGGCACTGCGGGGCAGCCGCTCCCCGTTCTCGTACCGCGACACCGAGGTGATGCTCCCCCCGAGCAGGGCGACCAGATCCCGCTGGGACAACTTCGCGTTCTCCCGCAGAAGCCGCAACTGCACTCCCAGCGCCCGCGCCGCCGCCACGGAACCCGGCTCCCCCACACCCTCCAAGCCGGCACCGTCCCGGCCCTGGCCATCGCTTTCCGACACGGCTGCTCCTGCTCCCCCGAGGCACACGGAAATCTTCCCCACCGGGAAACCACCTGCTCCCAGGAGGGGACACCGAGCCTAGGCGCGAAGGTCGATCGCAGGGGCCGACACCGGCCACCTCATCGCATGCCGGTGCTGGCGTGCCCCGACGAAAGGAAGGCCCCATGTCCTCGATCGCCCTGGCCGTACTGCCGCTCCTGCTCCTGGTGACGCCGCTCCTGGTGACGCTGCTCCTGACGGGCGGCATCGGGTATGTCGTCCACCACCTGACCTGCGCGAGCACCATCGCCGCCCGCTGACCTAGAGGATGTCGCGGGCCTGCTCCGCGGCGCGGGTGATGCTCTCGCCGACGAAGTCGACGAAGCGGGCGATGTTCTCGAGGCGGTCGGCGGCCGGGGTGTCGGGGCCGAGGACGCCGACGCCCTGCCGCGCGGTCTCGGCGAGCTGGGCGTGGGCCCGGGCGCTGGCGATCATCGACTGGTACCAGAGCTCGCCGTCGACGAGGTAGCGCTCGCGGCGGCGTTCGTCGCGTTCCCGGCGGATCAGGCCCTGGCTTTCGAGGAACGCGATCGCCTTGGAGATGGACGCCGGGCTGACCTGGAGGTGCTCGGCGAGTTCGGACGCGGTGCGGCTGCCCGTGTCGGTGGTGAAGAGGCAGGTCAGCACCCGGGCCATCATCTTGGGCAGGCCTTGTTGCATGAGGAGGGTGGTGAACACCTCCTCGTACTCGCGTACCGCCTCGGCGTCGCGGCCGTGGGCCTGCGGGGGTGTCTCCCGCCCTCGGGGTGCGGTCTGCCTGCGCCGGTGGGCGCGGTGTTCGGTGGCGCGGTGGGCCAGGTCGGCGCGGTAGGCAGTGGGGCCGCCGTTGCGCATCACCTCACGCGTGATCGTCGAGGTGGGGCGGTCGAGACGCCTGGCGATCTCCGCGTAGGGGAGGCCGTCGGTCAGCCCCAGCGCGATCTGCTGGCGGTCCTGCTGGGTGAGTCTGCCTCCCGGCATCGCGATCTCCCTTTCCTGTCTTCCCTGATGCCTCCAGCATAGCGTTCACTCTCAGTCCAATGCAACGAAGGGAGGGTTGTCGTTGCGTTGCTGCGCAGGCCGTTGCAACGAAATATGGGCCTTTACCTGCAACGATGCTGTTTGTGTGCAACGAATCTGTTGCCAGGACTGGAAAGGCAACGTAGCTTTTCGTTCATCGGAAACGACGAGCTCAAGGAGAGCGCCATGCAGAAGTTCAACACCGCCACCCCGATCGCCGCCATCCTCGACATCCCCGCCGGGCGCATCCAGCTCATCGCCGCCGACCGGGCCGACACCACGGTCGAGGTCCGGCCCGCGGACGCCTCGAAGGGCCGCGACGTGACGGCGGCGGAGCAGACCACGGTCGAATACGGCGACGGGGTCCTGCGCATCGAGACCGCGCCGGCGAAGAACCGGGTCCTCGGCCACTCCGGATCCATCGAGGTGACCATCCAGCTGCCCGCCGGCTCCCGCGTCGAGGCGAAGGCGGCCAGCGCCGAGTTCCGCGGCGTCGGGCGGCTCGGCGACGTCGCCTTCGACGGCGCGAACGGCGAGATCAAGCTCGACGAGGCCGCGAGCCTCCGCCTCACCGCCCTCGCCGGTGACGTCGTGGTCGGCCGCCTGGGCGGCCCCGCGGAGATCAGCACCCAGAAGGGCGACATCAAGATCGCCGAGGCCGTGCGCGGCACGGTCGTGCTGCGCACCGACTCCGGCGACGTGTCGGTCGGCGCCGCCCGCGGAGTCTCCGCCTCCCTGGACGCCGGCACCGGCTACGGCCGGATCCACAACGCGCTCAAGAACACCGACGGCACCGCCGAGCTGAACATCCACGCGACCACCGCCCACGGCGACATCGCCGCCCGCAGCCTCTGAGCACCGACACCCAGGAAGGACAGACAGAAGCAATGAGCACCACTCAGGACTACCGGGCGGCGGAGCAGCTCCTCCGCCGCCCGGCCCGCCCCGGCGAACTCGTCGTCGGCGACAAGGTCAGGCCGCAGTGGATCGACGGAGGCGCCCGTTTCCGGTACGCGGTGAGCAACGGCGTCGGCAGGCGGTTCGTACGGGTCGACCCGGCGGCGGGCACCCGCGAGCCGGCCTTCGACCACGCCCGGCTCGCCGCCGGGCTGGCCGCCGCCTCCGGGCAACAGGTCGACCCCGAGGCCCTGCCGTTCATGGCCGTCGAAACGGCCGGGAACGCCCTGGAGTTCGACGCGTTCGGCGGGCACTGGTGCTGCAGCCTGGACAGCTACGTCTGCGAGCGGGCCGAGTTCACGCCGCCGGGCAACCCGCTGGAGGTGCCGTCACCCGACAAGAAGGTGGCGGTGTCCCGGCGGGGGCACGACCTGTGGGCGCGCTCGCTGTCCGACGGCCGCGAGTGGGCGCTGACCACCGACGGCGAACCCGACTACCAGTACGGACCCGGCCCGGACAGTACGAGCAACGGCACCCTGCTGCGCAAGATCGGCCTTCCGCACCTGCCGCCCGCGGTGGCCTGGTCGCCCGACTCGACGAAGGTGCTGGCGCACCGGACCGACGAGCGCCACGTCCGGCAGACCCACCTCGTGGAAGCCAGGCCCGCCGACGGCGGCGCGCCCCTCCTGCACACCCAGCGGTTCGCCTACGCCGGGGACGAGAACATGCCGCTGGCCGAGCTGGTCGTGCTGGACGTCTCCACGGGCACCGTGGTCCGCGCGCAGGCCGAGCCGCTGCTCATGCCGCAGTTGTCGCCGATCACCATCAAGTGGGCCTGGTGGGCTCCGGACAGCTCGGCGGTCTACTACCTCGCCCGGCCCCGCGACCTGCGCACGCTCACCCTGCACCGGCTGGACCCGGCCACCGGCGAGGTCACCACGGTCCTCAGCGAGACCGGGGCCACCCGGGTGGAGCCCAACCAGTGGATGTTCGAGCCGCCGATCGTGCGGGTGCTGGCCGACGAGGTGCTCTGGTACTCGCAGCGGGACGGCTGGGGCCACCTGTACCGGTACGACCTGCGCACCGGCGAGCTGCTCGGGCAGGTCACCTCCGGGCCGTGGGCGGTGCGGCAGATCCTGCGCGTCGACGAGGCCGAGCGGGTCGTGTACTTCACCGCCTCCGGGCTGGTCGACGAGGATCCGTACCGGCGCACGGTGTGCCGGGTCGCTCTGGACGGCTCCGGCTTCGCCAAGGTCACGGACGACGACCTGGACCACGTCGTCACCGTGCCCGACAACCAGGAGTACTTCATCGACTCCGCGTCCACTGTCGACACCCCGCCGGTGTCCCGCGTCCGTGACTGGGCCGGGCGGGTGCTGGTCGAGCTGGAGCGCGCCGACATCGGCAAGCTCACCGCCACCGGCTGGACGGCGCCGGAACGGTTCCGCGTCAAGGCGGCCGACGGGGTGACGGACATCTACGGAGTGCTGTACCGGCCGCGGGGCTTCGACCCCGCCCAGCGCTACCCGGTGGTGGACAACGTCTACCCCGGCCCGCAGGTCAACCGGGTCGCTCCGTGCTTCGACCCCGGCGGGATGGGCCTGGACGCCGAACCCCTCGCGGCGCTCGGCTTCGTCGTGATCGCACTGGACGGACGAGGCACCCCGGGACGGAGCAAGGCCTTCCACGACGCCTCCTACGGCCATGTGGCCGACGCGGGCTGTCTGGCCGACCATGTCGCGGCGCTGCAGCAGCTGGCCCGGACCCGGCCGTGGATGGACCTGGACCGGGTGGGCGTGTTCGGTCACTCCGGCGGCGGGTTCGCCGCAGCACGGGCGATGCTGGACTTCCCCGAGGTGTACAAGGCCGGAGTCGCCCTCTCCGGATCGCACGACGCCCGCTACTTCAACCTGGGCTTCGTGGAGGCCTACGACGGCGCGGACAGCCCCGAGGCCTGGGCCCGTTCCTCCAATGTGGACCTCGCGGACCGGCTGGCGGGCAGGCTGCTGCTCATCCACGGCGAAATGGACGACCAGGTCCACCCGGACCTCACGCTGCGGCTGGCCGACCGGCTCATCGCCGCGGACAAGGACTTCGAGCTGCTGATCGTGCCCGGGGCCGAGCACACGTTCATCGACTGCCTGGCCTACGTCCGGGGGCGCTGCTGGGACTTCCTGGTCCGCGAACTGACCGGCACCCAGCCCCCTGCCTACCGCCCTGCCCCCATCGCCATCGGCCCCGAGCTGCTCGCCGAGCTGTTCGCCTGATCGGCCGCTTACGCCGCGTTTGCCGGGATGGCCACAGAGGCAGGCCTGAATGCATGGAGCAGCTGCTGAGGGTCCAGAACTTCAACGTTTCGCGCGACGGATTCGGCGCCGGGGAGCACCAGAGCCTCGAGAGACCGTTCGGCGACGCCGATCCCGGCGAGATGTTCGCCTGGGCCGGCGCCACGGCGAGCTGGCCCATGCGTACCGACCCCGGCGGGAGCCGCGGTCTCGACGACTACTTCACGCGCGACTTCGCACGCAACATCGGCGCCGAGATCATGGGCCGCAACAAGTTCGGGCCCCAGCGCGGGCCCTGGCAGGACCACGACTGGCGCGGCTGGTGGGGCGCCGAGCCGCCGTTCCACACCCCGGTGTTCGTGATGACCCACCACAAGCGGCCTTCGTTCACCCTCTCCGACACTACGTTCCACTTCGTCGACGGCGACCCGGCCACGGTCCTCGAACTGGCACGGGAAGCGGCGCAGGGCAAGGACGTCCGGCTCGGCGGCGGGGCCACCACCATCCGGGAGTTCCTTGACGCCGACCTCGTCGACACCCTGCACGTGGCGGTCTCGCAGGTGGAGATCGGATCCGGGGCACGACTCTGGGAGTCCCCCGATGAGCTGCTCGACCGGTTCCACCTCGAGGTCGTGCCCAGCCCGAGCGGTGTGACGCACCACCTGTTCTGGCGAAGGTGACCGAGGGCCGGCGCCCCTCCCCCACCAAGATCACCAAAACCCGGTTTTGAAATCGGCCCTCCCGAGCCACTCCCCCGCCGACCTCTTCCGGGGTCGGTTCTCCAAGATCACCAAAACCGGGTTTTGAAACCGGGCCTTCTCCGGCGCTCCCGGTGCGGAATCTTCCAAGATCACCAAAACCGGGTTTTGAACTCCGGTGGGGATTCCCTGGTGTGAGATTCCGACAAATGACCGTGCCGTGCAATGCTGTCCCGGTCCGCTAGTACCGGCCCTCCTGCGGCCGGGAAGCACACGGAACCTATGGAGTACCACTCATGGCACGCATCACTGCCGTCATCAACCGCAAGGGCGGGGTCGGAAAATCGACCCTCACCGTCAATATCGCCGCCGTCGCGGCAGAGGTTCTCGGTGAAGCCCCCCAGGGAGAGCCCGACTACGTCGTCGCCGTTTCCAGCGACCCGCAGGGCTCCGCGACCTGGTGGTCGGAGCGGGTCGGGGACGATCTCCCCTTCTCCTTCATCCAGACCAAGTCCCGCAAGGACCTGACCTACTTCCCCGATCTGAAGCGGACCCGCAAGGTCAAGCACGCCTTCATCGACACCCCCGGCTGGATGGACCTGCCGGAGGACGAGCTGGGCCGGGCCGGGGACCCCTTCGGGGACAGCGCGGCGGCCGATGCCATGCGCGCCGTACTCGCCAACGCCGACGACCTCATCATCCCTGTCGAGCCGGAGCCCCTCGGCTTCATCCCGACCCAGACCACCATCGAAGAGGTCGTCAAGCCGCTCGGTCTGCCCTACTGGGTGGTGATCAACAACTGGGATCCGCGCGACGGTGTCGCCGACCTCGACGACACCCGCGCGTTCATCGAGGGCAGCGGCTGGAACCTCGCCAACACCGTGATCCGGCACTACAAGGTGCACGCCCGCGCCGCCGTCGAGGGCACGGTCGTCACCCGTTACAAGAAGAACCGGGTGGCCATGGAGGCCCGCGAGGACTTCTACAAGCTGGCGCTCGAGATCGGGGCGGGGGCCAAGCGCCGATGAGCAAGCGCACCAACTTCGCCAGCCTCATCGGGGAGAAGTCGCCCGCCGCCACCTCGGGCTCGGCCGCCGAGCCCGAGGTGAAGCTCCCGCCGAGCACCGCGCTGATGCACACCGTCGTCGGCAACCCGGGCAACCCGCGCCGCGAGGGGGAGTACAGCACCAGCGACCCCGGCTTCGAGGAGCTGATGCTCACCCTCAGGGAAGTGGGCCAGCTCCAGCCCGTCGTGGTGGTCTCCCGGAACGTGTTCCTGCGGATCAAGCCCGAGCACACGAAGGCCATCGGCGACGCCGACTGGGTCGTGGTGAACGGCAACCGGCGTTTCGCGGCTGCCCGCCAGCTCGGCTGGACCCGGATCGACATCAAGGTGCAGGACCACCTCGGTGACGGCAAGGGGCTGCTCGACGAGGCCGTCATCATCGAGAACATCCACCGCAAGGCGATCGAGCCGTGCAAGGAAGCCGCCTTCCTGCAGGCGCTGGTGGAGAAGTACGGATCGCAGGAGAAGGTCGCCACGCGCATCGGCAAGTCGCAGATGTACGTATCGCACCGGCTGTCCCTGCTGCGGCTCGCCCCCGAGTTGCAGCGGCGGGTCGACGCCGGGGTGTTCAAGCTGAAGGCGGCGCGCGAACTGGCCTCCCGTACGGCCGACCACGCCGAGCAGCGGGCACAGTTCGCGGATCTCCAGCGCCAGTCGGAGCTCCCAAAATCCAAGCCGACCCCGACCCCGGCCCCGCCACCCGAACCGGCCCAGGCCCCGGCTCCCGCCCCCACCCCGGCCGAAGCTCCAGCACCCGCCCCGGCTCCGGAAGTCGTGGCGGAGGTCGTGCCGGAATCCGGTCCGGTCGCCGAGCAGGTTCTGGCTTCGGCTCCGGCGCCGGCTCCAGCCCCGGCTCCGGTGGTCAAGCCCCGTAGCGAGGCGCCGGTGGAGTCGATGCCACCGGTACTCCCGTTGCTGAGCGCTCTGCTGGAGGCGGTCGACCGGCCCGAGGATCTGGCGCGGGGCCTCCGAGAGCTGACGGACGATACGTACCGTCAGCGCCTCGCCGAACTCCTGCTGGAGCAGCCGCAATCGATGTAACGCGCATGCAGTTCAAAACCCGGTTTTGAAAAACGGAGCGGCCCGCCACCTCAGCGGGCCGCTCCTGCCGGTTTTGGGTCCGGACAGCGAGCCGAAAATCGTGTGACTGAGCGAGGGGCACCAACATCGCATTCTCCAGGCCGACTAAGCTCCATCGGGCTTGTCTCGCTGTGCGACGGGCCGGTGGAGCGGGGCCGGGAGAGGCTCTGCCGTGCGATCGGGACGGGGGGCCCGCGGTACTTGACGCCGTCGTGGAGTGCACAAGGGACGAAGACGCAGAGGTCCGCCGGACCGCCTGCTTCGTTCTCGCCGCCGCGCCGGCGCATGCCCAGGACGCCTCGGACTCGCTCGCTTCGTGCCTCGCCGACACGGATGAAGGCGTGCGAGTGGAGGCGGCGGTACGGCTCGCGCTGCGCGACGATCCGCGAGGCGACGACATCCTTCGCGGCCTCGACGCCACGAACGAGGACTCCCACCCTGACCGACCACGAAAAGAGCTTCGCGGACCACACCTGGTCTGGGCATGATTCCCACCGTGCATGTGGACAGGGGCCATCGCGGCCAGGGGCGGTACACGCTGACGGACACAGGAAGTGGCCAGGTCTGGGGCGTCTGCGCCGAGGTGGAGGGATTGTTCCGGGAACCCCTGCGAGGGACGTACGAACTGTTCGGCTGGGTTCCCGACGGAGCCGAGGTACACGCCTGGGTCGGCAGCCGGGTGTGGCTGGTGCCGGAGGACAGGACGCTCGATGCCTGGCTGCTGGAGGACGCGGAAAGCCTCGGACAGTACCCGGGAACGGACGGTCTTGTGCTCACCGGTCTGGACGACTACGAGGGTCCGCCCGAGGGGTACAGGGGGCCTGTCCGGCTGCACGACGGGTACCGGTGGCTGGGCTCCTGCCGGGAGTTCGCCCGCGTCCTGCCGCCCGAGCAGGCAGAGCACCCGTTCGTCCTGCGGGGGCTCGCCCCGGGTGATCGGCTACGGCGGGCACTGGTGACGAGCACCCGACGCACCTTGGACCTGGAGGAGGCCTGGCTGGAGATACGGGACGACCGGGGCGAGCCGCTCACCGACCGGCTGCTGCGGCCCAAAGTCCGCACGTGGCAGCCGTCCTCCCGCGGGACGGACCTGATTGATCTGGAACTCGACGGATACGTCGCACCCGTACCGGGATACGCCCGGCCCGTCTGGGAGCGCTGGCTCGCCGGCCCGCCGGACGCCCCTGGCGCCTGGGCTGCGCTCGGGACCCGTCAGCGTGGGGCCTGGCTCGATCTCGTCCGGGAGCGGGGCTGTCGGCTCAAGCACCAGGACCGGCAGGCCGGACACGCGTACGAGCTGGACGGCCGGCACATCACCGATGAACCGGGCCTCTACCTGGCACTCGGCGAGGCCGTCAACGGGCCGGGCGGCTACTTCGGCGGCTGCCTGGACGCCCTCGCGGACTGTCTGCGCGGCAACTTCGGCTACACCGCCCCCGCAACCTTGCTCTGGCGGGACGCTGCGACTGCGCGCGAGCACCTGTCCCGCGTCCTGGCGCCGGAGGGCGAGCAGTACGACCTGGTCGCCCTGGTGCTCGAAGTCCTGACCGAGGGCGGGATGCACGTGACCTTCACGTGAGTTGGCGCGCCGGGAAGTCGGCCAGGCCCTGGAGAGCAGCCGTAATCGATGTAACGCGCATGCAGTTTAAAACCCGGTTTTGAAAAACGGAGCGGCCGGCCACCTCGGCGGGCCGCTCCTGCCGGTTTTGGGGCCGAGCGGCAAGCCGAAAATCGCTGTACGGCCGCCTGAGGCCCTATCGGCCCCTCGGTGGTCCCATCACATGGGGGAGTGGCCGTTCGGGCCTCCAGGGCCCCATTCTGGCGGTCCGTTTTCTCCCGGTTTAGTCGAAATACGGCAACCGCGTGCCGCCGGAATATCCCTCGAATCAAGGGAGTTGGAAGCGAGGAACCCACCATCCTCCGAGACCGGAGCAGCAGACATGACCACCGACCGCTCGTTCCTCTTCGTCCTCGGCAGCTCCCGTCCGAACGGCAACACCGAGATACTCGCCCGCGCCGCGGCCGAGCAGCTGCCGGTCGGTACCCCGCAGCACTGGGTGGACCTGGCCCAGCTGCCCCTGCCCGACTTCCAGGACGGACGGCACGAGACGGAGGATCTGCCGGCCGGGGAGCACGAGGAGGAACTGCGGCGGCTCACCCTGGAGGCCACCGACATCGTGCTCGCCTCCCCGCTGTACTGGTACACCGTCTCCGCCCAGACCAAGCGCTACCTCGACTACTGGTCGGGCTGGCTCTCGGTGCCCGGCCTGGACTTCAAGAAGCGGATGGCGGGCCGGACCCTGTGGGGCGTGACGGCCATGTCCGACCACGACGAGATCGTCGCCGACGGGCTGGCGACCAACCTCAACCACACCGCGGCGTACCTGCACATGCGATTCGGCGGCGTGCTGCTCGGCAACGGCTCCCGCCCCGGGCAGGTTCGGAACGACGAGCGCGCGATGATCCGCGCCAAGACCTTCTTCCAGCGCGAGGCCCCGCTCGCCCGCTTCCCCTTCGAAGAGCCGGCCGAACAGCAGTAGCCCCCAACGGTGTCAGGACGGGGCGAGGACGCAGAACTCGTGGCCCTCGGGGTCGGCCAGGCAGGTCCACGGGACATCGCCCTGGCCGAGGTCGAGGTCGGTGGCACCGAGGGCCCGCAGCCGGGCCACCTCCGCCTCCTTGTCGTCACCGGGGTACGGCAGCAGGTCGAGGTGGATGCGGTCCGGCACGGTCTTCCCGTCGGGCGTGCGGAGGAACTCGAGATACGGGCCGACGCCGTTGGCGGAGCGCAACGATGCCTGATCGTCGGTCACCTCGTGCACGGTCCAGTCCATCGCCTCGCCCCAGAACCGGGCCATGGCCCGCGGATCCTCGCAGTCGACCACCACCGCGGCGATCGGCCCGGTGTCCCGGTAGATCTCCCGAGGCTCCAGCACACAGAACTCGTTGCCCTCCGGGTCGGCGAGGACCGTCCACGGCACGTCGTCGCCCTGGCCGACGTGGGCGGGCGTCGCACCGAGAGCCTTCAGGCGCGCGACCAACTCCGCCTGATGGGCCGCAGAGGTGGTGGCGAGATCGAGGTGCACACGGTTCTTTGTTGTGGTCTTGGGTTCCGGGACGGGGACGATGTCGATGCCGACGAAGACCGGGTCCGGCCACACGAGGCCGCCGGCGGGTCCGACGTACGTGGTCACGCCGGGGCTGTAAGCACTCCAGCCGAGCGCCTCCGCCCAGAACCGCCCGACAGCCGAGCCATCAAGAGCCTTTATGTTCACCATGACGGGTCGCAGTGCCATGCCGGCGATCCTATGCGTCGCCCGCCGGCTCCGCCCGGTCGAAGCCCCTAGGAGAGGGCACGGACCGGGGTGACCTCTTGCGTGTGGAGGATGGCGTCGAACCAGTCTGCGAGCGATCCACCGGAAAGGTGGTAAGCGGCATTGTCGGCGGGGTCGTAATCAGGACCGATCATGCGCGTCTTGGTCGGTGTATCGAGCCAGGTCCGCACCGGGGGTGGGCCATCGGCGCGCAGGTCCAGAAGATAGGCATCCAGCCCAGTGGCTCCCAGGACTGCGTCGGCGAACTCCGCCGGAGGGGGCAGGACACGGTAGGGAGCCATACCGTGGTGGAAGGTCAGGCCGATGGAGACATAACCGGCGCCGAAATGCTCGCGGAGGTAACTGCCCGCGTTCTGGTGTGTCATCGGCGGGGAAGAGGGAGAGACGGTCCGCGGATTGCCGTTGACGGTGTGGGCGATGCCACCCCAGTAGACGATCCTGTCCGAGGTGGCTTCATGCCACCGGATGGCGCCCTCGGCCAGACTCCGCTCGATGCCGGCCAGGCCGTCGAGCGGGGAAGTCTGGCTCTGTGGAATGCGGTCGGCCCCGGCGAACCGAACCGGGTCATCGGGGTGCCGACGGTTGAAGGAGCGCATCCAGCGGATGACGTCGAGGATCTCCTCGGTCTGCCAGAAGGACCGGGCCTCGGAGAGCATCACCCGCGGGTCCCCTGTTCCGGTCCTGATGTACTCGTCGAGTCCGACCCGTGACGCTTCGTCCCCTTCCAGCAGAATGGAACGGAATCCCAGTTCCTCGACCAGCAATCGGACGAGCCTGTGCGAGAGAGCGGACAGCTCGTGGGCCTGGCGGGTCGCGGCACCGACAGCTACGACCTGGGCATCACGCACGATGTCGGCCACCGGGAGGAGGTCGGTCAACGGGGCTTCGGAATCGAGCATGGTGAGGGGATGGGCGTGCTCTCTGATCCACTCGATCACCGTCTCGGACATGGCCAGACCTCTGATCTCGATGTGATCCGTCTGCGTGGTCATGGCCAAAGCTTTTGCCCTCAACCGCACTTGAGGTCAAGGCCGGGGCGCGTCTGCCGCAGCGGCCGAATCTCATGCTTCCGGTGCAGGGCAGGGTTCGTCCTGCGACTGCAGGAACTCCAGAACGGCCTTCGTGAACTCCATCGGTTCGGACTTGTGGATCAAGTGCCCGGCCGGAATGGTGACGACTCGCCCGTGAGGAACACGACGGGCCAACTCGGCGATGCCCTCCTGGGACACGTGACTGCGTGGTCCGCCGGCCACGACAAGGGTCTTGGCGGTGATCCTGCTGAGGCGCTCCAGCCATCCCGCATCCGGCGTGTCGATCTGCCGCCTGACGGCCAACACCATGTCCCAGTCGAACGTCAGCTTCCCATCCGGCCTGGCCGGAGTGGTCTGTTCCCGAGGGCGTGGGATCGGAACGTCCTCCAAGACGAGCCGGTCCACACGCTGCGGACAGTCCTCGGCAAGCACATAGGCAACGATCCCGCCCATTGAGTGCCCCACCAGATCCACCCGGTCAAGTGCCAGTGCATCCAGAAATCCGAGTACGTCGTCCCGCATGAGTTGCAGCGAGTACGTCCCTGGCCAGTCACTCCGGCCGTGACCGCGAAGATCGAGAGCATAGACACGCCGGCTGCGGGCGAAGACAGGGGCCACGATGTCCCAGTCCGTGGCATCCTCGCCCAGCGCGTGCAACATGACGAGCGGCGGAGCGTCCGGCGGTCCCGAGACCTGATAGGCCAGCCGGACGCCTCCAACGTCAATCACGTGATGATCGGCCATGCCGGGAAAATATCGGGCCGCCCGCGCCACAGAAGCACCGTTCACCAACAGCCGAACCGACCTCTGCGGGCGCACGGCGCTCGCCACCGGAGGCGCTCTATCGGTATGCGGGCAGCGGATGTGTACTGGAGGCCTGCTGTACCGAGGGGGATGCATGCCGCACACGCCGGATCCGGGAACACCAGAGTCAGTGCATGAGGAGGAGCCCTGGCTCAGCAGTGACGAGGTCGCGAAACTGTGGCCGGTACGTAAGGACTGGCTGTCGGGTGTCGCCTATCGTGCGGATGTCCGCGTCCGCAGGGTCGGCGGGAAAGACCGGGGCACCTGGGGGGCGGAGCCGACGATCTATTACTTCCACCCGGGAGACGTGCACAGGGCCGCGCCGGCCATCGCCGAGGGAAGCGTCGACATCCCGTCAGACTGGCGCACCGACACTCCCGACGGGCGGCGGGCGGAGTTCTGGGGCATGTTGATTGCCCGTGTCGCCGGCACGCTCGCCATCGCAGCCCTCCTGGGCGGGATCTTCCTCATCCTGGGCACAGTGATCTTCTTACTGACAGTGGAATGATCACTGGCGCCGTAGCCGACGGGCAGCGCGTCTCGTGCCAGTAGCCTCCCAGGATGACTGCGACATTCGATGAAGCTGTCCGCGCCCGGCTGCAGGCCCCCAACATCTGGTACGTCGGCACTGTGTTCGCCGATGGAGCACCGCAGGTCAGCCCGATGTGGGTGGATCTGGAGGGGGAGGGGGAGCTGACGTTCAACACCTCGGTGGGCCGAGTGAAGGAGGAAAACCTGCGCCGCGATCCCCGTGTCTATCTCTCGCACGCGGACGCCACCGACCCCTTCGACCGAGTGCAGATCAGTGGCGTGGTGGCCCGCTTCATCGAGGGCGAGGAGGCACACGACCGGATGGACCGGATGGCCCGCAAGTACCTGGGCAGCGACTTCGAGTGGATCATGCCGGGGGAGCAGCGAGTCGCGGTGATCGTGCGCCCGGTCAAGGTGCGGCACATCGTCGGGGTGGAGCCGTTCCGGCCCGGAGGCCCCATCCCCGCTCCCTGACCGGCAGGCTGCCGCCAACTCAAGGACCTAGAAGTCGAAGTCCACGTAGTCGATGTCGGTGAACTCGACCAGGAGGCCCTGGGCGCGGGCGCCGTGGTCCTTGAAGTAGATCTCCTGGAGGCCTTCCGCGGCGATGTGCCGGAGCTGCTCCTCGGTGGCGCCGGCCTCCTGCGCGGCGAACAGGCGCTCCGCGTACTCGGGCGGCAGCTGCTGGGTGATCCGGCGCATCCGGCCGTCGTCGGTGGTGCCCGGGGCCGCGGTGAAGCCGAAGCGGGCGCGGGTCTCGATGACCAGGCCGGTGGTACGGGCCGCCCGGTCGCGGGCCCGCTTGCGGACCAGCGGCTGCCAGCGGCGCCGTACCTCGGACTCGAGGCGGGCCGCGAGCGCCGGCTTCGGCTGCTTGATCTGGTCCTTCACGTACCGTTCGACGGTGCGCTGGGAGACCGCGAGGAGGGCGGCCACCTCCCTGGTCGACTTCAGCTGCCGGACGAGGAACCGCATCTGGGCGCCCGCCGACTTGGGGATCGGCCGGGTGAAGTTCTGCTCGTCGGCACGGGTGAGGCCGTCGCTGATCTCTGGCATGGGGTGGGGTTACTCTCCGTCGGCCGCGGCGTCGTGGCCCTTGATGTGCCGGGCGGGGTTGTGGCCTTCGTCGAGCATCCCGACGGCCCAGAGCAGCGGCTGGCTGCCCTCGTGCTTGACCATGCCAGGGCTGACCCCCAGACGGAAGCCGCCGGGGACGGGCTTGCCCTCCGGGGTGCAGGGCAGGAAGTCGAGCGGGCTGGGGCCGTCGGACAGGTAGACGGCACAGTCGGAGAGCACCGCGATCGGGTACAGCTCGGCCGCGGTGGCGAGCTTGTACATCTTGCGGTGCATGTTCACCCGGGCGGTGGAGATGACGGCGGCGCGGATGTCGGGCCGCCAGGTGGGGCGTTCCAGGGCCGGCCAGGGTTCGCCCGGGCGGTAGGCGGCGCCCTGCGGGCGTTCGCGGAGCTTGCCGATACCGCCCTTGACGGTCGACTTGATCGCCGAGAGTACGGCGGTCCGCAGCGGATCCTGCTGCTTGTGGACCTCCATGGCCCGGAGGAACTCGACGCCCGAGAGGGCGGGAGTCACCCCGAGGTCGGCCATGGTGGCCAGATAGGCGTCGCGGAGCCGGAGGTACCAGCGGTCGAGGTAGTTGCCGTGCTCGGGACGGACCCAGGCCTCGGTGGGGGAGACGTCGAAGCCGAGCTCCTGCGCGTAGGCGAGGGTCGGCGTCGCGTACCAGGCCGGGCCGGTGGGGGGCGCGCCGTGCGGGGTGAAGGGGCTGGGCAGCCGCGGGTCGAGGGGCAGACCGGACAGGTCCACCAGCCAACTGCCGGGGAGTTTCGGGTCGAAGACGGGGGTCCGGGTGTGCACGGCGGGACCGGTGCCGACCACCAGGCGGTTGGCGGCGGCGGCGAAGGCCATGTTGATGTCGATGCCGACGGCGTGGGTACGGGCGCACTCGGCGTCGGTCAGGAGCTCGGGGTCGCGGATCCAGTCGTACGCCTCCTCGTCGAGGACCTCGGCCGGGGTTCGCTGGTGGGAGCGCGGGTACAGGGCGGCGACCACGGGGTGCTCGTCGGGGGCTTCCGGAGGCGCCGGGTCCACGGCCCGGGTGAGGGAGCCGGGCACGCTCGCCGACACCCAGGCACCGGTGCCGGGGTCCTTGGCGGCGCGGGTCGGCGGACGCAGCGAGGTCATCAGCTCGAGGCCGGTGACGGCGGTGGAACCGCGCGGGGTCAGCACCCGGGCGGCGTACGTGGTGAGCAGCTCGGCGAGTTCGGGGGCGGGCAGCCCGGCGGTCTCCTCGCCCCAGGCACGGGCGTCGAGCGCACCCCAGGGCAGGACGGCGAGCTGCACGCACTGCCGGCCGGTGGCGGCGGTGGCCGGACGGTAGATGCGGGCCCACGGGCCGAAGCCACGGCGGGTCAGCTTCCACTTGGCCTTGGTGAGCTGCTTGACGAGGGGATGGTTGTCCGGCAGGCGGAGGCCGCGGCGGTCCTCGAGGACGAGGGGGAGCCCGAGGGCCTCGGTGGCCTCGGCGGTGAGGACGAGGAGCGGGTCGCCGTCCCGGCCATTGGCGTGCAGGCGGGGGGAGCGCAGGTCGGCCTCGGCGAGGGCCCAGGAGAGCAGGGCGGGGAGGTCGTCGGCGGGGTGCGAGAGCAGGACCCCGCCGGCGGCATGCGCCTTGCCGGTGCCATCGAGCACGGCGAGCGGGCCGTTGCCTTCCAGGCGGAGCGGGGCCCGGACCATGGCTGCTGCCGGCTGCTGCGCTTCGGCACGTACGGGCGCGGGCGCGGGCTCGGTTGCGGCGGCGGGTGCCGGCTGCGCCGTGGGTGCGGCTTGTGGCTGTGCCGTTGCTGCGGGCTGTTGCGGTTCGGCCTGTACGGGCGCGGGCCCGGCCATGGCTGCGGGTGCCGGCTGCGGCTCGCGCTGCGCTGTGGGCTCCGTCGCGGCGGCGGGTGCAGGGGTGGGGTGGAGGTTGGCCAGGCCGTCCAGGAGGCGGAGGTAGGCCGCGCGCTTCGGGGGGCGGGGGTCGGTGCGGCCGGTTTCCCAGGAGGTCACCGTCTCGCGGCGGACCGACAGCGCCCGGGCGATCTGCTCTTGGCTGAGTCCCGCCGCCTCGCGCAGCCGCTTCCGCTCGTCCGGCTCCGGCAGCGCATCCTTGGCCGCCGTCTCCGCCAGCAGCGCATCGACCGCCGCGAAGAGGGTGTCTTGTTCGTTGTGCATGGGGACCTCCGACCCGAAGCCTAGGTCAAACGCACCTCTGAACACACACGGAACACACGCCCCCTGTCCGGCCGCGGGGAACAACGGAACAGCCATGAGCGCCAAGGAACGATCTTGGTCGGCCGGCGCGGTGATCCCCGACGGCGCTGGGGTTCGGCTTCCCCGCTCCGCCAGGCAACCTCAATGTCCTGGGCTACTACTCGTTCCACTGCTTCCGGCCGGGCGGGGCGCTGCCGCCCCTGCGCGACCCGGCCGCAGCCCACCCCGACGACGAGGGCGCCGGAGACTGACCACACGGGCCGGGATGGCGGTGTCACCAGCCGCAAACGGGCAGAGGGGGTGCCCCAGGGCGCACCGCCGACGCCTCCGTCAACCGGTCCGCCGCAACCCGGCTCGGCCGGCCAGGCCGTGCGGTGCCCGGTCAGGCCCAGAACGCGTCGGTGACGGTGATCTGGGGGTCAGCGTGGCGGCGGGTGAAGGTGAAGATGAGCCAGCCGCGGCCACCGGCGAGGTCGGCGATGTGCGGGCCGCCCGGACTGGTCGAGGCCAGGGGGCGGACGGTGATCCAGTGCGGCAGGGACGCATCGGCGTCGATGCCCCGGTAGTAGGGATCCGGGGTGGTGATCAGCTCGGCGCGGGCTGACAGGATCAGCTGCTTGCCGTCCTCGGGCATGCTCTCGAATTCCTGGAGCGCCTCTGCCGTCCAGTCCATCTTCCAGGGCGGGAGTGGGAGCTCATCGGTCACCGGCCGGGCTCCACCACAGCCGCCTGGCGGCGCAGCCGGCTGTACTCGGCCAGGAGCCGGGCGGACTCCTCGGGGTCCTCGGACTTCGCGGCGCGCGCTTCGAGGTCGCGCAGGTGGGCTTCCAGACCTGGGTCGCGGGCGATGGCGTACTGGGTCCACCACAGGCGCATGAAGGCCGGTACCGGGGTGAGGTTGAAGGCGTCGCCGATCGCGCGGCGCCAGTGGGCCTCGAAGTCCGGCAGCAGATGCGGGGCGTGCTCCTGGATGGCCAGGCGCAGGGCCTGCGGGGTGCGTTCGGGCATCGGCGGCACCTGGCGGGGCTTCTCGCCGCCGGGGCCGTCGAAGTGGATGGGCTGCGCTGTCATGACGAAGGGACTCCTGGTCTGCCTGCGGTCCGGCTCGTTCAGGCGGCGTTCTGGTCGGCGCCGGGGGCCGACGGGCGCTGTGCCATGTACTGCTCGAACCACTCGGCCGGCACGAGGTAGGCCAGGGTCTTGCCCTTGCGGGTGATCGCGGCAGGCTCCCCCGCGATCCGGGTGCGGTCGAGGATCTCGCCCATCTGCTTGCGGAGGTCGATCGTCGTGTACGTCTTCGGCTCCATCCCCCCAACCTACCCCAACTATCATAGTTGCGATAGTTCCGCCCTCCCTCATGCACCGGTCTGCCGCGCACGACCAGCACTCCAACGTCCTCAAAGGGTCCCGGCCGAACGCCGCGTGCGCCTGAGGAGGCGGAGTGACGAGGAGGCGCCAGTGCGCGTGATTGTCGAGTTCGACCTGCCCTTCCCCCTCGTCCTCAGCCCCGATCTCGATGGAGCTCGGCGCCGCAACCTTCAGTGGGTGCAGCGGCTGGGCCTGGTCGGCGAGGGCGGATCCCTGGAGTGGTACACGTCCTGGGACATGCCGCGGTTGGCGGCCTACGGCTTCCCCCACGCGACCGGGCCGGTCCTGGACCTGTGCGCGGACACGATGGGGTTCTTCTTCGTGTTCGACGACCAGTTCGACGGTCCACTCGGACAGAACCCCGCCCGGGCTGCGGCCGTGTGCCAGCAGCTCATCGACATCGTCCACGGGGCCACCCCCGCGGCCGGGGCGGACGCCTGCTCGGTCGCGTTCGCCGACCTGTGGGCCCGCAGCACAGAGGGCGCCCACCCCGGCTGGGTCGCCCGGACGGCGCACGAGTGGGAGTACTACTTCGCCACCCAGGCCCACGAAGCCATAGGCCGTCTTCGCGGCACCCCGGGCGACATGGAGAGCTACCTTCAGGTCCGCCGGGGCACCGCCGGTACTGCCCTGACCATCTCCCTGGCCGAACGCGCCGCCGGCATCCACATACCCGCTGCCGCGTTCCACAGCCCCCAGTTGCGCCTCATGCGGGAGATCGCCGTCGACATCCCCATGATGTGCAACGACGTTTACTCCCTGGAGAAGGAGGAAGCCCGCGGCGACGTCGACAATCTCGTCCTCGTCATCGAACACAGCCGCAGCTGCACCCGCGAGGAAGCCATCGCGCACGCTCGCCGGGAAGTCCACCAGCGAGTCGAACAGTTCCAGGAACACGCCTCGCAGGTGCCCGGCCTGTGCGCGCAGCTCGGGCTGGGCGGGCGGGAAGTCGCCGCCGTGCGGACCTATGTCGAGGTGATGGGTACGTGGATGAGCGGCTACCACGCCTGGCAGACCCAGACCCACCGCTACACCACGGCACCACACATCCTGCCCAACACCGGGCCCGGCTACTTCGAACAGGTCCTGCGGGCCTGGCCGGGCAGACCCGCGTGAACCCTGCCGACGAGATCGAAAACGTCCCGCACCGCCCCGGCAGGGGCGGTGGTGGAGCGGGAACGGGCCGCGGCCGGTGAGAGCAGTGGCCGCCTGATCGGCTACCAGCAGAGACACCCGCCACCGGCGGCCGGCACCGGCCACCGAACGCCGCAACCCACCCCCGGATCTTGCCGGTCTTCAACTTCGCGGTGGATGCCACGGCGCCCCCAGCGACAGGGCCTGCCGGCGAACCGACGGGCCCCGCCTGTGGGGAGCAGCGCCTGGGGCGCGCGGGTCAGCGGCGGTACATGATGTACAGCTTGTTGTCGTGGGAGACCGCCGCTGCCTCGTCCATGAGTTGACCGCTCCTTGGCGGACATGGTGCGGGGCCTCCCAGCCCACCCCGTTCTCACTGCGGACGGACCCGCCCCGGACGCGGAGGGGCGGGCGCACGCGGTGACCGCGAACCCCGTCTCCCGCATCGCCTCAAGGAACCAGGCGTCAGCGGGCTGCCCGGTCGCGTGTGCGTACGGGTCCACCACCCGGACATTGGGCCGCGCCGCTGCCCCGCAGCCGCCGCCGAGCTGATGGACCCTGTCCAATGCCGCTGTCGAAATCCGAGTGTTCGAACACCCGACTGAAGAAACCAGTCGACCAGTACGTTAACCGGGTGATGACGACAAAGACCGTGCTGGTCACGGGTGGGGCGGGGTTCGTCGGAGCGCACGTGGTGGAGCGGCTGGCCCGCGCCGGCGTGCGGACACGGGCGCTGGTGCACCGCGGCGAGGTGCCGGGGGCGGAGACCGTACGGGGCGATCTGGCGCGGCCGGATTCGCTGCGCGGGCTGTGCGAGGGCGTCGGCACCGTCCTGCACCTGGCCGCGCGGATCGGCGGCTCGGAGCAGGAGTGCCGGGCCGTCAACGAGGCGGGCACACGCGCGCTGCTCGCCGAGGCGCAGCGGTCCGGGGTACGGCGGATCGTGCAGCTGGGCACCGCCGCGGTGTACCGGGACGGGGCGCACCGGGGCGCGGCGGAGGGGGAGCTCGCGGAGGACCCGGAATCGGTGACCAGCGTGACCCGGCTGGCCGGCGAACGGCTGGTGCTCGAAGCCGGCGGGACGGTGCTGCGCCCGCACCTCGTCTACGGCCGGGGTGACCGCTGGGTGGTGCCCTCGCTGGTGCGGCTGCTGGCCCGGCTGCCGTCCTGGGTGGACGGCGGCCGGGCCCGGATGTCCCTGATCTCGGTGGACGCGCTGGCGGACGCGCTCGCCGAGCTCGCCGTACGGGATGAACGGGATGAACGGGCTGAACGGACGGGCGGGCCGGGGCGGGTGCTGCACGCGGCCCACCCCGAGCCGGTGACCGGTCGGGAGCTGGTGGAGACGGTCGCGCGGGAACTCGGCCTGCCGCTGCCCGCCGGGGAGACGGACCTCGCCGGGGCGATGGCCCTGATGGGGGAGGGGCCGGAGGCTGTGGGGCTGCGCCGCCTGGTGTCGCTGCTGTCGGTCGACCACTGGTACGACAGCGGGCGGTTGTGGGGGCAGCTGTCGGCGTCGCCGGGGCCGCCGTTCGCCGAGGCCTTCGGCGCGTACGCGGCCTGGTACCGGGGGGACCGGCGGGACGCTCACTAGGCCGGCCTAGTGGTGGGTGGGTTCCGTGGAGCCCGTCACCGTCGAGGTGAACACGGTCCGCCCGTGCTGCCGGCCGGTGACCCCGACCCGGCCGGGCGCCAGCACCCGGGCCTCGACCCAGCAGGGGGCGTCCAGTTCGGCGTACTGGTGGAACTCCGTGGAGACCGCCGCGGGGGTGAAGCCGCCGGGCGGGTGGAGCCCGCAGGCGGCCTGCCGGGCGGCCTCGACCAGGACCATGCCCGGGTGGTGGTCGTCGGCCTGGTCGAACAGGATCGGGTGCCGGAGGTCCGGGCTGAGCAGCCAGCGGCCCGGCCGGTCGGCCCGGTCCGCCGGGGCGAGGACCACGTCGAAGGGCAGCAGCCGGCCCACCGAGCTCGCCGTGATCGGCGTACGGCGCTGCGGCGGCCGGCCGGGACCTGCTGCATCCCGGCGCCGCCCGCCGGGGCCCTGCGACTCCCGGCCGCCCGGACCGCCGCGCCCGCCGCGGAGCAGCCGGTAGGTGGCGGGCGCGACCCAGGTGAGGCGGGCGGTGCCGGCGGCGACCGGCTCGCCGGACCGGTGGATACGGACCTCCAGCGAGCCGGAGAACCGGTCGCCCGTCCAGCGCGGGTCCGGGCAGACGGCGGTCATGCTGAGCTCGCTCGGGCTGCGCCCGATCCTCAGCTGATCCGGCCTGGAGCGGAAGTCGAGGCGGTGGAAGACCACGTGGTGGCCGAGCGGGACCCCGTACACGGCGTGGCAGAGGTAGAGGCCGACCTGCCGGATGGTCTCGCCGACCTGGACCGCGTCGTGGCTGCTGCCGTCGGCGCTGGTGAAGAAGGTGTGGGCGCGGGGCCACTGTCCCTTGAGGGAGAAGACGTTGTCCTCGATCCGCTCGTAGCCCGTCAGGAACACCTCCGCGAGTGATCTCCGGTGGACGAACTCCCGCGGCACCGTGGTGGTCAATCCGGCTAATCCGTTCCCGCGGAATTCATTGTTCCGTATTGTTTTTGTGGTCATGGAACTCTCCCTCTGGGCCGTGTCTGCAGACGGGCGGACGGGATGGGTTGCACATGCGACATCGCAAGATACGTACTCGCCGGTTTTATTCGCAAGGGTTGCGCCACGGGGCGTGTCGCTCCAGGGGGAGTCCACGGGAAATCCACGGGGATTCGGGCGGGGCAAGGTATTTCCGGCGGGAAATTTCGTTCATGTGATCGGAAATCGGTAACCTTTTTCGCAATGGGCTCGAAAAAGGCTCGAGGATTTGGTGACATTGCCCAGGAGACCGCTACCGTGCCTGCGTCGAAGGCCGAAAACGAGGGGAATTTCGACGACCTACGGAGGAGACCGTGAAGATTCAGGTTCTGGGTCCGTTGAGCGCCGAGGTGAACGGTGGCTCGATTGTTCCCACGGCGCGGAAGCCCCGACAGGTGTTGACGCTGCTGGCGTTGTATCCCGGGCGGGTGATGCCGGTTCCGACGCTGATGGAGGAGATCTGGGGGACCGAGCTGCCACAGAGCGCGCTGACCACCCTGCAGACGTACATCCTGCAGCTCCGCAGACGGCTGGGCACCGCGATGGGCCCGGGGGCACCCGGGGCGGCCAAGGAAGTACTTGCCACCCGGCACGGCGGATACCTGTTGCAGATACCGCCGCAGAGCGTGGATGTGCACGCCTACGAAACCCTGGTCTCCCAGGGCCAGTCGGCATTCGAGGCGGGGGACGACGAGCGGGCCGCCGGCCTGCTGCGTAATGCCCTCGGCTTATGGCAGGGACCCGCGCTGGTCGACGTACGCGTGGGACCCATTCTGGAGATCGAGGTCATGCGGCTGGAGGAGAGCCGTCTGGTCACCGTGGAACGGCGCATTGACGTCGATCTGAGGCTCGGCCGGCACACCGAACTCCTGGCCGAACTCACCGAGCTGATCGCCCGCCACCCACAGCACGAGGGGCTGCACTCACAGGCCATGGTCGCCCTCTACCGCTCCGGCCGGCAGGCCACCGCGCTGGACGTCTACCGGCGGCTGCGCGCCCGTCTCATCGAAGAACTCGGAGTCGAACCCTCGCCCCAGCTCCAGCGCCTGCACCAGGCGATGCTCGCCGTCGATCCCGCTCTCGACATCACTGCCGGACCCAAGCGCGGATCCACCTTCGACCTCTACGCCGCCTAGGAATCCGTGGCCGCAGGCACGACCACAGCAGCCGCCGGCGCAGGGGCCGGGGCTTTGCTAGGCGGTCCGGTTCAGGGCCCGGCCGACCGCGTCCAGGGCCAGGTCCCAGGGGAACGGGCCGGGGTCGTCGGTGCCGGCCGGCCCGGGGGCGTGGCCGGTGTCGCCGTGCAGCACCTCGATGCCCCCCGCGCGCAGCGTGGCCAGGCTCTGCTCGAACTGCGGATGCCGGGCCAGCGCCTCGTTGGTGCAGGGCATCGCCACGGTCGGCGTGCCCTTCCCGAGGGCCTCGGCGGCCACGCCCACCACGAAGCGGTCGGTGAGGCCGAGCGCCCAGGAGTTGACCGAGTGGAACGTGGCCGGGGCGAAGAGCAGTGCGTCGGCCGCCGGCCAGACGTCCGGGTCACCCGGGAACTTGTACTGCCAGCGCACCGGGTGACCGGTCAGCGCGGCCAGTCCGTCGAGACCGCCGGCCAGCCAGTGGGCCGCCGTCGGGGTCAGCCCGAGACAGACGTCCCAGCCGCGTGCCTGGGCGTCCTCGATCACCCGGGCCACGTCGAAGACGGGCGGGGCGGCGGAGCAGAGCAGATACAGGGTATTGGTCATATCAGTATGTGATCTTATGAGGCGGCGGTCGCTGTAGACGCTCGCGTATGCGCCTGAGTGTTGGCGCTATGTTCCGTCTCACGGAACTGGCCTTGACTGAAGCCATGACAAACACCGAGAACAACACCACCCTCGTGATCGGCGGCACCGGCAAGACCGGCCGCCGCGTCGCCGAGAAGCTCGCCGCCCAGGGTCGCCCGGTGCGGATCGGATCCCGTCGCGGCGCGCCGGCCTTCGACTGGGACGAGCCCGCCACCTGGGCCCCCGCCCTGGAGGACGTGGACCGGGTGTACGTGACCTACTACCCCGACCTGGCCTTCCCCGGGGCCGTCGACCGGATCGGCGCGTTCTCGGAGCTGGCCGTCGCATCGGGCGCGCGCCGCCTGGTGCTGCTGTCCGGGCGCGGTGAGGAGGCGGCGGAGGCCGCCGAGGCCCGTCTGAAGGCCTCGGGCGCCGACTGGACCATCGTGCGGGCCTCGTGGTTCAACCAGAACTTCGACGAGGCCTTCTTCCTGGAGCCGGTCCTGGCGGGCGAGATCGCGCTGCCCACCGCGGACGCGGTCGAGGCCTTCGTCGACGCGGAGGACATCGCCGACGTCGTGGTCGCCGCCCTCACCGACGACCGGCACACCGGCAAGGTCTACGAGCTCTCCGGCCCGCGCCTGCTCAGCTTCGCCGACGTCGCCGCCGAACTCTCGAAGGCCACCGGCCGCGAGATCGCGTACGTCCCCGTCACCAACGAGCAGTACCGGGCCGTGCTCAGGGAGAACGGCCTCCCGGAGGAGTTCGCGGACCTGTTCACGTTGATCCTGGACGGGCGCAACGCCCACCTGGTCCACGGCGTCGAGGAGGTCCTCGGACGCAAGCCGAGGGACTTCGCCGACTACGCCCGCGAGGCCGCCGCCACCGGCGTCTGGAGCGTGGCCTGAAACGGACCTCGGGGGGTGGGCAGCAGGCCCGAGCGGGATCGCCTTGTCAGAACCGTCCGTCATGCTGCGGACATGGACGAGAACGCCTTCTGGGAACTGCTCGAGGACTGCCGCCCCGCCGGGCCCGACCCGGACGCCGATCTCCTCGCGGAGGCCCTCTCCGTGAGCCTGTCCACAGGCCCGCTGCACCGGGTGGTCGGCTTTGCGGAGAAGCTGTCCTGGCTGCTCTACCGGCTCGACCGCCGGGAGTACGGGCGCGGCCTGTCGGGGGACCAGTTCCTCTACACCCGCTGCGCGGTGGTGGCCGCCGGCCGGGCGGTGTACGAGTCCGTACTGGACGATCCGACCGAGTTCGTTCCGTACGCCCAGGGCCTGGTCTGGGCGGAGGGCCTGCTGTACGTCCCGGACCAGGCGTACGAACACCTCACCGGCGAGCAGTGGCCCCGGGCCACCCGCTATTCGTACGAGTCCTTCTCCAACCGCGAGGGCTGGGCGGGCGCCTGGCTCGGCGGCGGGGGAGTCTGAGAGGCTGAGAGTCTGACGCAGGCTCAGAGCCCGGATTCCGCTGCCGCGTCGAGGGCGGTGGTGAGGCGGTCCAGGCGGGATTGGAGGTCGCGCATCTCGGCGAGGTCGAAGCCGGTGGCGGCTGCGATGCGCCGGGGGACCTCCACGGCCCGGGTCCGCAGGGCCGTGCCCGCCTCGGTGAGGTGGGCGTGTACCGAGCGCTCGTCCTCGGTGCTGCGTTCGCGCCGGATCAGACCTGCCGCCTCCAGCCGCTTGAGCAGCGGGGAGAGGGTGCCCGAGTCGAGGCGGAGGTGGTGTCCGAGCTGCTTGACCGGCATCTCGCCGTGTTCCCAGAGAACCAGCATCACCAGGTACTGGGGGTAGGTGAGGCCGAGGTCCTTGAGGACGATGCGGTAGACGCCACCGAAGGCGCGGGCCGCCGCGTGCAGGGAGAAGCAGATCTGGCCGTCGAGGCGCAGGAACTCCTGGTCGGGGAGGGTGGCGGTCGGCAGCTGCTCGGTCATGGGGACAGTCTAGCGCGGGATCGGTGTGGGCGATTGAGTTGCGCGCAATTCAATTGCGTGCCATGGTTGTGACCGAGGCGGCCCGGAGTGCCGGGGCGCCGGACCGATCGCTCCGATCTCCGCTTTCCCCGAGAGGACCCCTCCGATGGACGCGCTGTACACCGCTGTCGCCACCGCCAACGGCCGCGAGGGCCGCGCCGTCAGCTCCGACGGTCAGATCGACCTCGCTCTGGCGATGCCCCCGGCCCTCGGCGGCAACGGCCAGGGCACCAACCCCGAGCAGCTCTTCGCAGCCGGCTACGCGGCCTGCTTCGCCAGCGCGCTCGGGCTGGTCGGCCGGCAGGCCAAGGTCGACACGGGCGACGTGTCGGTGACCGCCGAGACCTCCATCGGCAAGGAGGTCGACGGCGGCTTCGGTCTCGCCGTCACGCTGCGCATCGAGCTTCCCGAGGCGCTGGCGGGCGAGACGGGCGAGCTGCTGGTGAAGAAGGCGCACGAGGTCTGCCCGTACTCCCGTGCCACGCGGGGCAACATCCCGGTCGAGCTCGTCGTCGAGTAACGGGCCCGGCCCGTCCCGGACATGTGACGAGCGCCTGTCCCTGCGGTCATCGCAGGGACAGGCGCTCGCGTGCGTCATCGGTGTTGCCGGTGGGGGTCACCGCATCGATCCCGGCTTGGGGAGCGGGCGGGGGCGGGCGACCTGGGGGCGGTAGGTCTGGTGGTTCCTGCCGGTGGGCTTGACTCGCAAACTGGCTCCTTTGAAGTACTTCATGTGAAGTGATGTGAAGGTAGTACTCCACCCGGAGTGGTGTCAAGCCCCTTCGACGCTTCCGACGCCTCCGGCGCTTACGAGGACTTCTGCGGCAGGATCTTCAGCAGCTCGGCGAGATCCAGCGCCATGACGGCGATCTCGATGCTTTCCATCTCCCCGTCGCACCGCACGATCCGCGAACCGGGGTTGATCGTCATCCCCTCCCGTACGGACGGCGCCCTGACCTCGGTGTACACGAGCCCGGGCAGCGGTACGACGCCCCCGCGCGCCGGCTCCCACCGCAGATCGCCCGCGTCCCCACACACCTGCCCGGCCCGCCACCGGCCGGTCCCGGCGGGCTGCCGCACCATGCACGGAATCCCGCCCACGGGCCCGGCGGCCAGGCGCTCCAGATGCTTGCGGCGCAGCAGCCAGCCGATTCCGCCTGCGGCGGTTGCGAGGATTGCGAGAAATGCGAACTCTTTCACGCGGCCATTGAAACAGGGCGGGTGCGCTGGGGCGGGGCGGGGCTGGGCTCCTGGCCCGGGCCCGCTCCTTCGCCCCCCTCACGGGACCGGGGCGAGGCGGGGTCTCCCACCCGCCCCCGCGGGCTGCGGTCGGGCGGCGTCCGGACGCCAGGGCGAGCGGCGGGGCCTCCGGCGTGGGCCCGCTGGCCGGTTGAGCGCACCCGCTGCTGGGCTGGCTGGGGCGAAGCCCCGCTCTTCCTGCGTCGCGGGGTCGAGGGTTGGGGGTTTTCTCCTGGGCGGGATCAGGTGGTGTCCGGGGGCTGCCCGTCAGTCCTCACTGTCCTTCCGTGCCCGTCCGCCCTGTCAAGGGCGCTCCTTCGTCGCGTCGCTTCGCGATGTCGCTTCGCTCCACCCTTGACAGGACGGCCGGTCCCGGAAAGACAAGGACTGTCGGGCGGCCCCCGGGGGAGGGACGGCATGGGGGACGTGTCCCAGATGCGGCCACGCGAGGGCAGCCGGGCAGCGGCTCCCGCCCGACCGGCCGCCCTGTCGGGCGGAGAGCTCCGTTTCCCCGAAGCCCCAGCTCAATTGGCGAGGCCAGACCCTGGGGCGCAACCGATCGCTACGCGCTCCGGCCGGTTTAGCGTCTCCGTACCGGCCGTGGCCGGACATAAGCCGCCACCGACCGTCATCCGCTCCGGCCGTCTCGGCGGCCCAAGACCATCCGTGGCCGGACATAGGCCGCCCACGACCACTACACCCTCCGGCTGTTCGGCGTCCGAGGACCGCCTGTGGTCGAACATAGGCCGCCACCGACCGTTATCCGCTCCGGCCGTCTCGGCGGCCCAAGACCGTCCGCGGCCGGACACAAGCCGCCACTGACCGATAGCCGTTCCGGCCGTCTCAGCGACCGCAGACCGTCCGTGGTCGGACATAGGCCGCCAACGACCACTACCCACTCCTGTGGTCGAGCGGCAGGCGGACCGGCCTTACTCGACGAAGTACGAGTCGTGCTTGATGAAGAACTCCGTGCGCTCTTCGTCAGTCGCGTCGGCGAGTTGCGACAGCCCTTCGAAGTACTCTTCGCGCGGTGCCCCCGGCGCGAACAGCATCAGCATCTCCGCCGGGGCGTCCGAGTCGTTGCGGAAGGCGTGCAATCCGCCCTGTGGCACAAACAGGAAGTCGCCCTTCTTCGCATCGATCCAGTCTGCGCCGTTGAACAGTCGCACCGTTCCGTCGAGGATGAAGAACGACTCCGAGATGGTCTTGTGGAAGTGCGTCTTCGGACCTCCGGCCCCGGCGCTCATCTCCACGCGGTAGAGACCGAACTCGCCGTTCGTAGACGCTTTCGTCGCGAGATAGTGCGTTGCGTCGCCCTTCGGCGACGACAGCTCAGGCGGCGTGTCCACGGGCCTGAACACCGCGCTGACCTCACCCTTTTCCCCGAAATAGCGGGCGTCCGGATACGACATCTGTGCCCCCTCGTGTGCATCTCTACTTGCTCAACCGTCACAACCTCCCGCCCCAGTGCATTTCTTCCTGCGGGCCGGGCCTATGTCCAACCACGGACGGTCTGCGGTCGCTGAGACGGCCGGAGCGGATAACGGTCGTTGGCGGCTTATGTCCGGCCACAGGCGGTCTGGAGACGCTGAGACGGGAGAAGCGCGTAGCGATCGGTGGCGTCACATGGTCTGGCCTCACTGAATAGGGCCGGGCTTCGAGGAAATGGAGCTCTCCGCCCGACAGGGCGGCCGGTCGGGCGGGAGCCGCTGTCCCGCCCCTTGGGCGTGGCCGCATCTGGGACACGTTCCCCATGCCGGCCCTCCCCCCCCCGGGGGCTTCCCGACAGTCCTTGTCTTTCCGGGACCGGCCGCCCTGTCAAGGGTGGAGCGAAGCGACATCGCGAAGCGACGCGACGAAGGAGCGCCCTTGACAGGGCGGCCGGGCACGGAAGGACAGTGAGGACTGACGGGCAGCCCCCGGGCACATCCCTGATTCCGTCCGGGAGAAAACCCCCACCCCCCGACCCCGCCCCACCGCCTCGATCCCGCCCCTGTGTAGGTTGGCGCTTCTTTTGGTTGTTTCTTGTTTCTTGTTTCGGTGGGGGAGTGCAGTGATGCGTGGCCTGATGCGGGCAGCTGTTGGTGTCGTCGGTTCTGTTGTCGTCATGGGTGCACTGACGGCCTGTGGGGAATCCGACGGGAAGGCGAAGGGGGCCGCCTCCGTCTCCGCCGCCGCTTCCACCGCACCCTCCGCCTCCGCCTCCGCCGCCCCCAAGGCCGCCGCAGCCGTCGGCGGCGACGGGACCGCATGCAAGCTGCCCGTGGCCTTTGACCTTGCGGCGGACTGGAAGCCGAAGGCCGTCACGCACCAGGACGACGAGCAGTTCGCCGCCCTGTTCAAGCAGGGCGGTCTGACCCTGCAGTGTGAGATCGATGCCAAGCCCGCCGGGAACATCGGATTCCTGCGCGTCTGGACGGCCGACAAGGCCGCCGGGAACGCCCGCCAGGTGCTGGAGGCGTTCGTGGGCGAGGAGAAGGCCACCGGCACGCCGGTGTACACCGACGTGTCGGCCGGCAAGCTCCAGGGCGTCGAGGCCGCGTACGTCACGAGCCCCCTCGACGAGCCCAAGAAGGAGCACGCCTTCGCCGTCGTCACCCCCGGCGGTGCCGCCGTCGTCGTGCAGCTGGGCGGCCTGGACTCCGCGGAGCACGACGCGATGCTGCCCGCCTACCGGCTCGCCCAGCAGACCCTCAAGGCAGCCGGCTGAGAGGCAGCCCGCGCTCAGCGGGGCTGCTTGCGGCGGGGCTCGTGGCGGTACGTTTCGCCCGCATCCGTGTCGTGGACGAGGCGGAGGCCGTTCTTTCCGTGCACCGCCCGGATGCTGCAGGGCTGGAAGCCCTCGCCCGACGGGCGGAACGCGATGTTCGCCCCGTCCGCCCCGCCCGCGCCCTCGCCGAGCTCCCAGCGGCCGGTGCCCGAGACCCGGCGTTCCGGGCTGAGGCCGCTGCCCGCGGTGTCGCAGGCCGGGGCCAGGCCGATGTTCATGGCGGTGAACTCGCCGTTCGGTCCGAAGACGAGTTCCCCGCCGGCCTCGCTGGCCCACCGGCCGCGCAGGTCCGAGTCCTCGAAGCCGATGCCCGACAGCTTGTACACGCCGAATGCGGCCGGCAGCACCAATGCCGCCGCCGTCCAGCTCAGAATCCTGCCCCGCCGTTCCACTTTCCCCCCGGTTCGTACCCCCGTAGCACAGACATCCTCCCACCGACCTCGAAGAGTCGAAGAACCTGATCGCCAATCAGCCTCCCGACGCCGAATACTTCACTCACGCCGAAAGGACCCGGCAGGAACCCAACAGGCACCACAGGAAAGGAGTCCCACATGCCGACAGCTCTGGCTGCCGCTGCCACTCCGTCGACCACTCCCAGCGTGCGCGAGCTCCTGGCGCAGGGCCGGAAGTCGTTCTCCTTCGAGTTCTTCCCTCCCCGGACGGAGGCCGGTGAGCGCACGCTCTGGAAGGCCATCCGCCGGATCGAGCCGCTCGCGCCCTCGTTCGTCTCCGTCACGTACGGCGCCGGTGGCTCCTCCCGGGCCCGGACGGTCGAGGTCACCCAGCGCATAGCCACCGAGACCACCCTCCGGCCGGTGGGCCACCTCACCGCCGTCGGGCACTCGGTCGCCGAACTGCGCCACATCATCGGGCAGTACGCCGACGCCGGCATCCGCGACGTGCTGGCGCTGCGCGGGGACCCGCCGGGCGACCCCAAGGGGGAGTGGAAGGCCCATCCCGAAGGGTTCCGGTACGCCCACGAGCTGGTCTCGCTCATCCGGACCCTCGGCGACTTCACCGTCGGGGTGGCCGCCTTCCCCGAACGGCATCCCCGGTCGGCCTCCTGGACCGAGGACATCCGGCACTTCGCCGCCAAGTGCCGGGCCGGCGCCGACTATGCGGTCACCCAGATGTTCTTCCAGGTGGAGGACTACCTCCGGTTCCGTGACCGGCTCGCCTCGGTCGGCTGTCTGACCCCCGTCATCCCGGCGATCATGCCGGCCACCGACGTCCGCCAGATCGGCCGGTTCGCCGAGCTCAGCAACGCGCGCTTCCCCGGCGCCCTCGCCGCCCGCCTGGAGGCCGCGAAGGACAACGCGGCCGAAGGCCACCGCATCGGGGTCGAGCACGCGACATCGATGGCGGACCGGCTGCTCGCCGAGGGCGCTCCCGGGCTGCACTACATCACCCTCAACAAGTCCACCGCCACGTTGGAGATCCACCAGAACCTCGTCACGCCGGGCTGACGGGGTCCGAGGCAGGCACCCGGGTCCGCGCCTCCGCCCGCGCGTACGCGTATGCGGATGAGCGGCGCGACCATGGCCCCGCCCCGCGCTCCGGGGTTGACTGGGCGCATGGACACGCTCACCGGTCTCCTCGAGGGGCCGAAGGCCCGCGGTGCCTTCCTCCTGAAGTCCGTCTTCAATCCGCCGTGGTCGCTCAGGGTCGAGGACCGGGCCCCGCTGTCCCTCGTGACGATGGTGCACGGCGACGCGTGGCTGGTCCCCGATCACGGCGAGCCCGTACGGATCCGGCCCGGCGACGTGGCCGTCGTACGCGGCCCCGATCCGTACACCGTCGCCGACGCCCCGGACACGCCGGTGCAGATCACGGTGGGCCCGGAGCAGCGGTGCAGCACCGGGGCGGGGGAGGACGTCACCGACACCATGGCGCTGGGCGTCCGCAGCTGGGGCGAGGAGTTCCAGGGCGCCCGGTCGGCCGTCATGCTCAGCGGCACCTACCAGGCGCCCAGCGAGATCGGGCGCCGGCTGCTCGGCGCGCTGCCGGCGCTGCTGGTGCGGCCCGCGGCCGGCGCCGACAACACCCTGGTCCGGCTGCTCACCGAGGAGATCGGCAAGGACGAGCCGGGCCAGGAGATCGTCCTGGACCGGCTGCTGGACCTGCTGCTGATCGGGGTGCTGCGCGGCTGGCTGGCCGCGCCCGAGTGCGGGGCGCCGGCCTGGTACCGCGCGCAGAGCGACCCGGTGGTCGGCCCGGCGCTGCGCATGCTGCACGAGAACCCGGCGTACGGCTGGAGCGTCGAGGAACTCGCCCGCAAGGCAGGGGTGTCGCGGGCCTCGCTGGCTCGCCGGTTCGGCGAGGTCGTGGGCGAGCCCCCGATGGCGTACCTCACCGGCTGGCGGCTCGCCCTCGCCGCCGACCTGCTGCGCGAACCGGATGCCACGGTGGCCACCGTGGCCCGCCGCGTCGGCTACAGCAGCGCCTTCGCGCTGTCGGCGGCCTTCAAGCGGGTCCGGGGCGTGAGTCCGCAGGAATTCCGTACGGGCACGGCCCCCGCGGCTCCCGCCCCCGTCCCGGCCGGCCATCCCGACCGGGCCCCGCGCACGGTGGTCCTGCCGGCCGGGCCGGGAGCCGGCGGAGTCGGATAGGGGATGTCCGTATCACCTCTTGGGCCAGCCGATGTCGTCGTCGGGCATCGTCGACTCCCGGGCATTGGATACGAAAAGAGCAGGCGCTGGAGAGTGTGGCTCGACCGGCTGGAGAACCGCTCAAGACCCGCCGGACAAGCGCATGAGGATGGCGGCCCGGTGTGGCAAAGGTTTGCCCGGCCGTTGCCGGGCGCCCTACGCTCGAAAGCCGGTTCCCGACAGATTTGTTGCCCGGGCATTGCCGCCCGCATTGCCGTCTTTCGTGCCGCACGACCTCAGGGATGCTCATGCTGCGACAGCCCGCGTTCGGACACCGCCTGAGAAAGTTACGGATCGCCCGCGGCCTTTCCCAGACCGCGCTCGCCGGCGACGGAATGTCCACCGGCTACCTCTCCCGCCTGGAATCCGGCGCCCGCCAGCCCACCGACCGGGCCGTCGGCTACCTCGCCGCCCGGCTCGGCCTGCAGCCGGCCGACTTCGAGGAGCCGGCCACCGGTTCGCTCGCCCACGCCCTCACCCTCGCCGCGTCCACCGGCTCCCCCGACGCCGTCGAGGCGCTCCGCCGCGCCCTGGCCGCCGAGGGCCACGAGAGCGCAGTCCTGCGCTGGCAGGCACTGTGGCTGCTCGCCCAGGCCGACCGGGTCCAGGGCGACCACCCCGCCGAGCGGGAGCGGCTCACCCTCCTCGTCGAACTGGGCGACGAGGTCGGGGTCAGCGAGCTGCGGGTGCGCGGGCTGACCCGGCTGGCCCGGTGCCTGCGCTCGCTCGGCGAGATCACCCCCGCCCTGGACGCCGCCGTCGAAGCCCACCGGCTCGCCCTGCGGGAGGAGCTGGGCGTGGAGGACCGGGCCGCCGCGCTGCTCGCGCTGGTGTCCGTACAGGCCGAGGCGGGACGGATCGTGGACGCCCGGCAGCACGCCGACGAACTGACCGACCTCGTCGCCGGCCGCACCGACGCGCTCTGGGCGGAGGCCATGTGGACCTCCGCCGCCGTCCGCATGCGCCAGGGCGACTTCCACGGCGCCCAGGCCTGCCTCGACGCCGCCCTCGAACGGTTCGGCAGCCAGGAGGACCTGGTGCTGTGGCTCCGGCTCCGGCTCGCCGCCGCCCGGCTGCACCTGCAGAAGCTGCCGGCCGACCCGGAGCAGGCCCGGCGCCGCGCCACCGAGGCCGAAGCCGCCCTCGCCTTCGTCGGCACCCCGGCCCTGCGCCAGGACCTGACCGCCCTCAAGGCCGACCTGGCCTTCGCCACCGACCGCTACGACGAGGCCCGCACCCTGCTCGGCGAACTCGCCGCCGACCAGCCCCGGATGACCTACCGCGACCAGGTGCGCCTGGAGATCCTCCGCCTCCAGCTGCTGATCCTGGGCGGCGACCCCTCCGGCATCCAAGGCCTGCGCACCCTGGCCCAGCAGGCCCAGGACGACGCGAACATCGACCTCGCCGCCGAGATCTGGCGGGTGCTCGCGGACGCCCTCACCCGCACCGGAGCAGCTCCCGCCGTCGGTTGAGCACGGCTCGAGTGCGCGCGGGCAGCCTGGAGCGTACCCGCAGACGTGCACCCGACCGAGCGACGTGCACCCGCGCCACCGGCAAGAGGGGGAGGGGTCGCACATGTCGTCGCAGCGCGTGCACGCGAGCGAGCGGACGGCATCGGTGTCCGCCCCCGCCGGGGTCGTGTACGGACTGCTCGCCGACGCCGTGCGCTGGCCGCTGCTGCTCCCCGGCCATCTGCACGTGGAGCGGATGGACTTCGACGGAGTACGGGAGCGGCTGCGCGTCTGGGACCTGCCGGGCGGCGAGCGGATCCGCTCCGGCCACGTCCGCCGGATCCTGGACCCGCGGACCCGGACGGTCGCCTTCACCCAGGAGGACACGGCCCGCCCAGGCGCCCCCACCACCGGATCCTGGACGGTGGAGGAGGACGGCGCGACCGGGTCACGGCTGACGCTGCGCCGGGAACACACCCTGGAGGGCCTGCCGGCCGGCCGCAGCGCGCGGAGCGGGGCGGACCTGGACCGGGAGACCGCCGAGCTGCTCGGCCGGGTCAAGGAGACCGCCGAGCTCTGGGAGCGGCTGGACGAACTGCTGCTCTCCTTCGAGGACAGCGTCCGGGTGCCCGGACCCGCCGAGCTGGTCTACGACTTCCTCCACCGCATCGCGGACTGGCCGGAGCTGGTCCCGCACGTGGAGTGGGCCGAGGTGACCGAGGACCTGCCCGGCGTCCAGCTCGCCGTACTGGACGGCAGCGCCGGCCCGGACGGCCGCAGCCGGACTTCGCGCACGGCCCGGCTGTGCTTTCCGGCGGCCGAACGGATCGTCTTCAAGGAGCTCCGGACGCCGGAACCGATCGCGGCGCACAGCGGCGAATGGTTCCTCGTCCGGGAGAACGACGGGGTGCGGGTGGTCTGCGCCCAGCAGGTGATGCTCCGCGAGGCGGGCGTCGAGGCGGTGCTGGGCGCGGGCACCGAGCTCGCCGAGGCCCGCCGGCAGGTGCGGATGTGGCTGGGGCGCGCCGGTACCGAGGTGCTGCGACTGGCCAAGTGGCATGCGCAGAGCGCTGTGCGCCGTCTGCGATGAGGACGAGAAGGAGGCCGTGGTGGCCCTGACCCGGACCGGTCCGCTCGAAGACCGACACCGTTCCACAGCGGCCCCGGCGGCCGTCCCGGTGGCTCCTCCCGCCCTGCCGAGGCGGCGCCCCGATGCCGGGCAGTGGCCGCGGCTGACTGTCCTGGCGGACCCGGCATCCGGACCGGATGCGGCTCCGGCCGCGGCCGACGGCCCGCCGCGAGCGCCGAGGACGGAGACGGCGCTGCGCGCGGTGCACCTGGAGGCGCTGCTCGCCGATCCGCGGGACGCGGCGAACCCGTACGGCTTCCAGGCGCTCGCCGCCGGACCCCGGGACGGTACCGATCTGGTGGACGCCGAGCTCCGGGCGGCCGTGCGCGCCGAACTCCTCCCCGCCGCGGCGGGCGGCAACTTCACCACCCCCGAGCGGCTGGTACGGGTGCTGCGCCCGCTGCTCCGCCGGGACCTGGCGCTCGGGCACGGCCATGCCGTACGCGAACTGCCGGGCACCGCGGCGGCCGGTTCCAAGGTCACCGCCCTGCTCGGCCCCGCCGCCCTGACGGCCGCCGCGGGCACCGTACTCCGCGGCACGGTACGGCTCGTCGCCGACCGGAGCCCGGCCGGCCGGAGCCCCGCCGACCCCGGCATCCGCCGGTGGCGGGCCCCGCTCGCCGCCGTCTTCGCCGACCTGCTCGCCTGCGACAGCCTGGTGACGGTCGGCCTGCGCGCCACCGAGCTGCCCCGCGGCAGCGGAGCCGCGATCCGCGCAGCGGCCGGCTACGCCGTGCCCCTCGTGGTGGCCGACGCACTCGACGAACTCGGGCTGGTCCTGGACGAGTGCGGGCACCCCGGGGCCGCCGCGGAGCGCCGGGTGCTGGCCAAGCTCCGCGCCGACCTGCCGGTCGCCGGAGCGGGGCGCGCGGACCTGGCGGCCCGCCAGGCGGACCTGGTACGGGAACTGCCCGCGCTCGCCGCCGCCTTCGCACAGCACCGGGGCCCGGCGGGCCCGCCGGCCGCGACCGGCTGCGCGCTGTTCCGGCTGGGCGAGGACCTGCCCCACCGGAGCCCGTACCCGGAGGCGGGCGGCGACCAGACCCTGATGTTCGCCCTCACCGCCGCCCACGACCGGTTCACCCGGATCGCCGCCGCCGCCGACATCGGCGCCGGCGAGCCGGTCACCCCCGCACTCACCCGGATTGCCGGCCGGCTGCTCAGCGAACAGCGGGCGCTGGTACGGAAGTCCCGGGCCAGCGGGGCCGCAGACCCCGCTGGCCCCGCCGTACGGGCGCTCGCCGACCGGCAGGCCCTGGTGCTGCTGGCCGCCGCCGTCCTGGGCGTCCAGGGCTCCACGGCCTCCGCCGAAGAGCTTCCGGAACCGGCCTACGATCCGGCTGTCCGGTTCCTCGGCGCACCCCACTGGGCCCTGCTCGCCGCCGGCCGGATCACCGAACGGCTCGGCATCGCACCCGACGGCCCCGGCGGCCCCGCCGCGGTCGAGGCCCGCGAGCGGCTGTGGACCGAACTCGACTCCCGGGACCGGTGGGGCGCCGACTGCGACGTCCACGCCACCGGGGTGCTGTGGTGAGCGCGCACCCGGCCGCCGCACCGGCCCCGGCCACCATGCCCGCCCCGCCCCTGCACCTCCACGGCCCCGACGGCCCCTGGGACGAGGCGGCCGAACGCCTCGACGACACCGGCCGGGTGGTGGTCTGGACGACCTGGGGGCAGTGGCTCACCGCCGCCCTGCTCGACCCGGGGCTGCGCCCCCTGCTCGGACACGACTGGCCGCGCTACCGGCAGACCCCGGCCGCGGCCGGCCGACTGCGGTTCGCCGTCTCCCGCTTCGTGCTGAAGCACACCGCCGCCGTCGCCCTCGATGTGCCCGCGGGCGCCCTCGACCTGGGCTACCAGCCCGGCGGCAGGCCGGTCCTGCGCGGCCTGGGCAGCGATGTGGAGCTGAGCCTGACCCACACCGACGACCTGGTCCTGGTCGGGGTCAGCCGGACCGGCCCGATCGGTGTGGACGCCGAGCCCGCCGACCGCGCGATCTCCTTCGATCTGCTGCACGAGCACGTGTGCACCCCGGCGGAGGCGGCCTTCCTGGCCGCCCTGCCCGAACCCGAACGCACCGCCAAGATGCTCCGCCTGTGGACCCTCAAGGAGGCCTACACCAAGGCCCTCGGACACGGGCTGCGGCGCCGCTTCTCCGCCTTCGGATTCGCCTGCGACGGCACCGGCCGGAACGTGCTCGCCCCCGGACCGGACGCCGACGCCGAGCTCATGGCCGAGGAGGACTGGCACTTCGCCAGCCACGTGGTGGAGGACCGCTTCCTGGTGAGCGAGGCCCACCGCCGCATCCGCTGACCGGCCGGAGCCGGTCGGCGGAGTCGGCGGAGTCGGCGGCGGGGCGGCAGGTGCGGCGGGGCGGCGGCTCACAGGTGGTCGTTGAGCTGCTCGTCGATGTGGTCGAGGCACAGCTCGTACACGTCCTCTGCGTGCGTCTGGTGCCAGCCGGCCGGCACCGGCACCCCGGCCGGCCACAGCGCCCGGTGCCCGGTGCCGTCCGCCACCACCACGAAGGTCCCGAACTCGTCGGCGAACGGGTCGTCCGCCCACGGGTCCTCGAGGACATGCAGGCTGCCGTCCTCCGTCACCCGCGCCGCATGCCCCGTACGCCACATCCGGGCGGTGCCCGCCGGCCCGGCGAGCGGATCCGGCAGGAACCGCTCCCCGGTCGCGGCCGGCAGCCCCGGGTACCCCTGGGCCACCCCCACCCCCGCGATGTACAGCGCGCCCACGGCCCCCGCGGCCACCGGCCGCATCGCCGCGTCCAGCACCAGCGCGCGGTAGCCGGGGACCGGCCGGACCCGGCCGCCCGGGGTCTGCTCGACCAGCAGCCGCCCCTCCGGCCGGCCCACGCTCACGGTCAGCGGCGCGTGCAGCGCCCGGGCCAGCGCGACCAGGACCTCGTCCACGTGCCCCAGCAGCACCGAAGCGCCCCGCTCCTGCAGCCAGCCCAGCACCTCGTGCGGGGAGCCGTACGCCAGGGAGGGTTCCGGCAGGTGCACCCGGCCGCCGGAGACCAGCGTGCCCAGCAGACCCAGCGCGGCCTCCGCATCCGGGTAGCCGTGCACCAGCCAGGCCGCGTCCGCGGCCCCGCCCAGGCCGGCCGCGGCGAGCGGCTCGCCGCCGATCGCGACCGTGGCCACCGTTGCTCGGGGAGGGTGCCCGGGCGAACTGCCCGCCGGGGCGGCGGTGGCCAGGACCACCGGGCCGGCCGGGTCCAGCGGCCGGGTCCGGTCGGACGGCAGCACCGGCCACCTGCTGCCGGCCGGCAGCAGATCGGCGGCCGGGTCCCGGACCAGCCGGACCGCCCCGGGCACCGGCCCCAGCAGCCGGTCGGCCGCCTCGTCGAGGAGCAGTACGGCCGGCCGGGCCACCCCGGACAGCCCGGCCGCCGGGTCCGCCGGCAGGCAGGCCGCGCCCGCCTTGGCGATGGCCAGCGCGGCCACCGCGAACCCGGCCGGCGAGGACACGGCCGTGGCCACCGCGCCGCCCGGCCCGGCCCCGTGCCCGATCAGGACATGGGCCAGCAGGTCGGAACGGGCGTCCAGCTCCGCGTAGTCCATGCCCCCCACGGCCGCCGACCCGGGCGTCCGGGCCACCTGCGCGGCGAACATCCCGGCCGCGCTCCGGGCCGGCGGCAGGACCGGCGGCTCCCCGCTCCACACACCGCCGGGGTCCGCCGCGGCGGCCTCGCCGGGAGGCAGCAGCCGCAGCCGGCTCAGCGCCAGGTGCGGGCCCTCGGCCGCCGCCCCGAGCACGGCGAGCAGCTGCCCGGTCAGCGAGGCGGCGGCGGCCTCGCCGATCCCCTCGTACTGGAAGGCGGCACAGATCTCGATCCCCGCCGGGATGCCGGAGGCGTCGTGGCGCTCGGTCAGGGTCAGCGCCAGCGAGACCATCGGCTGCGGCAGCCGCGGGGCTTCCGGGCGGACCGTCAGGCCGGCCGCCTCGAACGCGCGGTCCGGGTCCTGCAGCACGCTCAGCGCGATGCCGCCGGGCAGGGCCAGCGGGGCGTCCCCGTTCCGGTAGGCCGCGAGGTCCGCCTCGCGGACCCGCCGCAGCAGTTCCGCGAAGGCCGGGTCGCCGGAGGCGTCCACGGACAGGGCGAGCACCCGTCCGTACGCGCCGACCGCACCGCGCAGCGCCGCATCGTCGCGGGCCGGCACGGGAGCGGCCAGGGTGATCCCGGGTCCGGCGCCCAGCCGGGTGAGCAGTGCGGCGAGGGCCGCGTGCACCACCATGAAGAGGGTGGCGCCGTGCTCGGCGGCCAGCCGGGTCAGCCGCGCGTGCAGCGCGGCATCCAGCCCGAGGTCCAGGCGCCCGAAGGAGTCGGCCTCGTAGCCGGCCGACCCGAACGTGTCGTACGGGTCGAAGGAGCCGGGGGAGTCGAGCGGGGAGGCGGAGCCGGTGCCCGGCGCGGGGGTGGGCTCCAGGTCTCCCCAGACCGCCCGCGGTGCGCCCTGCGGCAGGCCGTCGGCCCAGACCGGCGGGGCCCCGGCGGCCCGTGCCCCGTAGGCGTGCGCGAGGTCGGCGGCGAGCGGGAGGTGCGACCAGAGGTCGACCGTGTCGCCGGGCAGGGTCAGTTCCAGGAAGTGGTCCTCGGCCGCCGGGGAGCGCAGCCGGGTGCCGGCCGAGCCCAGCCGGCTGTTGCGCAGCGCCTCGTGACGCCGGCCCAGGTCTTCGAGCGCGGCTTCCAGGGCGCGCGTGTCCAGCGGTCCGCGCAGCCGCAGCGGCAGGACCGCGCTCTGGCCGGTGGCCCGGCCCGGGCCGGTGGCGGCGACCGGGCCGTCGCCGAGGAGGGCCGCGAACCGGGCCGGGGTCGGGGCCTCGTACACGGCCCGGCTGCCGGGGTCGGTCCCCAGCGTCTCCCGGACCCGTGACAGCAGCCGGGCCGCGGCCAGCGCATGGCCGCCGAGGGCGAAGAAGTCGGAGTCGGCGTCGACCGTGTGCCGGGGCAGGCCGAGCACTTCGGCGAAGAGGTCGCGGACGATCTCCTGGACCGGGGTTCCGGGCTGGGCGCCGGGCCGCCGGTCCTCACCGGATCCTTCGGCGGGCTCGGGGGTGGGGGCGGGCACGGGCAGGGCCGTACGGTCGATCCGGCCGTCGGAGTCGAGCGGCAGCGCATCCCGTACGGTCACCACGGCCGGGGCGAGGGCGTCCGGCAGCTGCTCCCGCAGGTGGCGGCGGAGGACGAGGTCCAGGCCGAGGGTCTCCTCGAAGCCGACCGGCGTGTTGGTCAGGGGGGTTCCGGCCGGCCGCGTCCCCACCGCCGTGGCCTCGTACACCGAGGTCAGCGGCCCGTCCGGGACCTGCTCCGGGTCGATCAGGACCAGGTCGAAGGCCGACTCGTCGGCGGCCGACCAGGTCGGCAGGGCCCGGTAGCCGAGCGCCTCGACGGCCGCGCACAGCTCCTCGGGGTCCGGGGCCGGGGCCGCGGGGAGTACCTGCCCGGCGCCGTCGAGGGCGAGCATCGCGGTGTACTCGCCGTGGATCCGGCCGTTGGGCACCCCGGCGATCCGCAGCAGGGCCGGACGCCGCTCCCGCAGCCGGGCCGTCAGCTCCGGAAGGCCGGCGGCCGGGTCCCGGCCCCAGTCCAGGCGGGGCGCCTGCGCCAGGTCGGCGACCGGCTCGGCGGTGCCGAGCACCACGTCGTAGCGGTAGCGGGTCAGCTCGTCGCGGCCGACGCCGCGCTTGAGGCGGACATCGACCGAGCGGATCGCCGGAAGCTCCCGGGCCAGCTCCGTGAACAGCTCCGGGGCCGCCAGCAGTTCGGTCTCGGTGGCCGCCCGCCGCGCCACGGCCCCGCGTACGGCGGCTTCCACCTGCTCGTCCTGCTCGTCCTGCTTGTCCGGTGTGGTCCGGGCCAGCTCGGCCCCGGTGCGCAGGCAGCGGGCCAGGCCGAGGTGGCGCAGATCGCCGAGCAGGATCGAACCGCCCGGCGCGAGCAGCTCCAGGGCGCGCTCGATCACGGTCCGGAGGTACTCCGGGCCGGGGAAGTACTGGACCACCGAGTTGATGATCACCGTGTCGAAGTGGCCGGCGGGCAGCCCGGCCGTGTCGTGGGCCTCCCGGCAGCTGAGCCGCACCCGGTCGCGCAGCTCGGGATCCTTGCGGGTCTGCTCGTGCAGTGCGTCGATGACGGAGGCCGAGAAGTCGGTGGCCCAGTACTCCTCGCAGCCGGGGGCGGCGGCCAGCGGGGCCAGCAGCAGGCCGGTGCCGGCGCCGATCTCCAGGACGCGGCGCGGGCCCAGCTCGCGGACCCGCCGCACCGTGGCGGAACTCCAGGCCCGCAGCCGGTCCGCCGGGATGGGCTGCCCGTCGTAACTGCTCGTCCAGCCGGCGAAGTTGTGGCCGAGCGGGATCGTGGCGGCGTCGTCGTACAGGGTGTCGTGGATCTCCTTCCAGGCCCCGATCCGCTCGGCGGTACGGCAGGCCTGCCCGGCCGGGTCGGTGTCGGCCGATGCGGCGGGTGCGGTGGTGGCGGCGGGGACCACGTGGGCGGCGAGCCGGCCGTCGGCCGCGGTGACGGCGGCCTCGGCCACGGCCGGGTGCCCGGCCAGCACGGCTTCGACCGCGTCGAGGTCGACCTCGGTGCCGGACAGCCGGACCCGCCGGTCCAGCCGGCCGGTCCACTCCAGCGCGCCGTCCTCGGTCAGCCGCATCAGGTCACCGGTGCGGAGCAGGGCGCCGCCGCTGCCGGTGAACCGGTCCTCGACGAAACGCCGCGCGGCGTCCGGGGACCGGCCGGGGGAGTCGGCGGCCAGCCCCGGCCCGCCCAGCAGGAGTTCACCGGTGCCGTCCGCCCCGACGGGTGCGCCGTCGCCGCCGACGACCACGGCGACGGTGTCGCCGAGGGGCCGCCCGACGGGGACCGTACGCGCGTCCTCGGCAGGTTCCCGCACCTCGTGCCAGGTGGCGAAGCCGGCCGTCTCGGGCCGTCCGTACACATGCAGCAGCCGGCGCGGCGGGCCGGCCCGGAACACCGCCCGGACCGGGCCCGGGTCCAAGGCGGCCTCGCCGCCGAACAGCAGGGCCCGCAGCGGAGCGAAGGCCGCGGGGCGCTCCCGGGCGATCCGGCGGAACCGGGCGGTGGGCAGGAGGAGCACCGAAATGCCCTGGTCGGCGACGGCCTGCTCGAAGCGGGCCGGGTCGGCGACGGTGCCCGGGGGCAGGCCGGCCAGCCGCGCGCCCACGGCGAGGGAGGACCACACCTCGAAGGCGAGCGCGTCGGAGGCCGGCCCGGCCACCTGGGCCACCACGTCGTCCGCGGTGAGACCGGCCGGTCCGCCGGACCGGACGAGGCCGAGGAGGGCGTGGTGCGGAACGACGACACCGGCAGGGGGGCCGGAGGCGTCGGAGGAGTAGTGGACGTACGCCGCGTCCTGCGGGTCGTACGCCGGGAGTTCGGCAAGCCGGCCCGCGGGGGTGCGGGCGGAGGCGTCGGCGGAGGTGCCGGAGTGTTTCGCGATGAGCGCGGCATCCCGGTCGAGGGCGACGATCGCGGCGCCCAGGCCGGTGTAGTCGGCCGGCGCCGCGGGGCCGGCGGTCACGACGGCGCGTGCGGAGCAGTCCCGCAGGATCAGCCGGCGGCGCTCGGCGGGGTGCGCCGGGTCGAGGGTCACGTACGCCGCTCCGGTCCGCACGATCGCGAGGAGGGCGGTCACCAGGTCGGGACCGGCCGGCAGCGAGGTCGCCACCCGGTCTCCGGGACGGACGCCCTGGGCCCGGAGGTGGGCCGCGAGCCGATGGGCCGCCCGGTTCAACTCCCCGTAGCCGAGCGAGAGGTCACCGCTGCCGGCGGCCGGGGCCGGGTAGGTGACGGCGGTCGCCTCGGGCCGCGCGAGTGCGTGCTGCTCGATGAGGCCGGAGAGTGACATCTGGCTCGCTCCTTCGGGGTGCGGGGCTCGGTGGCGCGGGGTGGGGGCTGGGGGCTCGGGAGTGGGTTACGGCCAGCCGATGTCGTTGGTGGAGGCCCCGACGGCCGGGTCGGTGCCCGGCGCGGCGGGGGCGGTGGGCGGGGCCACCGGCCAGCCGATCTTCGGGGCCTCGTCGGCGGAGGCGGCGCCACCGGCGGTGAGGACAGCGGCTCCGACGAAGGCGGCGGTGGCGACGATGCGGGCGATGTTCTTCATGGTGACTCCTCCGTGGCAACTCTTTGATTCGGCTTGGCAATTCCTCTGCCAAGAGATTGGCAATGCCCGCTTGGAATCTGCTCGGCATCCGATCGAGAACGGCTCGAAAGCGCTCCAGGACCACTCGAGGCGGCCCTCTCCAACCCCGTCTGACCTGCGCAAATGATGGGCTTCCGAGGGTCGGGAGATTTCTTGCCAAGCATTGCCAAACCCCCTTGCCGGGGTGCTGTTGCATTCCCCTGAACTCGAGTCCGGCTGGAGCGTGCGTTGCCAACAAGGCATAACGCTTGGCAATGTATTGCCAAGCGTGTTGGCAATATCTGGTACACCGTGCTGCCCCAACCACGGGGGGAGGCCCCTGAAGTGAACGCGCACCCGTCCCACCCGGAACGAACCGCCTACCTGGACACTGCCTACCTGGACACCGCCGGCCTGGGCCGGATGACCGACGCCGTGCGGAACGTGCTCGCGGACTGCACCGTCCGCGACGACCGCTTCGGGTCCTACGTGCTGGAGGAGCACCTCGGCGAGGTCCTGTACTCCGGGATCCACCGGCGCCTGGGCGAGCTGCTGGGCGGCGTCCCCGCGGCCGGCATCTCCCTGTTCACCGGCGCGGCCGACGCCTTCGACGCCTTCGTCTCCGGGCTGCCGCTCGGCCCCGGCGACCGGATCTGGGCCACCCCCCACGAGGGCGTGGCCCACCTGACCACCCTCTACGCGCTGCGCGACCGCACCCGCTGCACCCTGGAGGTCGTCCCGCTGCGCGAGGACGGCGACCTGGACCTGGACTGGATGCGGCAGCACCTCGACGCGGACGTCGCGCTGGTCTCGCTGGTGCACGTCTCCTCGGTCTGCGGCACCGTCAACCCGGTCGAGGCGGTCGGCCGGCTGCTCGCCCCGCACCGGGCCCGGTACGCGGTCGACGCCTCGTACTCGGCCGGCCAACTGCCCGTCGACGCCACCCGGATCGGCTGCGACCTGCTGACGGCGGACGGCTGGCGCTTCCTCCGCGGTCCCGACGGCATCGGATTCGCCTACGCCACCTCCGCCCTGGGCGAGCCCCTCGACGCCCCCGATCCGCACCCGGCGGCCGTCGCCGCACTGTACGAGGCCCTGGACCCCGCCGCCGCCCCGGCGCCGGCCGCAACCGGGACGCCGTACGCCGGCCTGCCCTCTGGGCTGCACGCCGCGGTCGCACGGACCACCGGGATCGACATCCTCACGGCGGGCGCGGAGCGGTCAGGGATCCTGTCGTTCCGTCACCCGGACATCCCCGCCGGTCTGATCCGCCGCGGACTGGCCCGGCGCGGAGTCCTGGTCCGCAAGGCCGTCGCCCAGGAGACACCCCTGCACCCGGCCGGCCGGAATCTCACCACCGCGGTCTCCGTCTCCGTCCACCACGACAACACCCCCGAGGACATCGCCCGGTTCGGCCACGCGCTCCAAGAGGTCCTGCGCGAGGAGACCCGTGCCCGCCGCCGGACGGCGGCCCACCCCCTGCCGGCCGCAGCCGCCGCGGCCGGCGCCCCGGCCCTCCCGGCCGGCGCCCGGTCTCATCTGTCCCTCGTGCCCCGGCCCTGACGCCCCGACACCCCTGACATCACCGAAACATCCGTATGAATTCGGCCCCGGATCGCCCGGCCGGATGTCACCATCCCCCGATGGGGACACAACCGATCACAAACGCCACCGCACCGCGCCGCAGAGCCACCGGGCTCCGGCTCAGTACCGCCCTGCTCCTGCTCTCCACCGTGCTCATGGGCCTGATGGCGGGCATGTTCTTCGCCTTCGACGTCTCGGTGATGCCGGGACTGGCCGAAACGGACGACCGTACGTACGTCACCGCGATGCAGCAGTTCAACGCGGCGGTCGACGGCAACGGCCTCTTCGGCTCGGCCTTCGTCCTGGCCCTGCTGGCCTCGGCCGCCGCGGCCGTGGTCGAGTTCCGCGCCGGCCGCCGCCGGGTCGCCCTCTGGACCGCCGTGGCCGCCGCGGCCTACCTGGCCGTCCTGGTGATCACCTTCACGGTGAACATCCCGCTGAACAACGACCTCGCCGACGCCGGTCCCGCCGACCGGCTCACCGACTTCTCCCTCGTACGCGACTTCGAATCGACCTGGGTCACCACAAACATCATCCGCACCCTGCTCAGCACGGCCGCCCTGGCCTGCCTCGCCCGCGCCCTCCTCCTCTTCGGCCGCGATACCGCCCGCTGAGGAAAGGGGCACCGGCCAGGCCTAAGCGCCCCGCCCGTACAGGACCAATGCCCACGCCAGGAAGCCCAGCGCCACCGTGCACAGCACCGCCCGCCACGCGTTCGCGCGGACCCACCGGCCCTCGAAGGCCTGCCGGACGCGGGCGGCGCCCGCATCGTCCAGCCGGTCCGCCGGACCGGCCTGCTCCAGGGCGTTGTTCAGCGGGATGTTCACCAGGCCGGTCACCGCCATGGCGGCGGCGTACGCGACGAACGCGCCGATCAGCGCCGGCAGTGCGTCCGGCGCCCCGGACGGGACGTGCAGTCCCAGCGCCAGCCCGGTGAACAGCAGCGCACCCAGATAGCCGAGCATGAACCAGCCGTTGAGGATCGCCACATTGATGCGCTGCATGGTCTCGATGACCGTCCGGTCGCCCGACCGCTTGAGGCCGGGCATCACCGAGACGGAGAAACCATAGAAGAGGCCGCTCATCCAGCCCGTGGTGATGGTCGCGGCAATGAGCGCCACCAGCCGTGCCGTGTCCACGTCGGTTCCCCCTGATCGCGGTCTCGTCAAGTGCGTCGATCATAGGTGCGGCCGTACGCCGTGTCCGGGGATACGCCGACGAATCGCCCCGGATCCGCGCGCGCCGGGGCGGTACTCTCCCGCTGCGAGGACCGGCACCATCCACAACCGCTCCCGGAGGATCAGACCGTGAAGGACCCGCAGGCCGTGGCCGCCGTGCACGACGCGACCGCCAGGCTGGCCGAGCTCCGCATCGACACCGAGCGCCGCAACCCGGCGCAGCCCGAGTTCCACCAGGCGGTACGGGAGGTCCTCGACACCCTGGCCCCCGTGTTCGCCGCCCGCCCCGAACTCGCCGAGCCCGGCCTCCTGGAACGCCTCCTCGAACCCGAGCGGCAGATTGTCTTCCGCGTGCCCTGGCAGGACGACCGCGGCCGGGTCCACGTCAACCGCGGCTACCGCGTGGAGTTCAACAGCGCCCTCGGCCCGTACAAGGGAGGCCTGCGCTTCCACCCGTCCGTGGACATCGGCGTGGTGAAGTTCCTCGGCTTCGAGCAGATCTTCAAGAACGCCCTGACCGGCCTCGGCATCGGCGGCGGCAAGGGCGGCAGCGACTTCGACCCGCGCGGTCGCTCGGACCACGAGGTCATGCGGTTCTGCCAGTCCTTCATGACCGAACTCCACCGGCACATCGGCGAGCACACCGACGTCCCGGCCGGTGACATCGGCGTCGGCGGCCGGGAGATCGGCTACCTCTTCGGCCAGTACCGGCGCATCACCAACCGCTGGGAGGCCGGGGTCCTCACCGGCAAGGGCCGGGGCTGGGGCGGCTCCGCCATCCGGCCGGAGGCCACCGGCTACGGCAGCGTGCTGTTCGCCGCCGAGATGCTGGCCGTCCGCGGCACCGCACTGGACGGCCAGACCGCCGTGGTCTCCGGCTCCGGGAACGTCGCCCTCCACACCATCGAGAAGCTCCAGCAGCTGGGCGCCAACCCGCTCACCGCCTCCGACTCCCAGGGCTACGTGGTCGACGACAAGGGCATCGACCTGACGCTTCTGCGGCAGATCAAGGAAGTGGAGCGGGGCCGGATCTCCGAGTACGCGGCCCGCCGCGGCCCCTCCGCCCGCTATATCGAGGGCGGCCGGGTCTGGGAGGTCGCGGCGGACGTCGCCTTCCCCTCCGCCACGCAGAACGAACTCGACGCGGAGGGCGCCCGTACGCTCGTCCGCAACGGGGTCCGGGCCGTGTCGGAA
>NZ_JBEOXT010000035.1:0-97756 GCF_040296685.1 Streptomyces sp. NPDC002054
CGGGGGGGGGGGGGGGGGGGCGGGGGGGGGGGCCCCGGGGGGGGGGGGGGGGGGGGGGGGGGGGGGGGGGGCCGCTGCGCGGAGCCTTCCCCCACCCCGCCCCTTCCCGAAACCGGGGCTCCGCCCCGGACCCCGCCAAGTGCCCGGGCTCCGCCCGGCACCCCGGGGCTCCGCCCCCACCCCCGTCCCGGGCTCCGCCCCGGACCCGGAGGCTCTGGCTCCGCCGGACCCATCCCCGGGGCTCCGCCCCGGACCCCGCCTGGTGCCCCGGCTCCGCCCGGCACCCCGTTCGGGGCTCCGCCCCGGGACCGTACGCGCGGGCTCCACCCCCGCCCCCGTTCCCCGGACCCCGCGGGCCCGGCTCCGCCGGACGCCCCCCGGCTCCGCCGGACCACACCCCCCGAGGCTCCGCCCCGGCCCCGTACGCGCGGGCTCCGCCCCAAGCAAGCCCCCGCCACCCCCGACGGGGTGGGGTTAACCCCCCGGTGAGGACGCCGACCTGCCGCATGGATGGCAGGGGTGGGGGCGCGGGAAGGTGGGGGTGTTCAGGGGTTCAGGGGTAGGCCGACAGGACGGGATCGGGAACATGGCCAACGGCAACGGCACGGTGGAGCGGGAGCGGCGGGTGCCGGCGGTGTTGCGGGCGCCGGTCGAGGGGCGGACCTGGCGGGAGTTCGGTTATCTGATGCTCGGGTTTCCCCTGAGCGTCCTGTACTTCTCGCTCGCCATCACCGGCATCAGCCTCGGCGCCGGCCTGCTGGTCACCTTCATCGGCGTCCCGGTGCTCGCCGGGGTGCTCGCCATGTGCCGTGGCTTCGGAGCCTTCGAGCGCAGCCGCGCCCGGGCCCTGCTGCACCTGGACGTCGCCGATCCGGAGCCCGTGCGCGTACGGGCCGGCAAGTCCGGCGCGCTGGCCTGGATGGGCGCCATGCTCAAGAGCGGCAGCGCCTGGCGGCACGTGCTGTACTCGCTCCTCCACTTCCCGTGGTCGGTCTTCGCCTTCACCCTCGCGCTGGTCCTGTGGGCCTACGGCTGGTCCTTCCTGCTCTACCCGGTGTGGTTCTGGGTCTTCCCTGCCTTCACCGACCAGCCCGGACTCCAGCTGTTCCAGAACGACGACTACACCTTCTACCTCGCCGGCCCGGCGGGAGTCGCCCTGACCTGCCTGTTCGGGCTGGCCCTGACCCTGATCACCCCCTGGGTGATCCGCGCGCTGGCAACCGTGGACGGGCTGCTGGTCACCGGCCTGCTCGGGCCGTCCCGGCTGGCCACCCGCGTCACCGAGCTGGAGTCGGACCGCGGGATCGTGGTCGACACCGCCGCCGCCGACCTGCGGCGGATCGAGCGCGATCTGCACGACGGCGCACAGGCCCGGCTGGTCGCCCTCGCCATGGACCTGGGGCTGGCCAAGGAGAAGCTGACCGAGGACCCGAAGGCAGCCGCCCGAATGGTCGACGAGGCGCACGGCGAGGTGAAGATCGCCCTCCAGGAGCTGCGCGATCTGGCCCGCGGGATCCACCCGGCGGTGCTGACCGACCGGGGGCTGGACGCCGCCCTGTCCTCGGTGGCCGCCCGCTGCACGGTGCCGGTCCAGGTGGCAGTGGAGCTGCCCGCGCGGCCGGCTGCCGCGATCGAGGGAATCGCGTACTTCACCGTCTCCGAGCTGCTGCAGAACATCAGCAAGCACGCACAGGCCCGGACCGCCTCGGTGGACGTGTGGAAGTCCGGCGAGCGGCTGCTGATCCAGGTCGCGGACGACGGCCTGGGCGGGGCGAGCGCCGGAGCCGGCAGCGGCCTTGCGGGGCTGGGCGAGCGGCTGGACGCGGTGGACGGCGTCCTGCTCGTGGAATCCCCGGCGGGCGGTGGGACGACCGTGATCGCCGAGCTGCCCTGGCGGGACTGACCACTCCGAAGCTATAGAGCCACTCGAACGGCCGGGCCTGCGGGCTCGGCCGGTTTCGTGTGCGTACCGGGCACGGGCCCGTACGGACGGTGTCCCGACCTGGATCTCCACTCGTCCTTAAGGCTGGCCCTGTCCGGGACGCGAGGCTGGGATGCTTGGCTCAGCCAATGCCGGATACGAGTGCACGCGGGAGCTGCTGAAACGTGGAAGACAGGGTGCGGGTGGTCATCGCCGAGGATTCAGTGCTGCTCCGTGAGGGCCTGACCCGGCTGCTGACCGACCGGGGGCATGACGTCGTTGCGGGCGTCGGGGACGCAGAAGCCCTGCTCAAGACGGTCGCCGAGCTGGCGGCCGAGAAAGCGCTGCCGGATGTGGTGGTGGCGGATGTCCGGATGCCTCCCACCCATACGGACGAGGGGGTACGGGCGGCCGTGCGGCTGCGCCGGGACCACCCCGGCATAGGCGTGCTGGTGCTGTCGCAGTACGTGGAGGAGCAGTACGCCACCGAACTTCTGGCCGGTTCCAGCACCGGGGTGGGGTATTTGTTGAAGGACCGGGTGGCCGAGGTGCGCGAGTTCACCGAGGCTGTCGTGCGGGTGGCCCGGGGCGGTACCGCGCTGGATCCCGAGGTGGTGGCCCAGCTGCTGGGCCGCAGCCGGAAGCAGGACGTTCTTGCGGGATTGACCCCCCGTGAGCGCGAAGTGATGGGCCTGATGGCCGAAGGCCGCACGAATTCCGCGATCGCGAAACAGCTGGTGGTCAGCGATGGAGCGGTCGAGAAGCATGTCAGCAATATCTTCATGAAGCTCGGCCTCTCGCCGAGTGACGGGGATCACCGCCGCGTGCTGGCGGTCCTCACCTATCTGAATTCCTGATCAACTGACATTCTGTCAGCTATTGGCAAATTGAACCGGCCGTCTCAAAAAGCCGTCCAGAATATGAGCGACCCGAGGAAGGACATCCTTACGGACGTAGGGTTGGCCTTGGGGCGCCCGCCTCGAAGGAGGTCCAGTTCAGTGACCAGCCAGGTCAGTAGCCCAGCCGAGCAGTCCGACGGGGCAGGAGGGGCCGTAGTCACCGGGCAGCGCACGCCGGCGGGCCCGGGCGGCAAGGAAATCCGCCGCCTCGACCGGGTGATCATCCGCTTTGCGGGTGACTCCGGCGACGGAATGCAGCTCACGGGTGACCGGTTCACTTCGGAGACCGCGTCATTCGGAAACGACCTTTCCACGCTGCCGAACTTCCCCGCCGAGATCCGCGCCCCTGCCGGCACTCTGCCGGGTGTCTCCTCGTTCCAGCTGCACTTCGCCGATCATGACATCCTGACGCCGGGCGATGCCCCGAACGTGCTGGTGGCGATGAATCCGGCGGCCCTGAAGGCGAACATCGGCGATGTGCCGCGCGGCGCGGAGATCATCATCAATACCGATGAGTTCACCAAGCGCCCGATGGCCAAGGTCGGCTACGAGACCTCCCCGCTGGAGGACGGCTCGCTGGACGCGTTCAACGTCCACCCGGTGCCCCTGACCACCCTGACCGTCGAGGCGCTGAAGGACTTCGGGCTCTCCCGCAAGGAGGCCGAGCGCAGCAAGAACATGTTCGCCCTGGGCCTGCTGTCCTGGATGTACCACCGGCCCACCGAGGGCACGGAGAAGTTCCTGCGGCAGAAGTTCGCCAAGAAGCCGGACATCGCCGAGGCGAACATCGTCGCCTTCCGGGCCGGCTGGAACTTCGGCGAGACCACCGAGGACTTCGCGGTCTCCTACGAGGTGGCTCCGGCCACCCGGGCCTTCCCGCCCGGCACCTACCGGAACATCTCCGGCAACCTGGCCCTCTCGTACGGGCTCGTCGCCGCAGGTCAGCAGGCTGATCTGCCGCTCTACCTGGGCTCGTACCCGATCACCCCGGCCTCGGACATCCTGCACGAGCTGTCCAAGCACAAGAACTTCGGCGTACGGACCTTCCAGGCCGAGGACGAGATCGCCGGCATCGGCGCCGCGCTCGGCGCGGCCTTCGGCGGGGCGCTCGCCGTGACCACCACCTCGGGCCCCGGAGTGGCGCTGAAGTCCGAGACCATCGGTCTGGCGGTCTCCCTGGAGCTGCCGCTGCTGGTCGTCGACATCCAGCGCGGCGGCCCCTCCACCGGGCTGCCCACCAAGACCGAGCAGGCCGACCTGCTCCAGGCCATGTACGGGCGCAACGGCGAGGCCCCGGTCCCGATCGTGGCCCCGAAGACCCCGGCGGACTGCTTCGAGGCCGCCCTGGACGCGGCCCGGATCGCCCTGAACTACCGGACCCCGGTCTTCCTGCTTTCCGACGGCTACCTGGCCAACGGCTCCGAGCCCTGGCGGATCCCGGACCTCGAAGACCTCCCCGACCTGCGCGTCCGGTTCGCCTCCGGGCCGAACCACGAGCTGGCGGACGGCACCGAGGTCTTCTGGCCGTACAAGCGCGACCCCGAGACGCTGGCCCGCCCGTGGGCGGTGCCCGGCACCCCGGGGCTGGAGCACCGGATCGGCGGCATCGAGAAGCAGGACGGCACGGGCAACATCTCCTACGACCCGGCCAACCACGACTTCATGGTCCGCACCCGGCAGGCCAAGATCGACGGCATCGAGGTCCCGGATCTGGAGGTGGACGACCCGGACGGGGCCCGCACGCTCGTCCTGGGCTGGGGTTCCACCTACGGGCCGATCACGGCCGCGGTCCGGCGGCTGCGGATCGCCGGAGTCCCGATCGCACAGACCCATCTGCGCCACCTCAACCCCTTCCCGAGGAATCTCGGCGAGGTCCTGAAGCGTTACGACAAGGTAGTGGTGCCGGAGATGAACCTCGGGCAGCTCGCCATGCTGATCCGGGCGAAGTACCTGGTCGACGCGCAGTCGTACACGCAGGTCAACGGAATGCCCTTCAAGGCGGAGCAGCTCGCGACGGTTCTCAAGGAGGCCATCAATGACTGAGACGGCGGCTGCACCGGCCGGCCATTCCCTGCTCTCCCTGGTCCCCAAGGCCGAGGCCCGGCAGTCCATGAAGGACTTCAAGTCGGACCAGGAGGTCCGATGGTGCCCCGGCTGCGGTGACTACGCGGTCCTGGCGGCCGTACAGGGCTTCATGCCCGAGCTGGGGCTGGCCAAGGAGAACATCGTCTTCGTATCCGGAATCGGATGCTCCTCCCGTTTCCCGTACTACATGAACACGTACGGGATGCACTCCATCCACGGCCGCGCCCCGGCCATCGCCACCGGCCTGGCCTCCTCCCGCCGCGACCTGAGCGTGTGGGTGGTCACCGGTGACGGCGATGCGCTGTCCATCGGCGGAAACCACCTGATCCACGCCCTGCGGCGGAACGTCAACCTCAAGATCCTGCTGTTCAACAACCGGATCTACGGTCTGACCAAGGGCCAGTACTCGCCCACCTCCGAGGTCGGCAAGATCACCAAGTCCACCCCGATGGGCTCCCTGGACGCGCCCTTCAACCCGGTGTCCCTGGCGCTCGGCGCCGAGGCCTCCTTCGTGGCGCGCACGGTGGACTCCGACCGCAAGCACCTGACCGAGGTGCTCCGGGCGGCTGCCGACCACCCGGGTACGGCGCTGGTGGAGATCTACCAGAACTGCAACATCTTCAACGACGGCGCCTTCGAGGTCCTCAAGGACAACGACCAGGCGCTGGATGCCGTGATCCGGCTGGAGCACGGGCAGCCGATCCGGTTCGGTGCGGACGGCACCAAGGGCGTCGTCCGGGATCCGGCCACCGGCGATCTCCAGGTCGTGGCGGTCACCCCGGAGAACGAAGCGCGGGTCCTGGTCCACGACGCGCACAGCACCTCGCCGACCACCGCCTTCGCGCTGTCCCGGCTCGCCGACCCGGACACCCTGCACCAGACCCCCATCGGGGTGTTCCGCAGTGTGGAGCGGCCGGTCTACGACACGCAGATGGCGGACCAGCTGGACTCCGCCATCGAGCAGTACGGCAAGGGCGACCTGAGCCGGCTGCTGACCGGCAACGACACCTGGACGGTCATCGGCTGACCCGCGCCGCGCACCTGCGTGTCCCGCGTCCCGTCGGACGGGCCCGGAGCTCCCATGAGCTCCGGGCCCGTTCTGCTGTCCGCACGCGCCCGCGCGCCCACTCGAGGGTGTCATGAGTGTCACTGTGGACGGCCATGACATTGCGGCCGTCCGGCGCTACCGTCGAGAGGTTGGCCGGAATACGCCTGCACCACCCAGGAGGGCCCGTGAAGGCAGAGAACGAGCAGCGCACGGGTCTGCTCTACGGAATCGGCGCCTACGGGATGTGGGGGCTGGTCCCCCTCTTCTGGCCGCTGCTGAAGCCCTCCGACGCCGTCGAGATCCTGGCCCACCGCATGGTGTGGTCCGTGGTGGTACTGGGCGTCATCCTGCTCGCGCTGCGCCGCTGGAGCTGGATCCGCACGCTCGTACGGCAGCCCCGCAAACTCGCCCTGACCTCCCTGGCCGCCGCCCTCATCACGGTGAACTGGGGCGTCTACATCTGGGCCGTCAACAACGGCCAGGTAGTCGAGGCCAGCCTGGGCTACTTCATCAACCCGCTGGTCACCATCGGCATGGGCGTACTGGTCCTCGGCGAGCGACTGCGGCCCGCCCAGTGGACGGCCGTCGGCATCGGCGCCGCCGCCGTCCTGGTGCTCGCCATCGGCTATGGCCGCCCCCCGTGGATCTCCCTGGTGCTCGCCTGCTCCTTCGCCACATACGGGCTGATCAAGAAGAAGATCAACATGGGCGGGGTGGAGTCCCTGGCCGCCGAGACCGCCATCCTGTTCCTGCCCGCCCTCGGCTACCTGCTGTGGCTGAGCGGCCGGGACGAGCTGACCTTCGGCTCCGAGGGCGCCGGCCATGCCGCGCTGCTCGCCGCCACCGGCCTGGTCACCGCGCTGCCGCTGATCTGCTTCGGCGCCGCGGCCATCCGGGTCCCGCTCTCCACCCTCGGCCTGCTCCAGTACCTGGCGCCGGTCTTCCAGTTCGCCCTCGGCGTCCTCTACTTCCACGAGGCCATGCCGCCGGAGCGCTGGGCCGGTTTCGGCCTGGTGTGGGTCGCGCTGGCGCTGCTCACCTGGGATGCGCTGCGGGCGGCGCGGCGCGCCCGGTCCCCGCTGGAGCCGCTGGAGCCCCTCCCGGCCGGCCCCGCCGTTGCCGCTCCCCGGGAGCCGTCGCAGTCGGCTTAACCGCACATCTTCCGTCCCGCAGTCGCCCGTACGCATCATGCGTGCGGGCGATTGTCCGTTAAGCGAACCACCGTGACCGGATTACGCTCTTGACGGATAGTCACACTCTCACTGACCATCGGGCTCGCACAGACGCTCTATCCCCGCACGTTCCGTTCCATCCCCGTTCGGAATCCCGGAGCCCCCACATGAGTCTGTCCGTTCCACGACGCCCTGCCGTCCTCGCCGTCGCCGCACTCGCGGTGGGCAGCCTGGTCGGCGCCGCCGCTCCCGCCGCGCTCGCCGCGCCGAGTGCGATAGCCGCCCCGACTGCGATCGCCGCCCCGTCGGCGGGCACCGCGGCGCCGACCCCGCCGGACATCCCGGTGGCCAACGTCAAGGCACACCTCCAGCAGTTCTCCACCATCGCCGCCAACAACGGCGGCAACCGCGCCCACGGCCGGGCCGGCTACAAAGCTTCGGTCGACTACGTCAAAGCCCAGCTGGATGCCGCAGGGTTCACCACCACCCTGCAGACGTTCACCAGCAGCGGCGCCACCGGCTACAACCTGATCGCCGACTGGCCCGGCGGCGACCCCAACTCGGTGCTGATGGCCGGCGCACACCTGGACGGCGTCACCTCCGGCCCGGGCATCAACGACAACGGATCGGGTTCGGCGGCCCTGCTGGAGAACGCCCTGGCCGTCTCGCGGGCCGGCCTGCAGCCCACCAAGCACCTGCGGTTCGGCTGGTGGGGGGCGGAGGAGCTCGGCCTGATCGGATCGAAGTACTACGTCAACAACCTGCCGGCCGCCGAGCGGTCGAAGCTCTCGGGCTACCTGAACTTCGACATGGTCGCCTCGCTGAACGCGGGCTACTTCGTCTATGACGACGACCCCGCGATCGAGCAGACCTTCAAGAACTACTTCTCGGGCATCGGCGTCCCGACGGAGATCGAGACCGAGGGCGACGGACGGTCGGACCACGCGTCGTTCAAGAACGTGGGCATCCCGGTCGGCGGTCTCTTCACCGGCGCCAGCCGGACGAAGACCGCGGCCCAGGCCCAGAAGTGGGGCGGCACCGCCGGGCAGGCCTTCGACCGCTGCTACCACTCCTCCTGCGACACCCTGGCGAGCGTCAACGACACCGCCCTGGACCGCAACAGCGACGCCATCGCCTACGCCCTGTGGAACCTGGGTGCGGGCACCCCGGTCCCGCCGGGCCAGTCCTTCGAGAACACCGCGGACGTGAACATACCGGACTCCCCCGCTGCCGCGGTGAGCTCGCCGATCACGGTCTCCGGTGTCGCGGGCAACGCCCCGGCCACCACCAAGGTGGACGTGAACATCGTCCACACCTACCGCGGTGACCTGGTGGTCGACCTGGTCGCTCCCGACGGCACCGTCTACAACCTGCACAACCGCAGCGGCGGCAGCGCCGACAACCTGGTGCAGACGTACACCGTCAACGCCTCCAGCGAGGTCGCGAACGGGGTCTGGAACCTCCGGGTCAAGGACGCGGCGGCGCAGGACATCGGCTACATCAACAGCTGGAAGATCACCTTCTGATCCCGGTCCCGCCGTCCTCGGAGCCGTCGCCGTGCATCACCGGCGGCGGCTCCTGGATCTGGGCGCGGAGCTCCTCCGCGACCGCGGCGATGTCCGCCCGGCCCTTCTTGGCAGCCTCCACCAGATCACCCAGCGCCTCCGGCGAGGGCAGCTGCTTGGCCCCGGCCACCCGCAGGTACGAGCGGGTGGCGGCGGCTGCATAGAACTCGTTCATCGGGGATTCCAGCGCCGGGCACACGGCCAGGGTGTGCAGGAAGGCGGCTGCCCGCCAGGCCGTGTCCGGGGCCGGCTGCTCCGGGACGAGCACCAGGTCGTTCTGGTGCCGCGCCACCGCAGCCGCCACTCCGGACGGATCCCACACGGCGGGATCGGACGGGAGATGGTGGGCGAGTGCGGTCCAGGCCCACTCCATGGTGATCTTCAATTCCCGAACCGCTCCTGGAAGTAGCCCCAGTGATCGGCGAACTCCTCTATTCCGGAGAGGAACTTCCTCCGGTCCTCGTCCAGTTCGCGCTCGGTGACCTCGGTGATCATCGCGGTGACCGTCGTGCCCAGTGCCGCCGCACGCGCCTTGAGGCGTTCGTGGAACTCTTCGTCCAGGCGGATGGTGACGTGTCTCGACATACCGTTCACCGTACAGCGGGGTTGCTGTACGCAGAACGGGAACGGCGAAAGGGTGGCCCGGGACACAGGTCCCGGGCCACCCTCCGTGCAGGTGCGCCTACTTGTCGGCTACTTGTCGGCGTCGGCCGTCTTCACCAGCTGGTCCTTGGTGACCGCGCCGACGTAGACCTTGCCGTCGTCCGTGATCAGGGCGTTGACCAGACGGGTCGAGAAGACCCGGCCCTCACCGAACTTGCCGGTGACCTTGTCCCCGAGGGAGTTCAGGAACTGCTTGGCTTCCTTGGGCGCGTTCTTGTCGTTCTCCAGCTCCTTGAGGCCCTTGCCCGTGCCCGAGTCGATCCGGGCGACCGAGGCCCAGCCCTCGCCGAGGACCTTCACCTCGCCCGCGCCCGCGCCGTTCAGGGCCCCGCCGGTCAGACCGTCCAGGCCGGGGATGGACTCCAGACCCTTGAACTCCTTGCCGTCCTTGCCGTGCTCGGAGTCGCCCTCGATCACCTTCGCGCCCTTGGGCGGGGTGAAGGCGAAGGTGTCGGCGGCCGGCTTCTTGAAGTCGATCTGGGTGAACCCCGCGTCGACGATCGGCTTGCCGCCCTTGCCGGACAGCAGCTGGAAGCGGAGCGGCATGCCGTTCTTCGCGTCCACCGCGATCCGCACCGAGTCCACGGTCGAACCGGACTGCTTGGGCTTGAGCACCAGCTGGTAGGCGTTCCGCCCGGCGACCTGCGCGGTGTCGCCGACGGTGACCTCCGTGGTGGTGCCGGCCGCCTTCAGGGCCTCCTCGGCCAGCTGCTTGGGCGTGGCCGGCAGCCGCTCCGCGGTCTTGCGCTCCGGAGCCGGCCGCGCCTCGTCCGCCTTCTCGTGGTAGACCTCGTTGGACTGGCTGTCGTACCCCCACACGTCCTTGCCGTTGTGGGTGAGGCTGTACTCGTCCTTGCCGTCCAGGAAGGTCAGCTTCTGGCGGTCCGGGCCATCGGCCGCGATCGTGAAGGTGTGGGTGCCCGAGGCGAGCTGGGCCACCTTGTCCGTCGGGTCCGCCGAGCCGCCGGCCACCCCGCCACCGCCGCCGAGCAGTCCGCCCGCGAGCTTCGGCAGGCCCAGGTCCGTACTGATCTTGGCGGTGCCGGACAGCTGCTCCACGTCCGAGGCGGCGATCTTCTCGATCAGTTCCTGCGCCGTGATCTTCGGCAGATCAGGGCCTCCTGCGTTCGCGAAGGCCGGGACCAGTGCGACGGTCGCGCCGACCACGCCGATCACCGCGACCGGTACGGCGTACCGCGCGGCCTTGCGGAAAGTCTTCGTGTTCGCTGCCATGTCAGTGCCCTGCCCTCTGTGTCTTCGGCGGCGACCCCCGTGTCGCCACGCTCACCCGATGCGGTGGGGTTGTTGCATCCATCTGACCAAACCGGGCCCGTAGGCCGCGTCAGTCCGCGGAGCCAATTCGCGTACGACCGTGGGATGAGACGACAAGGCCCTTCCTCCCCCATCCCGTAGGGGTAGAAAGGGCCCGTTGCACCGCCGGAAGAACTACCCGGCGCGGTGTACCACCGCGTCGCACAGCTCTTCCAGCGCGGACTTCGCAAAGCACTCGGGCAGCGGGGCCAGCATGGCGCGGGCGTCCTCCGCATACCGGATGGTGTCGCGGCGGGCCTGCTCCAGCGCCGGGTGGACGCGCAGCCGGGCCAGCGCCTCGGCGTGCCGGGCGTCGTCCGTCAGATCGCTGTCGAGCAGGGCGACGAGCTCCAGGTCCTCGGGGTTCTGGTCCCGGGCGGCCATCTCGCGCAGCCGCAGCACGGGCAGGGTCGGGATGCCCTCGCGCAGGTCGGTGCCGGGGGTCTTGCCGGACTCGTGGGAGTCGGAGGCGATGTCGAGGACGTCGTCGGCCAGCTGGAAGGCGGTGCCGAGGCGCTCGCCGTACTGGGTGAGGATGTCGACCACCGACTCGTCGGCACCGGACATCAGCGCGCCGAACCGGCCGGAGACGGCGATCAGCGAGCCGGTCTTGCCGGCGATGACGTCGAGGTAGTGCGCGACCGGGTCGCGGCCGTCGCGCGGGCCGGCGGTCTCCAGGATCTGCCCCGTCACCAGCCGCTCGAAGGCCTCGGCCTGGATGCGGACGGCCTCCGGTCCGAGGTCGGCCAGGATGTGCGAGGCGCGGGCGAACAGGAAGTCACCCGTCAGGACTGCCACCGAGTTGCCCCAGCGGGCGTTGGCGCTGTCCACCCCGCGGCGTACGTCCGCCTCGTCCATGACATCGTCGTGGTAGAGGGTGGCCAGATGGGTGAGCTCCACCACCACGGCGGAGGGCACGATTCCGGGCGCGTACGGATCCCCGAACCGGGAGGCCAGCATCACCAGCAGCGGCCGGAAGCGCTTGCCCCCGGCGCGTACCAGGTGCTGCGCTGCCTCGGTGATGAAGGGGACCTCACTCTTGGTGGCCTCCAGCAGACCCGCCTCCACGGCCGCCAGTCCGGCCTGGACATCGGTCTCAAGAGCCTGGTCCCGCACGCTCAGTCCGAACGGCCCGACGACGGTCACGAGGGGTACTCCTGTCTGCTGCCGATCACGGTGACGATCACCTGGATTGTCGATGTGTCGCTGCCTTCGCTCAAGCCAGCGTATCCCGTCCATTTTCGATCACCGTGAGCGCCCGCCGTTCCAAGCCGGGCCCGCTTTTCACGCACCACCCGATGCGCACCGGTATGTTCTTGAGAGACCCATAACAACCGGAGAATACGTTTTGTCCAGAACTGAGACTGCCATAGGTGAGCCGTCGGAGCCGCCGGAGCTCCCGGAGCTGCCGGAGCCGGTGGACCCCCAGGCCGACCAGCCGCCGCCCGCCGACGACCACGCCTTCCTCGGACACCCCCGGGGCCTGGCCACGCTGTCCGGGCTGGAGGTCTGGGAACGCTTCTCGTTCCTGGGCATGCAGGCCATCCTCGTCCTCTACTTCGCGGACACCGTGGCGAACGGCGGCCTGGGCATGGACCCCGGCACCGCCGCATCCGTCTCGGCGGCCTACGGAACCATGGTCTACCTGGTCTCCGTCGCCGGCGGATGGCTCGCCGACCGGATCCTCGGCTCCTACCGGGCCGTCCTGTGGGGCGGCATCCTCATCGCCTGCGGCCACTACGCCATGGCCGTCCCGACCACCGCCATGACCTGGGCGGGCCTCGGCCTGATCAGCGCCGGCACCGGCCTGCTCAAGCCCAATGTCGCCAGCATGGTCGGCAAGCTGTACCGGACGGCCGACGAGCGGCGCGACGCCGGCTTCGCCCTCTACTACATGGCCATCAACATCGGCGCCTTCGCCGGCCCGCTGGTCACCGCCTGGCTGGGCGAGAACAAGGGCTGGCACTGGGGCTTCTCGGCCGCCGCGCTCGGCATGACGGCCGGGCTGGTGCAGTACGTACTGGGCCGCCGCCATCTGGCCGGACGGAAACACTCGGCCGAGTTCCCCCTCACCCCCGACGCCATGCGCCGCGCCGTACGGACCATCGCCGGCGGGCTGCTCGGCCTCGCTGCCCTCTGCGGCCTGCTCGCCGCCGCCGGCTGGCTCACCATGGACCGCTTCGTCGACGTCCTCACCCTCACCTCGGTGATCGCGCCCGTCGTCTATTTCACGGTGATGTTCCGCAGCCCGCAGGTCAGCGCCGAGGAGCGCGGCCGGCTGCGCCCGTACGCGGTGCTCTTCCTCGCCTCGGTCGCCTTCAACTTCATCCTCTTCCAGGCGTACTCGACGATGATGCTGCTCGCCTCGACCAACGCCCGCACCTCCCTCCTCGGCTTCGACTTCCCGGCCGGCTGGTACGCCTCGGCTCTGGGCGCCTTCGAGGTGGCGCTGGCCCCGGTGGTGGCCGCCGTCTGGGTCCGGATGGGCCGCCGCCAGCCGCAGACCTCCAACAAGATCGCCTTCGGGGTGATCCTGGGCGGCCTGTCCTTCCTGCTGATGGTGATCCCCACCTCCGGGCACGCCACGGACACGTACCGGATGGCCGCCTGGTGGATCGTCGGCTCCTACCTGCTGCTCGGCCTCGGCGACGTCCTGCTGCAGACCTCCGGCATGTCCGCCACCAGCAAACTCGCGCCGAAGGCCTTCAGCAGCCAGACCATGGCCCTGTGGTTCCTCTCGCTGGCCCTGGCCAACGGCATCCAGGCACAGGTCGTGAAGTTCTACGGCGAGGTGTCCAACCCCGTGTACTTCGGCGTCAACGGCGCCATCGCGGTGGCCGTCGGCCTGGCCGTGCTCGCCCTCGCGCCGTGGCTCCGGCGCACCATGCACCCCGTCCACTGAGGTTTCCAGGTTTCCAGGTTTGAGGTTTCGAGGTTGAGGTTTCGAGGTCGCCGATGATCATCCGTACCGAGTTCCCCTACGAGACGACGCACGACGACGTCCGGATCCCGATGCGGGACGGCGTCGAGCTCTACGCCCGCATCTGGCGCCCGCTCACCGACGAACCGGTGCCGGCGCTGCTGGAGTACCTGCCGTACCGACTGACCGACTGGACCGCGCCCCGCGACTGGCAGCGGCACCCCTGGTACGCCGGGCACGGATACGCCTCCGTACGGGTGGACGTGCGCGGGCACGGCAACAGCGACGGCCGCCCGGGCGACGAGTACGACGCGCAGGAACTCGCCGACGGCGTCGCGGTCGTCGAATGGCTGGCCGCCCAGCCCTGGTGCACCGGCTCGGTCGGCATGTTCGGCATCTCCTGGGGCGGCTTCAACTCCCTCCAGATCGCCGCCCTCGCCCCCGAACCGCTGAAGGCCATCGTCACCGTCTGCTCCACCGACGACCGCTACGACAACGACGTCCACTACATGGGCGGCTCGGTGCTGGCCGTGGACATGCACGCCTGGGCGGCCACCATGCTGGCCTTCGCCGCCCGCCCGCCGGACCCGCTGTACGCGGGCGAGGGCTGGCGGGAACAGTGGCTGTCCCGCCTGGAGTCCGTGGAACCCCTGATCCACACCTGGCTGTCCCACCAGACCCGGGACGGCTACTGGAAGCACGGCAGCGTCTGCGAGGACTACGGGGCGATCGGCGCGGCCGTCCTGGCCGTGGGCGGCTGGCACGACCCCTACCGGGACACGGTCCTCCGGCTGGTAGAGCACCTGCCGGCGGACCGGGTGCGCGGCCTGATCGGGCCGTGGTCCCACCAGTACCCGGACCGCGGGCTGCCGCCCGGCCCGGCGATCGGCTTCCTGCAGGAGACCCTGCGCTGGTGGGACCACTGGCTGAAGGGAGCCGACAACGGGGTCATGGACGAGCCGCTGCTCCGCTCCTGGATCAGCGACTCGCACCCGCCGCGCACGGTCTACCAGGAGATGCCGGGCCGCTGGGTCGCGGACCCCGCCTGGCCCTCGCCGAACGTCACACCGGTGGCGTACGCCTTCCAGGGCGAACCGGTGCTGGTGCGCTCCCCGCAGCACACCGGCGTGGACGCGGGCCGGTTCTTCCCGTTCGGCAACGACGCGGACCTGCCGCCGGACCAGCGGGAGGAGGACGCGAAGTCGGCGTGCTTCGAGTTCCCGGTGCCGGTCGGCTCCGCGGTGGAGGTACTGGGGCGGCCCTCGGTGACGGTCCGCCTCCGCATGGACGTCCCGTACGGGCAGGTGATCGCCAGGCTCTGCGATGTCGCCCCCGACGGGTCCTCGACCCTGGTCACCCGGGGTGCGCTCAACCTGTCGGCCCGGACGGGCCGGGACCGGGCCGTGCCGTGGCCGGCCGGGGCCTGGGAGGCGGTCACCTTCGACCTCAACGGCATCGGCCACTCCTTCCCGCCCGGCCACCGCATCCGCCTGGCCCTCTCCTCCGCGTACTGGCCGTGGATCTGGCCGCGGGCCGGCTCGGAGGCCGGCTGGACGGTGGACCCGACGGGCAGCACCCTGACCCTGCCGGTGCGGTCGCCGTCGCCGGCGGACGGCTCGGTCGCGTTCGAGGCACCGGAACAGTCGGAACCGCTGGGGGTGTCCTTCCCCGTCACCCTGGACGAGCCGCGCCCGGAACGGCTGGTGGTACGGGACGTGGCGCGCGGGATGTGGCGGCTGGAGGTGGATCCGCGGTACGGGGGCACCCGGGTGTACCCGGACGGGCTGGAGTTCGGCGAGGACACGGCGGAGGTGTACGAGATCCAGGAGGCGGATCCGCTGTCGGCGCGGGCGCGCTCGGAGTGGCGGATCCGGCTGCACCGGCCGGAGCTGGGGTGGGATGCGCGGGTGGAGACGCGGTCGGAGACCTCGTGCGATGAGGGCGGCTTCCTGACGTTGAACGAGGTGGTGTGCCGGGAGGGCGAGGAGGTGGTGTTCCACCACACCTGGGAACGCCGCCTCCCCCGCGCAGCGGGCTGACCCCGCCCTGCGCTGCGCGCGCCTATCCCCCACCCCGCCCCTTCCCGAAACCGGGCTGCCGCCCGGCCCCGCCCGGGGCCCCGCCCCACGCCCCACCCCCGGGGCCGGGGCGGCCCCTTGTTGCGGGCCTGCGGGCCGGCTGTGGCCGGTCGCGCAGTTCCCCGCGCCCCTGACGGGGTCCGGGGCGCAGCTCCGGTTTCGGGAAAGGGGCGGGCCTATTCCGCGCAGCGGCGCCCCGCGGCCCCGGCACGGGCTGGGCCCCGTCGGGGCGGTGGGCTGCTGCCTTGTTGGTTCACTCTTGTGAGTTATGGTGCGTTTTGGTGAGTGTCGTTACCGTCGGGTGCATGAACCTCAAGGAGTGGGCGAAGGCACAGGGTGTGCATCCGCAGACTGCGTATCGCTGGTTCCGTGAGGGCACTTTGCCGGTGCCGGCCCAGAGGGTCGGGACGCGCGTGATCCTGGTGAATGTGGGCGCAGGCACCGCTTCTGAAGCGGCCGGTGGTCTTGGGCTGTATGCCCGTGTCTCCTCTCACGGCCAGAAGCCGGATCTGGAACGCCAGGTTGTCGGCGTGGGCTGCGAAGGCCGGTCATCGGGTTGTGCGAGTCGAGTCCGAGATCGGTTCGGGTGTGAACGGTTCGCGTTCCCAAGTCCGGCGGCTGCTCGCTGACCCGGGTGTGACCAGCGTGGTTGTGGAGCACAAGGACCGGCTCGGGCGGATGAACGTGGAACTGGTCGAGGCCGCGCTGTCCGCACATGGCCGCCGCCTGATCGTTCTCGATGACGGCGAGACCGAAGACGACCTGGTGCGGGACATGATGGAGGTACTGACCTCGTTCTGCGCCCGTCTGTACGGCCGCCGCTCAGCGAAGGACCGGGCGAGGAAGGCTCTGGTAGCGGCGGCTGCCGATGACTGAGCAGCCGAAGAAGCGGCAGTTGCGCACCGTCGAGGCGCCGTTCGTGGCGCTCGGCCCGTCCGGTGTGGCGATACGCGACCGCCTCAAGGGCCTGACCGCCCAGGACGAGACGGTTCTGCGTGGCGTGGGCGAGCACCTGGGCGTTCTCGCGTCCCGTGACCTCAAGACGGCCTGGAGCACTCCACGGACACGTGGGCTGCCCGGAAGCGGGCGATGACAGCCGGGTCGTCCTCCCGCTGGGCCGGGTCGATCACGAAGGCCACACATGATCAGTGGGCACTCTCCCGCCGCTGCCAGCTCGCGCACATCCAAAGCCTTGAGGCCGGTGTCCGCATGCTGACGCACCGACTGTCCCAGCCCCTTGGGGGCAAGGGCAGCAAGCGGGCACCGGGCGGATACCGCAGCAAGGGCGAGTGGTTCCACAAATCCCGGCGTCTGCACACCCTGGAGCACCGTCTCGACGTCGCCCGAGCCGACCGGGAGAACGGCGTCGTGCACATCGTGCGCGGCGGCCGAAAGCTCCTCAACAACCGGCGCAACCTCCAGGCAGTGCAGCTCACCGAGGCCGAGTGGCGGCAGCGGTGGGAGGCGGAGCGCTGGTTCCTGGCCGCTGACGGCGAGTCGGGGAAGCGTTTCGGAAACGAGACGATCCGTGTCACCCCTGACGGCCGGGTATCCATCAAGCTGCCCGCGCCACTCGCGGATCTGGCGAATGCCAAGCACGGCCGGTACGTCCTGGCCTCCCGCATCGCTTTCGCGCACCGGGGCCGGGAATGGCGGGACCGGATCGACGGCAACCGGGCCGTCGCCTACCGCATCCACTACGACGCCCCGCGCGGGCGCTGGTACCTCACCGCATCCTGGCAGCGCCCCGTCGTCCAGACGATCCCGCTGGAGACGGCACTCACGAGCGGTGTGATCGGCGTCGATACGAACGCCGGCCACTTCGCCGCCTACCGCCTCGACACCCACGGCAATCCGATGGGTGAGCCGCACCGGTTCTTCTATGACCTGTCGGGCACCGCGGACCACCGGGATGCGCAGATCCGGCACGCCATCACCCAGGTACTGCACTGGGCCAAACGACGCGGCGTCGCCGCGATCGCCGTCGAGGACCTTGACTTCCAAGCGGAGAAGACCCGGGAGAAGCACGGCCGCAAGAAGCGGTTCCGGCAGCTCATCTCCGGTATGCCCACCGGCAGGCTCAAGGCTCGGCTCGTCTCCATGGCCGCCGAAGCCGGTCTGTCGATCGTCGCGGTTGATCCGGCTTACACCTCTCAGTGGGGCGATCAGCACTGGCGCAAGCCGCTTGTCACCCCACGACGCAAGATCTCCCGTCACGATGCCGCCGGTATCGCGATCGGACGACGCGCCCTCGGGCACCCGATCCGGCGACGGACGGCACCGCCCCGCGACGACCGGAGTGATCGTCGCGGGCATCGGACCGTCCAGGCCGACCGTGGTGCCCAAGAGCGTGAGGGAACCCGCCCACCCGTCACGGACCGTGCACACGATGCACGTGCCCGGACAGGGACAACACAAGGAACGCGGGAGACCAGCGCATCCACAACCGTTCGGGATGCGCGCAGTGCCGGGACGTGGGCCCAAGACTCACTCCTGCTCACTGACTAGGAACGGTAGAGGCGTTCCAGGATGACCGCGATGCCGTCGTCCTCGCAGGACAGGGTGACCTCGTCGGCCACCGCGACCAGCTCCGCATGCGCGTTCGCCATCGCCACCCCGTGCGCCGCCCACGCGAACATCGGGATGTCGTTCGGCATGTCCCCGAACGCGATCGTCGCGCCCCCGCTCAAGCCCAGTTCGGCCGCCGCCACCGCCAGCCCGCTCGCCTTCGAGACCCCCGGCGGCTGGAGCTCCACCGTGTGCTCCCCCGCCATCGTCACGTTGACGAGGTCCCCGACCACCCCCCGCGCGATCCGCGTCAGTTCGTCGTCGTCCAGCTCCGGATGCTGGAGCAGCACCTTGTTGATCGGGGCGGACCAGAGCTCGGCCCGGCGGGCGACCCGGATCGTCGCCAGGTGCGGGTGCGGCATCCGGTAGCCCGGCTCTATCAGCATCGCCGCCGCGTCCAGGCCTGCCCCGTTGACCGCCGCGTAGACCTCCCCGATCTCCGCCTCGATCTTCCCGAGGGCGACCTCCGCCAGCTCCCGGTCCATCGGGACGGAGTGCAGCAGCCGCCCGCCCGCCGCGTCGTACACCTGCGCGCCCTGCCCGCACACCGCGAGCCCCGTGTAGCCGAGCCCGTCCAGGACATGGCGTACCTGGGGAACGGGGCGGCCGGTCACCACGATGTGCCGGGCGCCCGCCGCGCGCGCCCGCGCCAGCGCGGCGTACGAGCGGCGCGAGACGGTGTCACCGGCGCGCAGCAGGGTCCCGTCCAGGTCGGTGGCGATGAGGGCATAGGGGAGGGAGGGAGAGGGAGAGGGAGAGGGAGAGGGAGAGTGCGGGAGGGCGCGAGTCACGGCGCCAAGGATAGGACCGGCTCGGACAAGTCCTACAAATCGCTCCCCAATCCGGCCTCCCGTCCGCTAAAGGAGCCACGTAACGTGTCAACCCGCACTGTGTCACCCGGGACACCCCCGGCCGCGTGGAAAGCGAGGCAGCACCCCATGCCCCAGCAGAGCCCCCTCGACGTCCCCGAGGGCGATCCGTTCGGACCGCACAACCTCCCGTACGGGGTGTTCAGCACGGCCGAGGAGCCCGCCCGGCGGCGCATCGGCGTGCGGCTCGGCGGTCACGTGCTCGACGCCGGTGCAGCCGCCCTCGCGCTCGGCTCCCCGTACGCCGGACTGCTCGGGAAGCCCTCCCTCAACCCGCTGCTCGCCGCCGGCCGCACCGTCTGGCACGACGTACGGCGCGCCCTGACCGCCTGGGTGACCGACCCCGGGCACCGGCCGACCGTCGAACCGCACCTCATCGCCCTCGACGCGGTCACCCTGCACCTGCCGTACGAGGTCGCCGACTACGTCGACTTCTACGCCAGCGAGCACCACGCCACCAACGTGGGCCGGATGTTCCGCCCGGACGGCGACGCGCTCACCCCCAACTGGAAGCACCTGCCCATCGGCTACCACGGCCGCTCCGGCACCATCGTGGTCTCGGGCACCGATGTCGTACGGCCCTCCGGGCAGCGCAAGACCCCCGCCGACCCGGCGCCCGTCTTCGGGCCCAGCACCAAGCTCGACATCGAGGCCGAGGTCGGCTTCGTCGTCGGCACCCCGTCCGGGATGGGCGAGCAGGTGGCCCTCGGCGACTTCCGGGAGCACGTCTTCGGGCTGTTCCTGCTCAACGACTGGTCCGCGCGGGACATCCAGGCCTGGGAGTACGTGCCGCTCGGCCCCTTCCTCGGCAAGTCCTTCGCCACCTCGGTGTCGGCCTGGGTGACCCCGCTGGAGGCCCTGGACGCCGCCCGGGTCGCGCCGCCGGCCCGCGACTTCCCCCTGCTGCCCTACCTCGACGACTCCGCCACCGACGAGGACGGCGGGTTCGACCTGCACATCACCGTGTCGGTCAACGGGCAGGAGGTGGCCCGTCCGCCGTTCGCGACCATGTACTGGACGGCCGCCCAGCAGCTCGCCCACATGACGGTCAACGGCGCCTCGCTGCGCACCGGCGACGTCTACGGCTCCGGCACCGTCAGCGGACCCGAGGTGAACCAGCGGGGCTCCCTGCTGGAGCTGACCTGGAACGGCCGGGACGCCATCGAACTGGCCGACGGCAAGCGCACCTTCCTGGAGGACGGCGACACCGTCACCATGACCGCCTGGGCGCCGGGCCCGGACGGGGTCCGGGTGGGCCTCGGCGAGGTCACCGGCCGCATTGTGGGCGCCCGCTAGTCCACACCCTGGGACACCCCCGCGGGCGGGGTGGCGGATCTTGCCACCCCGCCCCGGAAACCGCAGGTCAGAGCGGTTCACATCAGCCGCCCGGTGGCGCAATACTGCGGCAACACCATCACGGCCCGGCCGCCGGTACGTTCCCTGCCATGCCAGCCGAACGCAGCCTCGACCACGCCGCGCGGCGGCGACGGCTGCGCGCGGACCAGGCGCGGCAGCTCGCCGACCTGCTGCGCCACCAGATCCTCTCGGGCGCCTTCCCCGGCGGGGTCCTCCCGTTGGAGAACACCCTCGCCGCCGACTACCGGGCCAGCCGCAACACCGTCCGGCAGGCCCTGGACCTGCTGCGCGGCGAGCGGTTCGTCGAACGGCAGCCCGGCGTCGGCACGGTCGTGGTCTGCGAGAAATACCCGCACGGCCTCGACCGCCTGCAGGGGCTCGCCGAGACCCTGCACGAGCACGGCACCGTCAGCAACGAGGTCCGCACCGTGGGCCCGGTGCCGGCGCCCGCACCCGTCGCCCACCGGCTGGGCCTCCCCGAGCACACCGATGTGCTCTACATCGAGCGGCTGCGCAGGCTGAACGGCCTTCCGCTGTCCCTCGACCTCACCTACGTCCCGATGGACCTCGGCAGCGGACTCCTCGGCTGCGACCTGGAGAACACCGACGTCTTCCGGCTGCTGGAATCCCTCGCCGGACAGCCGCTCGGCCATGCCGACATCACCCTCGAAGCCGTCAACGCCGACGCGCACTCCGCCGCCGTGCTCCAAGCGCCCAAGGGCGCGGCCGTCCTGATGCTGGAGCGGCTCACCCACCTGCGCGACGGGCGTCCCGTCGACCTGGAATTCATCCGCTTCCGCGGCGACCGGATCACCATGAGCGGCCTGCTGCGCCGCTCGCTCTGAACTCCGAAGTCCCTCTTCCGCCTGCCCTCCTGGAGACAGCCATGCCTCTGGTGCCCCAGCGTGCCGACGTGCCCGTGACCATCGACGAGTCCAAGTGCATCGACGGCTGCACCCTCTGCGTCGACATGTGTCCGCTCGACTCGCTCGCGATCCACCAGGACAACGGCAAGGCCTATATGCACGTCGACGAGTGCTGGTACTGCGGCCCCTGCGCCGCCCGCTGTCCCACCGGCGCGGTGACCGTCAACATGCCCTACCTGCTCCGGTGAAAGGCCCGACTCCCATGCGACGCATCCACCCGCTCGCCCCGCTCGCCGCACTCCTGCTGCCCCTCGCCACCGCCTGCGGTGGCGAGGCCGGCGCCGACGCCGGCCAGGAGGGCAAGACGGTCACGGTGACCGTCGGCTACCAGTCCAAGACCATCAACACCGTCACCGCCGGCACCCTGCTGCGCTCCCTCGGCTACTTCGAGCAGGAGCTGGCGGCCCGCGGCAAGAAGGACGGGGTCACCTACACGGTGGACTGGCAGGACTACGCGACGGGCGCCCCCATCACCGCCCAGATGACCGCCGGGAAGATCGACATCGGGTCGATGGGCGACTATCCGCTGCTCATCAACGCGGCCCGCGGCAAGGAACTGAAGCAGCCGACCCGGCTGGTCTCGGTGACCGGCTACAACCTGCACGGCGGCCTCAACACCATCGTCACCGCCCCCGGTTCGCCCCTGAAGTCCCTGGCCGACCTGCGCGGGAAGAGGGTGTCGACGAGCGTGGGCTCGGCGGCCGACGGAACGCTCGTCCGGGCCCTGAAGCGGGCCGGCATCGACCCGGAGAAGGGCATCCGGAAACTCAACCAGCAGCCCAGTGTGGGCGCTTCGGCCCTCCAGGCGGGCAGCGCGGACGCGCTGTCCCAGTTCGTGGCCTGGCCCGGGCAGCTGGCTTATGAGGGGCGAGCGACGGCTTTGTACGACGGGGCCGAGCTGAACCTGCCGACCTTCCACGGGGTGACCGTCCGGGAGAAGTTCGCCGCCGAACGGGCCGGGGTACTGGAGGACTTCCTGCGCGCGCAGCGGAAGGCGACGGACCACCTGCGGTCCCAGCCGGTCGCCGCCGCCGAGTCGGTGGCCAAGGAGACCGGCCTGCCGGCCGAGGTGGTATACCTCTACAACGGGGCGAACGGCATCGCGACCTTCGACCCGGAGCTGCGGCCGGAGCTGATCGCCGCGCTGAAGGAGGACGTGCCGGTCCTGCGGGAGGCACAGCTGGTGGGCGAGGTGGACGTGGACGCCTTCGTGGACCCGGCGCCGCTGCGCGCGGCCTCGGCGGGCGCCCCCGGCCTCCCGAAGCCGGCCGCAGCCCGCGCCGAGCTGTGGCTGAAGGGGCAGAGCAGCACGCGTACCTTCGACAGCCCGCGCGAGCTGCTCAAGGCCGCCAAGGGGGCGGACGTACGGGCCGCATACGTACCGGACGCGGTGACCGGCACCCTGTGGTTCGCGGGCCGCGCGGTCTGGGTGGCCGAGGGCACCGAGCTGCGGGCCTTCGTGACCGAGGCGGGCGCGCAGGCGTACGCCGGACAGCACGCCGGGGCCCGGATCGTGAGCTACGCGGACGCCGTGGGCCTGGCCTCATGACGGCCTCGGCCGGGCGGTGGCTGCTGCGGGCGGTCTCGCTCGGGGCGGCGCTGGGCCTGTGGCAGCTGCTGACCTCGCTGGACCTGAACCTGTGGCTGCGGTTCGAGCAGTTCCCCACGGTCGGCGAGGTGGCCGCGGAGCTCTCGGAGCGGGTCGGGTCCGGCCCGTACTGGGAGGACCTGACGTACAGTCTGCGCCGGATCGTCACGGGCTTCCTGCTGGCCGCCGTGCTGGGGGTGGCGGCCGGCACGGCCATCGCCCGCTCCCGGCTCGCCGCGGACCTGCTGGGCCCGCTGACGGAGGTGCTGCGGCCCGTCCCCGCCATCGCGCTGGTGCCGGTGGCGATCCTGCTGTTCCCCTCGAACGAGCAGGGGATCGTCTTCATCACCTGTACCGCGGCCTTCTTCCCGGTGCTGGTCTCGACCCGGCACGCGGTGCGGGCCCTGACCCCGGTCTGGGAGGAAGCGGTCCTGACCATGGGCGGGGGCCGGGCCCGGGTCCTGTTCTCGGTGGTCCTCCCCGGCGCGCTGCCGGGCATCTTCGGCGGACTGTCGGTGGGGATCGGCGTCGCCTGGATCTGTGTGATCTCGGCGGAGATGATCTCCGGCGAGTACGGGGTCGGCTACCGGACCTGGCAGGACTACACGGTGGTCGACTACCCCGGCGTGTTCGTCGGCATGGTCACCATCGGCGCGCTCGGCTGGCTGACCTCCACCGCGGTGGAACTCCTGGGCCGCCGCGCCACCTCCTGGCTGCCACGTCCTGCGCCCGGCCCGGCCGAAGCCCGCCACCCTTCGGCCCGCCGCAGCGCCCGCCCCACGAAGCCGGCCCCCCGGGGCTCCGCCCCGACCCTCGCGCCGCACCCGCCGGCGGCACCGGCAGCGGACCCGGCCCCCGCCGACAGCAGGCAACCGAGCAGGAGCTGACGCCATGACCACGTACGCCCCCACCACCGGCGCCGAACTCGCCCTGCGCGGGGTGGGGCTCGGCAGGAGCGAAGACCCCGTCCTCGACGGGCTCGACCTCGACATCGCCCCCGGCGAGCTGCTCGCCGTCGTCGGCCCCTCCGGCTGCGGGAAGTCCACCCTGCTCCGGACCCTCGCCGGACTGCTCGCCCCGCTCGACGGCCGGGTCACCCAGGACGGCACCCCGATCACCCGCCCGCACGCCGACCGCGCCCTGGTCTTCCAGGACGACGCCCTGCTGCCCTGGCGGACCGTACGCGCCAACGTGGAGCTGCCGCTGGCAATCCGCCGGGCCGGCACCCGGGCCGAGCGGCGGCAGGCCGCGGCCTCCTGGCTGGCCCGGGTCGGCCTCGCGGCGCACGCCCACAAACTGCCGCACCAGCTGTCCGGCGGCCAGCGGCAGCGCGTCCAGCTGGCCCGCGCGCTGGCCGGCGGCCCCCGCGCCGTCCTGATGGACGAGCCCTTCGGCGCGCTCGACGCACAGACCCGCGCCGATATGCAGGACCTGCTGGTGGAGATCCTGCACGACACCGGCGCGACCGTCGTCTTCGTCACCCACGACGTGGACGAGGCCCTCTACCTCGGCGACCGGGTCGCCCTCCTCGGCTCCGGACGCCTCGGCGCCGTGCTCGACGTGCCGCACCCCCGCGAGCGCGGCGCCGACACCGCAGCCCTCCGGCAGCGCATCCTCGACTCCCTCTGAAAGGCACCACCCGTGGCCACCACCGACACCGCCGACATCACGGACCCCGTCGCCATCCCCGCGATCGGCGAGGCCGAGGAACTCTCCTGCGACGTCCTCGTCATCGGCGGCGGCACGGCCGGCACCATGGCCGCCCTCACCGCCGCCGAACGCGGCGCAAACGTGCTCCTCCTGGAGAAGGCGCACGTACGCCATTCCGGCGCCCTGGCCATGGGCATGGACGGGGTCAACAACGCGGTGGTCCCCGGCCGCGCCGAGCCCGACGACTACGTCGCCGAGATCACCCGCGCCAACGACGGCATCGTCGACCAGTCCACGGTCCGGCAGACCGCCACCCGGGGCTTCGCCATGGTCCAGCGCCTGGAGTCGTACGGGGTGAAGTTCGAGAAGGACGAGCACGGCGAGTACGCGGTCCGCCAGGTCCACCGGTCCGGCTCGTACGTCCTGCCCATGCCGGAGGGCAAGGACGTCAAGAAGGTGCTCTACCGGCAGTTGCGGCGCCGCGAGATGCGCGAGCGGATCCGGATCGAGAACCGGGTGATGCCGGTCCGCGTCCTGACCGACCCGGACAGCGGCGCGGCCATCGGCGCGGCCGGCTTCCACACCCGCACCGGCGCCTTCGTGACCGTCCGGGCCGGGGCCGTCATCCTGGCGACCGGAGCGTGCGGACGCCTGGGCCTGCCCGCCTCCGGCTACCTCTACGGCACGTACGAGAACCCGACGAACGCCGGCGACGGCTACGCGATGGCCTACCACGCGGGCGCCGCGCTCACCGGGATCGAGTGCTTCCAGATCAACCCGCTGATCAAGGACTACAACGGCCCGGCCTGCGCGTACGTCGCGAACCCGTTCGGCGGCTACCAGGTCAACCGGCACGGCGAGCGGTTCGTCGAGTCCGACTACTGGTCCGGGCAGATGATGGCCGAGTTCGCCGCCGAACTCGCCTCCGACCGGGGCCCGGTGTACCTGAAGCTCAGCCACCTCCCGGAGGAGACGATCGGCGCCGTCGAATCGATCCTGCACTCCACCGAACGGCCCACCCGCGGCACCTTCCACGCCAATCGCGGCCACGACTACCGCACCCACGACATCGAGATGCACATCTCGGAGATCGGCCTGTGCGGCGGCCACTCGGCCTCGGGCGTACGGGTGGACGCGCACGCCCGCACCACCGTGCCCCGGCTGTACGCGGCCGGCGACCTGGCCTGCGTCCCGCACAACTACATGATCGGCGCGTTCGTCTTCGGCGATCTGGCGGGCGCGGACGCGGCCCGCCACCGGGCGTACGAGGGCCCCCTGCCCGCCGGGCAGCTGGCCGACGCGCACGAGCTGATCTACCGGCCGCTGCGGAATCCGGACGGCCCGCCCCAGCCGCAGGTGGAGTACAAGCTGCGGCGGTTCGTGAACGACTACGTGGCCCCGCCGAAGACCGGGGCGAAGCTGTCCCTGGCGGTGGAGGCGTTCACCCGGATGTCCGGGGAGATCGCGGAGATGGGCGCACGCACCCCGCACGAGCTGATGCGCTGCGCCGAGGTGTCCTTCATCCGGGACTGCGCGGAGATGGCGGCGCGGGCCTCGCTGGCCCGGACGGAGTCCCGGTGGGGCCTGTACCACGAGCGGCTGGACCACCCGGAGCGGGACGATTCGGGCTGGCTGCACCACCTCGACCTGCGCAAATCCCCGTCCGGGGCGATGGAGTTCACCGCCCGGCCGGTGGAGCCGTACGTGGTGCCCGTCCCGGAATTCGACCCGCCGGGCGGCCCCTCCCGGCACCTGGGCGAGGTCGCACTCGTCCCGGTGGCCACGGCCGGCCCGCGCGACGCGGCGCCGGCGGCGGCCCGGCCCGCGGCTGTCACGGGAGCGGCTGCGGGTGCCGCGGGTACCGCCACGGGCGGCTCGGCCGGCGACCCGACCGACAGCCCGACCGGCAGCCCGGGCGACAGCCCGGCCGGAACAACCAGTTCCGGGTCGGGCGAGGGGCGGCTGCTGCAGCTGCTCGCGCTCGGCGAGGAGGAGCCCGACCTGGCCGCGCTGCGGCAGTACCTCACCGACCCGAACCCCGCGGTGCGGGCAGCGGCCGTGGCCACGCTCGCCGAGACCCTGCCGGCCGGGGCCGGGCCCGCCCTCGCGGAGCGGCTCGCCGACGCGGCGCCGCAGGTCCGCTCGGCCGCCGCCGCGTCGCTGCGCGAGCTGCTCGAAGTACTGCCGGGCGAAGTGGAGTTCGGCGCCGGGCTGCGGGCTGCGCTGGGCGTCGCCGACCCGGCCGTCCGGACGGCCGCGCTCGAAGCACTGCGTGCGCTCCGGCTGGGGGACGCCGGACTGTACGCCCGTTCGCTCGCCGACCCCGAGGTGGGGGTCCGGATCCAGGCGGTCCGCGGCCTGGTCTCCGTGGACGCCGTCCAGGCCCTCGGCACGGCCGCCGCCGACCCGGCCCGGGAGGTGCGGGTCGCGGTCGCCAAGGGCCTCGCGGCGGTGCGCGCGCCCGCGCCGGAGTCGCCGGAGTCGCCGGAGCCGCTGGAGCTGCTGGAGCCGCTGCTGGACGACGCCGACCCGCTGGTCCGGGGTGCCGCGCTGGCGGCGCTGGCCACGACCGGCTGCCCGGCCGGGCACGCCGAGCGGGCCGCGGCTGCTCTCGGTGATACGGCGTGGCAGGTCCGGGCCGGGGCCGCGACGGCCCTGTCGGCGGCTCCGGCCGACCTGGCGGTGCCCGCGCTGGCGAAGGCGCTGGCCGACCCGAACGCCGACGTCCGCAAGGCCGCGGTGCTGGCCCTGACGGCCCACCGGAACGCCCCGGACGCCGGCGCGGCACTGGCCTCGGCGGTCACCGACCCGGACGCGGACGTCCGCGCGTACGCCACCCGGGCGGCGGCACCCTCCACCTGATCCCCCGCGCGGCGCACCCCCATTGGGCGCGGCCCGCGTGCGCCGCGCCGGGCGGGCCGCCAGGGTGGACGGACGGGCCCGGGCAGGCCCGTAGCTCCGTACACCCACCGCGAGGAGTCCCCATGACCGCCCGTCACCTCAAGACCGCCCTCACCTGCGCGGCTGCCGCGTCCCTTGCCCTGACGGTCGTACCGGCGTCCCACGCGGTGGAGGGCCCGGCCCCCGACCCCCGCAACCACCGCGCGATGCGCGACATGGCCATTGCCATCGCGGTGACCGCCAAGTACGTGGACGAGCGGCTGGCGATCAAGGACGGGTATGTGAAGCACGGCGAGTGCATGAACAACCCGTTCGGGGCCGGTTCCATGGGCTTCCACTACGTCAAGGACGCCTATTGGGGCTCGACCGACCCGAGCAGGCCCACCGCGCTCGTCTACAGCGCGGAAACCGACGAACACGGCCGCCGCAAGCTCCAGGCGGTGGAGTGGATGGTCACCGACCGGGACCAGGACCTGAAGACCGCCGACGACCGGCCGACGATGTTCGGCCTGCCGTTCGACGGCCCGATGCCCGGCCACTGGAAGGGCATGCCCAAGCACTACGACCTGCACATGTGGGCTTACAAGCACAACCCGGCGGGCCGCTTCCACAACTGGAACACGGCCCTGACCTGCCCCAAGACCAAGAAGACCACCGCCACCACGACCACGCCGGCACACGGCCACCACTAGCACCACATGCCGCAGGGCCCGGCCCCCGAATCGGGGAGCCGGGCCCTGCGGGATGAACAGGCCGGTCAGCGGACGAAGGTGCTTGCCTGGCCCGCCAGGTCCAGGAAGTACTGCGGGGCCACGCCCAGCACCACCGTCACCGCGACGCCCACCGCGATGGTGGACATCGTCAGCGGGGACGGCACCGCCACCGTCGGGCCGTCGGCCTTCGGCTCGCTGAAGAACATCAGCACGATCACCCGGATGTAGAAGAACGCGGCGATCGCGGACGAGATCACACCAACCACCACCAGCGCACCCGCGCCGCCCGCCGCCGCCGCGCTGAACACCGCGAACTTTCCGGAGAACCCGCTGGTCAGCGGGATACCGGCAAAAGCCAGCAGGAAGACGGCGAAGACCGCCGCGGTCAGCGGGGAACGCCGGCCCAGACCGGCCCACTTGGACAGGTGGGTGGCCTCGCCGCCCGCGTCGCGCACCAGCGTGACCACGGCGAACGCACCGATCGTCACGAAGGAATAGGCGGCCAGGTAGAAGAGGACCGCGGAGATCCCCTCCTCCGAGGTGGCAATCACACCGGCCAGGATGAAGCCGGCGTGCGCGATCGAGGAGTAGGCCAGCAGCCGCTTGACGTCGGTCTGGGTGACGGCGATGACCGCACCCGCCAGCATCGTCACGATCGCCACGCCCCACATCACCGGCCGCCAGTCCCAGCGCAGGCCGGGCAGGACCACGTACAGCAGACGGAGCAGGGCGCCGAAGGCGGCCACCTTCGTCGCCGCGGCCATGAAGCCGGTCACCGGGGTGGGCGCGCCCTGGTAGACGTCCGGGGTCCACATGTGGAAGGGCACCGCGCCGACCTTGAACAGCAGGCCCATCAGGATGAGCGCGCCGCCGATCAGCAGCAGCACGTCATTGCCCATGGTGGAGGCCAGCGCCGGGTCCAGCGTGGCGACCGTGCCGTCCACGACGTCGGCGATGGCGGCGTACGAGACGGAGCCCGCGTAGCCGTACAGCAGGGCGATGCCGAACAGCAGGAAGGCCGAGGAGAACGCGCCCAGCAGGAAGTACTTGATCGCGGCCTCCTGCGACATCAGCCGCTGGCGGCGGGCGACGGCGCAGAGCAGGTACAGCGGGAGGGAGAACACTTCCAGCGCGATGAACAGGGTCAGCAGGTCGTTGGCTGCCGGGAAGATCAGCATTCCGGCGATCGCGAACAGGGCGAGCGGGAACACTTCGGTGGTGGTGAACCCGGCCTTGACCGCGGCCTTCTCGCTCTCGCTGCCCGGGACCGAGGCGGCCTGGGCGGCGAAGGAGTCGACCCGGTTGCCGTGCGCGGCCGGGTCCAGGCGCCGCTCGGCGAAGGTGAAGAGGGCGACGACCGAGGCGAGCAGGATGGTGCCCTGGAGGAACAGGGCGGGGCCGTCCACCGCGATGGCGCCCATCGCGGCGACCTGCGCCTTGGTGGTCCCGTACCCGCCGGCGGCCAGAGCCACCACCGCCGCGAAGGCGGAGGCGAGAGCCGCGACGGAGAGGAACACCTGGACGTAGTAGCGGGACTTGCGCGGTACGAAGGCCTCCACGAGGACACCCAGGATGGCCGCGCCGATCACGATCAGCGTGGGGGCGAGCTGGGTGTACTCGATGTGCGGTGCCGGGATCCGTTCGATCGCGTCGGCGCTCAGGACGTTCACTTCGCCGCCTCCACGGTGGGCACTGTCGGCTTGGGGTCCTTCTCGTTGACGTCGGACATGGTGTGCTGCACCGCCGGGTTGACGATCTCGGTCAGCGGCTTCGGGTAGACGCCCAGGAAGATCAGCAGGGCGATCAGCGGAGCGACGACCAGCACCTCCCGCAGGCGCAGGTCCGGCATGGACCGGACCTCCTCCTTCACCGGGCCGGTCATGGTGCGCTGGTACAGCACCAGGGTGTAGAGCGCGGCCAGCACGATGCCGAAGGTGGCGATGATGCCGACCACCGGATACCGGGCGAAGGTGCCCACCAGCACCAGGAACTCACTCACGAACGGGGCGAGGCCCGGCAGCGAGAGGGTGGCGAGGCCGCCGATCAGGAAGGTGCCGGCGAGCACCGGGGCCACCTTCTGCACACCGCCGTAGTCGGCGATGAGCCGGGAGCCGCGCCGGGAGATCAGGAACCCGGCCACCAGCATCAGCGCCGCCGTCGACAGGCCGTGGTTGACCATGTAGAGGGTGGCGCCGGACTGGCCCTGGGAGGTCATCGCGAAGATGCCCAGGATGATGAAGCCGAAGTGCGAGATCGAGGCGTAGGCGACCAGGCGCTTGATGTCCCGCTGGCCGACCGCGAGCAGCGCGCCGTACACGATGCTGATCAGGGCCAGGACCAGGACCACCGGGGTGGCCCACTTGCTGGCCTCGGGGAACAGGCCGAGGCAGAAGCGGAGCATCGCGAAGGTGCCGACCTTGTCGACCACCGCGGTGATGAGGACGGCGACCGGGGCGGTGGACTCCCCCATGGCATTGGGCAGCCAGGTGTGCAGCGGCCACAGCGGGGCCTTCACCGCGAAGGCGAAGAAGAACCCGAGGAAGAGCAGCCGCTCGGTGTTGGTCGCCATGTCGAGCTTGCCCGCGGCGCGCAGGTCGGCGATCTCCTGGAGGGAGAAGGTCCCGGCGACCACATACAGCCCGATGACCGCGGCCAGCATGATCAGGCCGCCGGCCAGGTTGTAGAGCAGGAACTTGACCGCGGCGTAGGAGCGCTGGGCGGCGGCGTTCTCGTCGGTGCCTGCGTGTGCCCGGTCCCCGAAGCCGCCGATGAGGAAGTACATCGGGATGAGCATGGCTTCGAAGAAGACGTAGAAGACAAAGACGTCGGTGGCGGCGAAGGAGATGATCACCATCGCCTCGACCATCAGGATCAGGGCGAAGAAGCCCTGGGTCGGCCGCCAGCGCGAGCTCTTCGTCTCGAGGGGGTCGGCGTCGTGCCAGCCGGCCGCGATGATGAAGGGGATCAGCAGTGCGGTGAGCGCGATCAGCGCCACTCCGATGCCGTCCACGCCCACCTCGTAGCGGACCCCGAAGTCGGGGATCCAGGCGTGGGATTCGGTGAGCTGGTAGCGGGCGCCGCCGGGCTCGAAGCGGATCGCGACGAGCGCCGCCAGCGCCAGCGTCGCCAGGGAGACGAGCAGCGCGAGCCATTTGGCGGCGGTCCGGCGGGCGGCCGGTACGGCCGCCGTGAGGATCGCGCCGGCCGCGGGGAGAGCGGCCGTCACCGTCAGAAGCGGGAAGTTCATGTCACACCGCCCTCATCAGCAGGGTGGCGGCGATCAGGACCGCCGTGCCCCCGAACATCGACACCGCGTAACTGCGGGCGTAGCCGTTCTGCAGCTTGCGCAGCCGGCCCGACAGTCCGCCGACCGAGGCGGCCGTGCCGTTGACCACTCCGTCGACCAGCGTGTGGTCGACGTACACGAGCGAGCGGGTCAGGTGCTCGCCGCCGCGCACCAGCACGACGTGGTTGAAGTCGTCCTGGAGCAGGTCCCGGCGGGCCGCCCGGGTGAGGAGCGAGCCGCGGGGGGCGACGACCGGGACGGGCTTGCGGCCGTACTGGGTGTACGCGATCCCGACACCGATGAGCAGGACCACAACGGTCGAGGCGGTGATGGCCCCGGCGCTCAGCGGCGGGTGTCCGTGTTCAAAGGAGGTGACCGGCTTCAGCCAGTTCACGAACGAGTCGTGGAAGCTGAACAGCGCTCCCGCGAACACCGATCCGAAGGCCAGCACGACCATCGGGAGAGTCATCGACTTGGGCGACTCGTGCGGGTGGGGAAGCTCCCCCTGCTCGTCCGGCTGCCAGCGCTTCTCGCCGAAGAAGGTGAGCAGCATGACCCGGGTCATGTAGTACGCCGTGATGGCCGCGCCGAGCAGGGTGACCGAGCCGAGGATCCAGCCCTCGGTGCCGCCCTTGGCGAAGGCCGCCTCGATGATCTTGTCCTTGGACCAGAAGCCGGACAGCCCCGGGAAGCCGATGATGGCCAGGTACCCCAGGCCGAAGGTCACAAAGGTGACCGGCATGTACTTCCGCAGGCCGCCGTACCTGCGCATGTCGACCTCGTCGTTCATGCCGTGCATGACGGAGCCGGCGCCGAGGAAGAGCCCGGCCTTGAAGAAGCCGTGCGTCACCAGGTGCATGATGGCGAAGGCGTATCCGATGGGGCCGAGGCCGGTGGCCAGGATCATGTAGCCGATCTGCGACATCGTCGACCCGGCGAGGGCCTTCTTGATGTCGTCCTTCGCGCAACCGATGATCGCACCGAAGAGCAGCGTGACCGCGCCCACCACGACCACCGCGAGCTGGGCGTCCGGAGCCGCGTTGAAGATCGCACCGGACCGGGTGATCAGGTACACGCCGGCGGTCACCATGGTGGCCGCGTGGATCAGGGCCGAGACCGGGGTCGGGCCCTCCATCGCGTCACCGAGCCAGGACTGCAGCGGCACCTGGGCGGACTTGCCGCAGGCGGCCAGCAGCAGCATCAGGCCGATGCCGGTCAGGGTGGCTTCGGAGGCCTTGTCCGCCGAAGCCAGCACCGGGCCGAAGGCGAAGGTCCCGAAGGTGGTGAACATGATCATGATGGCGATCGACAGGCCCATGTCGCCGACCCGGTTGACCAGGAAGGCCTTCTTCGCGGCGGTGGCCGCGCTGGGCTTGTGCTGCCAGAAGCCGATGAGCAGGTACGAGGCGAGGCCCACGCCCTCCCAGCCGACGTACAGCAGCAGGTAGTTGTCGGCGAGGACGAGCAGCAGCATCGCCGCGAGGAACAGGTTCAGATAGCCGAAGAATCGGCGCCGGCGCTCGTCGTGCTCCATGTACCCGATCGAGTACACGTGGATGAGCGTGCCCACGCCGGAGATCAGCAGGACGAAGGTCATCGACAGCTGGTCGAGCTGGAAGGCGACGTCCGCCTGGAAGCCCTCGACCGGGATCCAGGTGTACAGCTGCTGGGTCAGGGTGCGGTCGTCCGCGCTCAGCCCCAGCATGTCGACGAACAGCACCACGCCGATCCCGAAGGAGACGGCGGCCAGCAGGGTGCCGATCCAGTGGCCGGCCTTGTCGAGGCGCCGGCCGCCGCACAGCAGCACCGCCGCTCCGAGCAGCGGCGCCGCGATCAGCAGCGCAATCAGGTTCTCCACGTGTACGCCCCTTACAGCTTCATCAGGCTGGCGTCGTCGACCGAGGCCGAGTGGCGGGTACGGAACAGCGACACGATGATCGCCAGGCCGACCACGACCTCCGCGGCGGCGACGACCATCGTGAAGAACGCGATGATCTGGCCGTCGAGATTGCCGTGCATGCGCGAGAACGTGACCAGGGCGAGGTTGCAGGCGTTGAGCATCAACTCGATGCACATGAACAGCACGATCGCGTTCCGCCGGATCAGCACCCCGGCCGCCCCGATGGTGAACAGCAACGCCGACAGGTAGAGGTAGTTGACCGGATTCACTTGGCAGCCTCCTCGCGATCGTCCCGTCCGAGGCGCTCCGCCGAGCGCTGCTCCAGCGCCTTCAGGTCCTCCAGGGACTGACCGGACACATCGCGGATCTGGCCGCGGTCGCGCAGGGTCTTGTTGACCGTCAGCTCGGACGGGGTGCCGTCCGGGAGCAGGCCGGGGACGTCCACCGCGTTGTGCCGCGCATACACACCGGGCGCCGGCAGCGGCGGCAGCTGGACTCCGTCGCGGACCCGCCGCTCGGACAGCTCGCGCTGGGTGGCGGCGCGCTCGGTGCGCTCGCGGTGGGTGAGCACCATCGCGCCGACGGCCGCGGTGATCAGCAGCGCGCCGGTGAGCTCGAAGGCGAACACGTACTTGGTGAAGATCAGCTCGGCGAGGCCTTCGACATGGCCGCCGGAGTTGATCCGGCCCAGCCCGTTGAACTGCGTCAGCCCGGCCTGCCCGATGCCGGCGATCAGCAGGATGCCGAAGCCGAGCCCGCAGAGCAGGGCCAGCCAGCGCTGCCCCTTGAGGGTCTCCTTCAGCGAATCCGCCGCGGTGACACCCACCAGCATGACCACGAAGAGGAACAGCATCATGATCGCGCCGGTGTAGACGATGACCTGGACGACGCCGAGGAAGTACGCCCCGTTGGCGAGGTAGAAGACAGCCAGGATGATCATCGTCCCGGCCAGGCACAGCGCGCTGTGCACGGCCTTCTTCATCAGGACGGTGCACAGCGCGCCGATCACGGCGATCGTGCCGAGCACCCAGAACTGGACGGCCTCACCGGTGGAGGTGGCGGCGGCTGCGACAACGGCGCTCACGCGTCCACCTCCTCGGAGGAGGTGGACGCGGGCTCCTCGCCCTTGGAGACGGCCGGCTGCCGGACCGTGCCCGGAGCCGCCCCGGTCACCCGGCCCCGGTAGTAGTCCTGCTCGTCCATCCCCGGGAAGATCGAGTGCGGGCTGTCGACCATGCCCTCGGTCAGCCCGGCCAGCAGCTGCTCCTTGGTGTAGATCAGCGACTCGCGGCTGGCGTCGGCCAGTTCGAACTCGTTCGTCATGGTCAGCGCGCGGGTCGGACAGGCCTCGATGCACAGACCGCACAGGATGCAGCGGGCGTAGTTGATCTGGTAGACCCGGCCGTACCGCTCACCCGGGGAGTAGCGCTCCTCCTCCGTGTTGTCCGCGCCCTCCACATAGATGGCGTCGGCGGGGCAGGCCCAGGCACACAGCTCGCACCCGATGCACTTCTCCAGACCGTCCGGATGGCGGTTGAGCTGGTGCCGTCCGTGGAAGCGCGGAGCGGTGGTCTTCTGCTGCTCCGGGTACTGCTCGGTGAGCCGCTTCCTGAACATGGCCTTGAAGGTCACGCCGAAGCCGGCCACCGGGTTCTGCCACTTCTCCTCAGACATTCTCAGCACCCTCCTCTCGGTCACTGTCAGTATTCGCCCCGCCACTGACAATCAGCTCCCGCTCGCTGCGGGGCCGCCTGCGCGGCACGGGTGGCAGGCTCTGGCCGGGCTTCGGCGGCACCGGGAAGCCGGCCGCCATCGGGTCGAAGGGCTCCTCCGCGGCGTCCTTCGCGGGCGCCGCCGCCTTCTCCTTCCGGTCCCGGAACACGTCCACGACCAGGGAGAGCAGCAGGACCGCGACCACGCCCCCGCCGACGTACAGCACGATCTCGCCGAAGTCGTAGGCCTCGTTGCGGAGCGCCCGGACGGTCGCGACCAGCATCAGCCAGACCACCGAGACCGGGATGAGGACCTTCCAGCCGAGCTTCATCAGCTGGTCGTAGCGGACGCGGGGCAGGGTGCCGCGCAGCCAGATGAAGAAGAACAGCAGCAGCTGCACCTTGAGGACGAACCAGAGCATCGGCCACCAGCCGTGGTTCGCGCCCTCCCAGAAGGTGCTGATCGGGTACGGGGCCCGCCAGCCGCCCAGGAAGAGGGTGACCGAGACCGCCGAGACGGTGACCATGTTCACGTACTCGGCGAGCATGAACATCGCGAACTTGATCGAGGAGTACTCGGTGTTGAAGCCGCCGACCAGGTCGCCCTCGGACTCCGGCATGTCGAAGGGCGCACGGTTGGTCTCGCCGACCATCGTGACCACGTAGATGAGGAAGGACACCGGCAGCAGCACGATGTACCAGCGGTCCGCCTGCGCCTCCACGATCGCCGAGGTCGACATCGACCCGGAGTAGAGGAACACGGAGGCGAAGGCCGCGCCCATGGCGATCTCGTACGAGATCATCTGCGCGCAGGAGCGGAGTCCGCCGAGCAGCGGGTACGTCGAGCCGGAGGACCAGCCCGCCAGCACGATGCCGTAGATCCCGACCGAGGCCACCGCGAGGATGTACAGCATCGCGATGGGCAGGTCGGTCAGCTGCATGGTGGTGCGCTGCCCGAAGATGGAGACCTCGTCGCCGGCCGGGCCGAAGGGGATCACCGCGATCGCCATGAAGGCCGGGACCGCCGCCACGATCGGGGCCAGGACGTAGACCGCCTTGTCGGCCCGCTTGACGATGATGTCTTCCTTCAGCATCAGCTTGATGCCGTCGGCGAGGGACTGCAACATTCCCCAGGGGCCGTGCCGGTTGGGCCCGATGCGCAGCTGCATCCAGGCGACCACCTTGCGCTCCCACACGATGGAGAACAGCACGGTCACCATCAGGAAGGCGAAGCAGAACACCGCCTTGATGAGGACCAGCCACCACACGTCCCGCCCGAAGAGCGAGAGGTCCTCGGCCGCGAGTTGTACGGGGTTCACGCGTCCACCTCCGCAGTGGGTTCGCCGCCGGCGGCGGCCGGGGTTGCCGCGCCGATGCGGACCAGGGCGCCCGGCAGGGCACCGGTGTCCGCGGTGACCCCGCCGCCCGTCGAGTTGAGCGGGAGCCAGACCACCCGGTCCGGCATCTCGGTGATCCGCAGCGGGAGTTCGACGGTGCCGGCCGGGCCGGTCACGGCCAGCACGTCACCGTTCTTGACGCCCGTCTCGGCGGCCGTGGCCGCCGACAGCCGGGCACTGGCCTCGTGCCGGGTGCCGGCCAGGGCATCGTCCCCGTCCTGCAGCCGGCCCTGGTCCAGCAGCAGCCGGTGACCCGCCAGCACCGCCTCGCCCGCGCCGGGGCGCGGCAGCGGCTGCGGACCGGCCGGCTGATCGGAGGCCCGCTCACCGGTCCACCCGCCGAGCCGCTCGATCTCCCGGCGTACGGCGTGGATGTCCGCCAGGCCCAGCGGCCGGCCCGCCTCGTCCGCGAGCATGTGCAGCACGCGGGCATCGGACGGAGCCAGCCGCCTGGTCATCTGCTCGGGCTTCAGCGCCGCCTCGAACGGGCGGATCCGGCCCTCCCAGTTGATGAAGGCGCCCGGCTTCTCGGCCACCGCGGCAACCGGGAACACCACGTCGGCATGGTCCGTGACCTCGCTGGGGCGGAGCTCCAGGGAGACCACGAAGGCCTCCCGCAGCGCCTCCCGGGCCCGTACCGGATCCGGCAGGTCCGCCACCTCGACGCCCGCGACCAGCAGCGCGCCCAGCTCACCGCCGGCCGCGGCCTCCACGATCTGGCCGGTGTCCCGGCCGTACCGGTGCGGCAGCTCGTCCAGGCCCCAGGCCCGGGCGACCTCCTCACGGGCCCGCGGGTCGGTGGCCGGCCGGGCGCCCGGCAGCAGCGAGGGCAGCGCGCCCGCCTCGATCGCGGCCCGCTCACCGGCCCGCCGCGGGATCCACACCAGCTGCGCGCCGGTCGCGCCAGCCGCCCGTACGGCCGCGGTCAGCGCACCGGGCACGGCCGCGAGCCGCTCGCCGACGACGATCACCGCACCGGGCGCGCGCAGCGCCTCGGCGGCCTCGTGCCCGCCCTCCTCCAGACCGGTACGGGAGGCCAGCGCGGCCAGCCACTCCGGCTCGGTGCCGGGGGCGGCGGCCAGCAGGGTGCCGCCTGCCTTCTCCAGGCCCCGGGTGGCGAACGGCGCCAGCGCAAAGGTCCGCTGCCGGTGCTTGCGGTGGGCCTTGCGCAGCCGCAGGAAGACCCCGGGGGCCTCCTCCTCGGACTCGATCCCGGCCAGCAGCACCGCCGGGGCAGCCTCCAGCGAGGAGTACGTCACCCCGTCACCGGAGAGCCCGACCCCGCGGCCCGCCACGGTGGCGGCCAGGAAGTCGGCCTCCTCCGCGCTGTGGGTCCGGGCCCGGAAGTCGATGTCGTTGGTGTCCAGCACCACCCGGGCGAACTTCGCGTAGCCGTAGGCGTCCTCGACGGTCAGCCGGCCGCCGGTCAGCACCCCGGCCCGGCCGCGCGCCGCGGCCAGCCCGCTCGCCGCCGCGGCCAGCGCCTCCGGCCAGCTCGCCGGCTCCAGCCCGCCCGAGGCGGGGTTCCGCACCAGCGGGGTGGTGAGCCGGTCAGGGCGCTGCGCGTACCGGAACGCGAAGCGGCCCTTGTCGCAGATCCACTCCTCGTTGACCTCGGGGTCCTCCGCGGCCAGCCGGCGCAGCACCTTTCCGCGCCGGTGGTCGGTGCGGGTGGCGCAGCCGCCCGCACAGTGCTCGCACACGCTCGGCGAAGACACCAGGTCGAAGGGGCGGGACCGGAAACGGTAGGCGGCCGAGGTCAGCGCGCCCACCGGGCAGATCTGGATGGTGTTCCCGGAGAAGTACGACTCGAAGGGGTCGTCCTCGCCGGTGCCGACCTGCTGGAGCGCGCCGCGCTCCAGCAGCTCGATCATCGGGTCGCCGGCGACCTGGTTGGAGAAGCGGGTGCAGCGCGCGCACAGCACGCACCGTTCGCGGTCGAGCAGCACCTGGGTGCTGATCGCCACCGGCTTCTCGTAGGTCCGCTTCTGCCCGGCGAACCGGGACTCGGCGTTGCCGTGCGACATCGCCTGGTTCTGCAGCGGGCACTCGCCGCCCTTGTCGCAGACCGGGCAGTCCAGCGGGTGGTTGATGAGCAGCAGCTCCATCACCCCGCGCTGGGCCTTCTCCGCGACCGGGGAGCTGAGCTGGGTCTTGACCACCATGCCGTCGGTGCAGGTGATGGTGCAGGAGGCCATCGGCTTGCGCTGGCCCTCGACCTCGACGATGCACTGGCGGCAGGCGCCGACCGGGTCGAGGAGGGGGTGGTCGCAGAAGCGCGGGATCTCGACGCCGATCTGCTCGGCGGCCCGGATGACGAGCGTCCCCTTGGGCACGGACAGCTCGACCCCGTCGATGGTCAGGGAGACGTGGTCCTCTGCCGGGGCGGTCATGCGGTCACCTCCGTGTCGGCCCACAGGGTCGACTTCTTGGGGTCGAAGGGGCAGCCCTTGCCCGTGATGTGCTGCTCGTACTCCTCGCGGAAGTACTGCAGCGAGGAGAAGATCGGGCTGGCCGCACCGTCGCCGAGCGCACAGAACGACTTGCCGTTGATGTTGTCGGCGATGTCGTTGAGCTTGTCGAGGTCGGACATCCGGCCCTTGCCGGCCTCGATGTCGCGCAGCAGCTGGACCAGCCAGTACGTGCCCTCGCGGCAGGGCGTGCACTTGCCGCAGGACTCGTGGGCGTAGAACTCGGTCCACCGGGTCACGGCCCGCACCACGCAGGTGGTCTCGTCGAAGCACTGCAGGGCCTTGGTGCCGAGCATCGAGCCGGCCGCGCCGACCCCCTCGTAGTCCAGCGGGACGTCCAGGTGCTCGTCCGTGAACATGGGGGTGGAGGAGCCGCCCGGGGTCCAGAACTTCAGCCGGTGGCCGGGCCGCATGCCGCCGCTCATGTCGAGCAGCTGGCGCAGGGTGATGCCGAGCGGGGCCTCGTACTGGCCGGGGCTGGCCACGTGCCCGGAGAGCGAGTACAGCGTGAAGCCGGGGGACTTCTCCGTCCCCATCGCCTTGAACCAGTCCTTGCCCCTGTGGAGGATCGCGGGAACCGAGGCGATCGACTCCACGTTGTTCACCACAGTGGGGCAGGCGTAGAGGCCTTCCACCGCGGGGAAGGGGGGACGCAGCCGGGGCTGTCCGCGCCGGCCTTCGAGGGAGTCGAGGAGAGCGGTCTCCTCGCCGCAGATGTACGCGCCGGCGCCGGCGTGCACGGTCAGTTCGAGGTCGATCCCGCTGCCGAGGATGTTCTTGCCGAGGTAGCCCGCCTCGTACGCCTCCCGCACGGCCTCGTGCAGGCGGCGCAGTACGGGGACGACCTCGCCGCGCAGGTAGATGAAGGCGTGCTGCGAGCGGATGGCGTAGCAGGCGATCACGATTCCCTCGATGAGGGAGTGCGGGTTGGCGAAGAGAAGGGGGATGTCCTTGCAGGTTCCCGGCTCCGACTCGTCGGCGTTGACGACGAGGTAGTGCGGCTTGTTGTCGCCCTGCGGAATGAACTGCCACTTCATTCCGGTGGGGAAGCCCGCACCGCCGCGTCCGCGCAGACCGGAGTCCTTCACGTACGCGATCAGGTCGTCGGGAGTCATGGCGAGCGCCTTGCGCAGGCCCTCGTAGCCCTCGTGCCGCCGGTAGGTGTCCAGCGTCCACGACCGGGGGTCGTCCCAGAAGGCCGACAGCACCGGTGCGAGCAGCTTCTCCGGGCTCCCGTTCTTGCTCAGCTCAGTCGACACGCTCATCACTCCCCTCCCTCAGCCGTGCTCGCGCCACGCGGGTGGACGATCGGGGCGTGCGGGGACTCGCCGCGCGCGATGCGCAGGCCGACCAGCGAGGCCGGTCCGGCACCGCCGCCGGCCTCGACCGCGCCCTCGCGCTCGTCGGGGAACCCGGCCAGGATCCGGGCGGTCTCCTTGTACGTGCACAGCGGCGCGCCCCGGGTCGGTTCGACCGGGCGGCCCGCGAGCAGGTCGTCGACCAGGGCCTTCGCCGATTCGGGGGTCTGGTTGTCGAAGAACTCCCAGTTGACCATCACCACGGGGGCGAAGTCGCAGGCGGCGTTGCACTCGATGTGCTCGAGGGTGACCTTGCCGTCGGGGGTGGTCTCGTTGTTGCCGACCCCGAGGTGGTCCTTGAGCTCCTCGAAGATGGCGTCACCGCCCATCACCGCGCACAGGGTGTTGGTGCAGACCCCGACCTGGTAGTCCCCGGAGGGCTTGCGCCGGTACATCGTGTAGAAGGTGGCGACGGCGGTGACCTCGGCGGTGGTCAGGCCCAGGACCTCGGCGCAGAACCGGATGCCGGTGCGGGAGACATGGCCCTCCTCCGACTGCACCAGGTGCAGCAGCGGCAGCAGGGCGGACCGGCTGTCGGGGTAGCGGGCGATGACCTCCTTCGCGTCCGCGTCGAGCCGGGCTCGTACGTCGGCCGGGAAGTCGGGGGCCGGCAGCTGCGGCATGCCCAGGCTCGTCGACGTAGCGTCTGTCATCGGTCGACGCCTCCCATCACGGGGTCGATGGAGGCGACGGCGACGATGACGTCGGCGACCTGGCCGCCCTCGCACATCGCGGCCATGGCCTGCAGGTTGGTGAAGGACGGGTCGCGGAAGTGGACCCGGTAGGGGCGGGTGCCGCCGTCGGAGACCAGGTGCACGCCGAGTTCGCCCTTGGGGGACTCGACGGCCGCGTAGGCCTGGCCGGGCGGTACCCGGAAGCCTTCGGTCACCAGCTTGAAGTGGTGAATGAGGGCCTCCATGGAGGTGCCCATGATGTTCTTGATGTGGTCGAGCGAGTTGCCGAGGCCGTCGGGGCCCATGGCGAGCTGCGCCGGCCAGGCGATCTTCTTGTCGGCGACCATGACCGGGCCCGGCCGCAGCCGGTCCAGGCACTGTTCGACGATCCGCAGCGACTGCCGCATCTCCTCCAGGCGGATCAGGAACCGCCCGTAGGAGTCGCAGGTCTCGGTGGTCGGCACGTCGAACTCGTAGGTCTCGTAGCCGCAGTACGGATCGGTCTTGCGGAGGTCGTGCGGGAGGCCGGCGGAGCGGAGGATGGGACCGGTGGCTCCCAGCGCCATGCAGCCGGCCAGGTCCAGGTAGCCGACGTCCTGCATGCGGGCCTTGAAGATGGGATTGCCGGTGGCGAGCTTGTCGTACTCCGGCAGGTTCTTCTTCATGGTCTTCACGAACTCGCGGAGCTGGTCCATGGCGCCCGGCGGCAGGTCCTGGGCGAGGCCGCCGGGGCGGACGAACGCGTGGTTCATCCGCAGACCGGTGATCAGCTCGAAGATGTCGAGGATCAGCTCGCGGTCCCGGAAGCCGTAGATCATGATCGTGGTCGCGCCCAGCTCCATGCCGCCGGTTGCGATGCACACCAGGTGGGAGGAGATCCGGTTGAGCTCCATCAGCAGCACCCGCAGGACCGTGGCCCGGTCGGGGATCTGCTCGGTGATGCCGAGCAGCTTCTCCACGCCCAGGCAGTACGCCGTCTCGTTGAAGAGCGGCATCAGGTAGTCCATGCGCGTGACGAAGGTGGTGCCCTGCGTCCAGTTGCGGAATTCGAGGTTCTTCTCGATTCCGGTGTGCAGGTAGCCGATCCCGCAGCGGGCCTCGGTGACCGTCTCTCCGTCGATCTCCAGGATCAGCCGGAGCACACCATGGGTGGACGGGTGCTGCGGACCCATGTTGACGACGATCCGCTCGTCGTCCGCCTTGACGGCGGACTGGACGATCTCGTCCCAGTCGCCGCCGGTGACGGTGTAGACGGTGCCTTCGGTCGTCTCCCGGGCGGAGGCGTGGTTTGACGTGGACATCAGCTGTACGACCTCCGCTGGTCGGGAGCCGGAATCTGGGCGCCCTTGTACTCGACGGGGATGCCGCCGAGCGGGTAGTCCTTGCGCTGCGGGAAGCCCTGCCAGTCGTCCGGCATCATGATCCGGGTGAGGGCCGGGTGCCCGTCGAAGATCAGGCCGAAGAAGTCGTACGTCTCGCGCTCGTGCCAGTCGTTGGTCGGGTAGACCGCGACCAGCGACGGGATGTGCCGGTCCTCGTCCGGCGCCGAGACCTCCAGCCGGATCAGCCTGCCGTGGGTGAGCGAACGCAGGTGGTAGACGGCGTGCAGCTCGCGGCCCTTGTCCCCCGGGAAGTGCACTCCGGAGACCCCGGTGCAGAGCTCGAAGCGCAGGGCCGGGTCGTCGCGCAGGGTGCGGGCAACCCGTACGAGATGCTCGCGGGCGATGTGGAAGGTCAGCTCGCCCCGGTCCACCACCGTCTTCTCGATGGCGTTCGCCGGGACGAGTCCCTGCTCCTCCAGGGCGCCTTCGAGCTCGTCGGCGACCTCGTCGAAGTACGAACCGTAGGGGCGGGCGGAGGGCCCCGGCAGGGCCACGACCCGGACCAGGCCGCCGTAGCCGCTGGTGTCGCCGCCGCTCGCGGCGCCGAACATGCCCTTGCGTACGCCGATCACCTCGCCGGCGCCAGCTCCGGCGGCATCGCGGGGGGCAGGAACGTTGTTGCCGTTCTCGGCTGTCTGGTCGGTCACCGGAGCAGCCCCTTCATTTCGATGGTGGGGAGCGCCTTGAGGGCCGCCTCCTCCGCCTCACGGGCCGCCTCCTCTTGGTTCACACCGAGCTTGGAGGTCTGGATCTTCTGATGGAGCTTGAGGATCGCGTCGATCAGCATCTCGGGCCGGGGCGGGCAGCCGGGCAGATAGATGTCCACCGGGACGATGTGGTCAACGCCCTGGACGATCGCGTAATTGTTGAACATTCCGCCCGAAGAGGCGCATACGCCCATGGAGATGACCCACTTGGGAGCGGGCATCTGGTCGTACACCTGCCGCAGCACCGGCGCCATCTTCTGGCTGACCCGCCCGGCCACGATCATCAGGTCGGCCTGGCGCGGTGAGCCGCGGAAGACCTCCATGCCGAAGCGGGCCAGGTCGTAGCGTCCGGCGCCGGTGGTCATCATCTCGATGGCACAGCACGCCAGGCCGAAGGTGGCGGGGAAGACGGATGACTTCCGCACCCAGCCCGCGGCCTGTTCGACGGTGGTCAGCAGGAAGCCGCTCGGCAGCTTCTCTTCCAGTCCCATGGAAAATTCAGCCCCTCAGTCCCATTCCAGGCCGCCGCGCCGCCAGACGTACGCGTAGGCGACGAAGACGGTGAGCACGAAGAGCAGCATCTCGACGAGCCCGAAGATCCCCAGGGCGTCGAAGGTGACGGCCCAGGGGTAGAGGAAGACGATCTCGATGTCGAAGACGATGAAGAGCATCGCCGTCAGGTAGTACTTGATGGGGAAGCGGCCGCCGCCAGCGGGCACCGGTGTCGGCTCGATGCCGCACTCGTATGCCTCAAGCTTTGCCCGGTTGTACCTTTTTGGACCGATCAGCGTGGCCATGACCACGGAAAAGATCGCAAACCCTGCCCCGAGGGCGCCGAGCACGAGGATGGGCGCGTAGGCATTCACGCTCCTCGCTCCTTCCAGTCGTCCTTGACCGTTGGACCGCTCGCCGGCGCGTGCCCCGCCTCGAAGATCGCCCCCAGGTTCGAGGTCGCATGTGAGGCAGTTCACAAGCCGGACTGCTGCGCATCCTATGCCCGGCGGTCTGTGATCTGCGACACGGGTGTCCAGACCGAGTTTGTGATCTCCACCACCTGACGAACGATCATGAAGTCCAATGAGTGGTGATCTTCATACGCGAAGCACCCACATGATCACCAGAGGTGACATCCGGGCCGGTTTCCGCAGGTAGAAAGACTGTCGCACTATCAAAGCCTGGATCCTGCATGCAAATTGGCAACAGCGGGCAATCGCGTGATAAGGGAACCCGCGTCGCCCGACCGGGGGAGGCGGCGGGGACCGAAGTGGACGCGTGCATCCGTTCACGAACTCCACAGGCCCCTCACAGAGTGATGAATCTGTGACCTGCGTCACGCCCGATTCGCGCCGAGGAAAGAGGGCTTGGCCAACTGTGCGCATGGATGGTAGGCACTGGACCAAAACGGACGAATCATGGAAAGCCAATGATCACGGGCTTGCAACGGCCTGTCCGATTCGCCCGTTACGGCGTCAATAAGGTGAGCGGAGCGTCCGGTTCGAGCCGTTCGCGCACAACTGTGGCGCAACCCACGTTTCTTGAAGGGAACCCTGACGCCCTGATAGCGGTTGTACTCATGTCCCTCACCGCTCACATACCCAGCCACCGGAAGCCGCGCCGCAGCGCCTCGAAGCTCGCGGTCCGCGCCGGAGTTGCCGGTGGCGTTCTCAGCACGCTGGCGATGGCCGGCACGGCGAGCGCGACCCCCGTCGAGCCCGTGACCGAGACCCTCGAGATGCCGGTCCTCAACCTGGACCTGGGCTCCGAGGTGTCCTCCGCCGTCACCACGGCCGCCGACAACAGCCGCGCCGCGGCCGTCGAGGGCGAGCTCAACGCGCAGGAGGAGAGCGCCCGCACCGGCGCCGCCGCCGAGGCCAAGAAGGCCAAGGAAGAGGCCCAGAAGAGGCTGGACGCCGAGAAGAAGGCGAAGGAGGAGGCCGACCGCAAGGCCGCCGCCGAGCGCGCCTCCCGCAACGACAGCCGCACTTCCCTCACCACGACCTCCACCAAGTCCACCAAGACCACCACCGTGGACGAGGACGGCCCGAGCACCCCGGTGGCCACCGGCTCCGCCGCCGCCATCGTGAGCTTCGCCCGCGCCCAGGTCGGCAAGGCGTACGTGCTGGGCTCCACCGGCCCCACCGCGTACGACTGCTCCGGCCTCGTCCGCGCCGCCTACCGGCAGGCCGGCATCTCCCTGCCGCGCATGTCCCAGGACCAGTCGCTGGCCGGCCGCTCCGTCTCGCTGAGCAACCTCCAGCCGGGCGACATCCTGTACTGGGGCTCCAAGGGCAGCGCCTACCACGTGGCCGTCTACGTGGGCGGCGGCAAGTTCGTCGGCGCCCAGAACCCCCGCACGGGCATCGTCGAGCGCTCCCTGAGCTACGACCGCCCCACCGGAGCGGTCCGCGTCCTCTGAGCCGTCACAGACGCGCAGAGACGCACCCAAGCGTGCAGAAAGGCCGGCACTCCCCCGCTCGGGGGTGGAGTGCCGGCCCTTCGGCATGCCCTGCGGCAGCGGCTAGCCGAGCGTCACCCACTTGTTGGCGTCACCGAAGACGTAGGAACCGGTGTCCGGGTCCTGCGCCTGCACATTGCCGAAGACCTTCAGACGCTCCGACCGGATGAACGGGGTGCCCTCCGCCGGGGTGTGCACCTGCACCTCGACCTTCCACGGCACGTTCTTGCCCGGTACGCAGTCCACCTCGGCCACGAACCGGCCCTGCACGAACAGCGGCTGCTCCTGGCTCGCCGAGCCGCCGACGTGGACCCGGGCCGGCTTGGTGCAGGTGAGCGTGCCGTTCAGGGTGGCCTTGCCGTTGGCCAGCTTGCCGCCCGCCTTGATGGTCATGCCGAGGGCCAGCGGCTTCGGCGGCGCCACATCGCTGAGCTGCACGTACCCGGTCAGCACACCCCGGTCCGCACACTCCTGCCGGTAGTTCGCCTTCAGAGACTTGACGGTGCCGCCCTCGCCGAAGGTCAGCTCGCTGATGGTGAACCCGCCGGACAGCGTGGCGCAGCCGCTCTGGTACCCGTTCACGAACATGCTCGGCGTGTCCAGGGCAACCCCGGGCATCTCGGGCGTCTTCACCGCGTTCGCATAGCTGCCCACGCCCAGGGCCTGCCCGGCGGGCGCCGCCAGGTCCACGGTCCAGGTGTCGCCCGGCCGCGTGATGACCACGCGCAGGGTGCGGTGGTCGGCGGAGGCTGTGGCGTCGAGCCGGTCCCCGTACACCGGCCCGTACCAGACGGACCGATCGGTGTCGCCGTCCCCCTGGTCCCCCGCCCAGTGGAACTCGCCCGTCGGCATCGGCGCGGCCTGCGCGGTGCCGGCGCCGGCCAGGCCGGCGGTCAGCGGCAGGGCCAGCGCGGTCAGGACGGCTGCGGTGCGCCGGAGCGCGGGCATGCGGAATCTCACTCTGTGTTCCCCCCATGGGACAGATGATCGTCAGCCAAACGATGATCGTCGGCTGATCGCCGCGAGTCTGCCAATGGAGGGATATGCGGGGCAATGGGCTTTCCGCCCGCGGCGGTTGACCGCCACGGGCGGACAACCGCCGCACCGTCGTCAGGCCTTCGGAGCCACCTTGGTTTCACCGAGTTAGAGATACTTCGGTTGAAGCGAGGGGGAGGCATGAGCCTAAAGACGATTGCAGGGCCGCGGGGGACACGTAGCCTCGCCGGCCTGCGGGGCGGCCGATACGCACGCAAGAGCGCGTACCGCGGCAAGACGAACAGCAAGGGCCGATCGGTCCGTGAGCAGCTCGACGCCACGCAGGCCGACGCTGATCGCGACGGCGTGAACATCGTTGAGACGTTCATCGACGACGACCGTTCGGCATCACGTCACGCGGGGGGCCGCGAGCGTGAAGACTTTGAGCGCATGATCGAGTGGATCGAGCAGGGGAAGCTCGACATCGTGTACGCGTGGGCGGCGACTCGTCTGCAACGCGACTTGGCTGTCTATGCCCGTCTCCGCGATGCCTGTGCCAAGCACGGTGTGCTCTGGTGCTACGGCGGCAAGGTCTATGACCTCAGCGACAAAGACGACCGCTTTCGCACGGGCCTCGACGCGCTGATCGGCGAGCGCGAGGTCGACGAGATGCGCGACAACGTGCTGCGGTCCCTGCGCGCGAACGCGATCAACGGCAAGCCGCACGGTCAGCGCGCATACGGGTACCGACGCGTCTACGACCCGCACACCCGCGAGCTGCTGCGAACGGAGAAGGAGCCGGCCGAGGCCGAGATCGTCGCGGAGATCTGCAAGGCGGTCGCGGATGGCAAGGCGTACGCCCAAATCGCTCTGGCGTTGAATCGCCGCGGCGTGACCCCGCCCGCCCGCGAGTGGCGCAAGGAACAGATCAAGGCGTTGGCCGAGTGGAGGGAAGATCTCCCGGCCAACTCTCGATTGCATCCCGCATGGGTGACCCGCCTCGTTGACCGTGAAGATCTGCGCGTCGAGGCTCGCACCCGTCTGGCGGCAGGCGAGTTACCCCTCGACATCTCGCAGGATTTCAACGCGCGCCGCGAGCCGCTGCTGCTCGCCCGGTGGCACCCTGCGACGGTCGTTGACTACGCGGAAGACCCGCGATACCTCGGTGCTCGCACCCACCACGGCAAGGTGACGGCCGAGGACGCGTGGCCGCGCATCGTCGACAAGGCAGTGCACGTGAGGGCGGTCGCGATCATCGCCGAACGCAAGGCGAAGAGGCACAATTCCAGGCCCGGAAAGGCCGTTAACTGGCTGTCCGGCAGCATGGTCTGTGATGTGTGCTCTGTGGCGGTTGGGTCGGGAAGGAACAAGTACGGCCCCTATTACCGGTGTGTGCAGCCCAAGGTCGAGGGCAAGTTCGGCGGTAAGGGGTATCACGTCTCCGGTCTGACAAAGGGGATAGACGCGTACGTCGAGGGCGAGCTGTTCAAGTGGTTGTCGTCGCCGGCGTTCATCGCCGCCTTTACGGAGGGCGACGACGAGGCGCTGAACCAGATCGAAGAGGCCGAGGCCGAGGTCGTCATGCTGCGGGTACGCCTTAAGGAGTTCCGTTCGAAGGCGATCGAGGGGGCCCTCTCGGCGGACAGCTTTGCTGAGATCGAGGCCGGTCTCACTCCGAAGATCGCCGCCGCGGAAGCAAAGGTGAAGTCGCTCAAGGCCCCGTCGGTCGTGCGCGAGATCGTCGGGACCACGCCGGAAGAGGTCGCCAAGGGGTGGGCGACGCTGGAGCTTCCGCAGCGTCGCCTGATCGCCGAGACGCTGCTCGATGTACGGATGAAGAAGGTCCCGCACGGTCCGAGCGTGCCGGCGAGCGAGCACGTGTCCCTCGCTCCTCGTATGCCGGTGAAGTCGGCAGCGGGCGCGGCGTAGCGGATACGGACGGCCGAAGGGCCGCAGGGGATGCGCCCCCTGCGGCCCTTTGTGGTGTTCAGGTTCACTCGCCAGCGGGCGCCGACGGAGCGCCTTGGGCGGCGCCGTCCTGTTCGGCGTGGGGGGCGAGGCCGTTAAGGGCTTGCTGGAGGCTTGCCGCACCTGTGGGGGTGATGTGGCGGCCGTCCATGTCGATCGTGAGTCCGTGTTCGGTGGCGCGGACTACGGTGATCGCTCCGGTATCGAGTTGGGTGCGGATGACGCGGATCAAGGTGTTGCCCCCCTCGTGGCATGACGGACCTTGACTCGAACATATGCACGAGGCAAGACGCCCGAACCACCTTACTCATCCCAACACCGCAGGTCACGCGCATACGACGCGTAGTGATCAACTAGGAAGACGAGCGGTCCCCTTCGGAAAGTTCCGGCGGAACCTCACCCGCCGCATAGCGTCGCAGGAGCGCCTCGACCTTGGGCATGTCCTTCCGACCCATGCCGGGAGCGTGCACGACGACGACGGTCGTCTCGTCGTTGCTCATGTCGAACGGATCATCGGCGACCAGGCCGCAATACTGCTGCGATGCGGCGATTCGAACGTCGCGCTCGGGGCGACCAATGGCAGCGGCAACGGCACCCACCACCCCGGGCGAGAGCATGATCGACTTGTTCGCCGCTATCCGATGCAGCGTCGTGTACCCCACCGCCTCGCCCGTCGTGGGGTCGATCGCCCTCTCGGCGAGCTTGCGATACGAGAGCCCTAGCTCTTCCTTCGCAGACCGCAGGAGATCCCCGAAGGGCGTCCCATACGGAGCCCGAAACGGGTTGTCACTCTCCGGCACTCTCTTGTCTCCGTTCTTGTTTCACAACTCGAACAGTCTCATCTAATCAGCCATTGCCCCGAACTGCACGCGGATCAATGCCGTTGACGTGCACTTTCCTGCCACCTACGGTTGCCATTGTTCGACATCTGCAACAGCCAGTTGGGCGCTATGGAGCACTTTGGGCCCTTGATTGTTCGACATCTGCAACACACGGAGGGGGAACCGTGCACACCAAAGAGGCACCCGACACACCGACCAAAAGCGAAGACTGGCCCGAACCCACCGACGAGCAGCTCGCCGTGATCCGACGCATCCTCGCCCCTCGCATCCGGCAGGTGCGCGCCGAGCAGGGGGTCGCAGCGTGAAGAGCGAACAGCGCGTGAGCGCGGTCGAGTTCGTCGGCCCGCCGCCCAAGCAACGCAACACGAAGCACGTCAGGATCGCCGCCGACCTACGCGCTCACCCGAACGTCTGGGGTGTCGTACAGAAGCCGGCGAGCGTCACCCGCGCCTCGTCTGCCGCGCAGGCGATCCGTAACGCCCGACTGCCCGCGTACGGTCCTGCTGGCAGCTTCGAGGCGGTCGCCCGCACGGTCACCTCGGGGGGCTCGACCGAATACCGGGTCTACGCCCGGTACGTCGGGGGTGCGGAGTGAGCGGCGCTCCGGCGGCGCCGCTCGTGACGCCGACCGGCGTCGTCGTCGCCCCGTCGAACCTCGACCGCGAGCAGTGGCTCACCGTGCGGCGTACGGGGGTGGGCGGCTCTGAGGTTGCCGCGGTGCTCGGGATGAGCAGGTACACCTCGCCGACCGAGGTCTACCTAGACAAGATGGGCGAGCTGCCGCTCGACCGCCCGCTCGACCCGATCCTCGCCGAGGCGGCGTTCTGGGGGCACCAACACGAGCCGACGGTCGCCCGCGTGTTCGCCGAGCGGACCGGCCTCGGCGTCGTCGATGGTCCGGGAACGCTCGCACACGTCGAGCGGCGTTGGATGCTGGCGAACGTCGACCGGTACGTGCTCGACGAGGGCGCCTCGGCGCCGTCGAGCCTGCTGGAGATCAAGACCCGCAGCGCCTTTCAGCTCGACGAGTGGCTGCTCGGCGTGCCGGACGGGCCGGCACTCCAAACGCATTGGTACCTCGCCGTCACCGGATACGGGCACGCACACGTCGCCGCGCTGCTCGGCGGAAACCGGCTGCTGATTCACCGCGTCGAGCGCGACGAGACCCTCGTCGAGCACCTCGTCGAGATCGTCGGCCGCTTCTGGCAGGGCGTGCTCGACCGCGTCCCGCCGCCGGTCGACGGTTCCGAGGCGACCGAGTCCCTGCTCGATCACCTCTACGCGGTCAAGGCCGGCGGCGTGCTCGTCGCCGACCCCGCCGAGGTGCTGCCCCTGCTGGAGCGCCGCCGCGAGCTCAAGGCGCGCGAGGAGCGCACCGCGGCCGAGCTGCGCGAGGTCGACAACCGCCTGAAAGCCGCCGCGGGCGAGGCCGAGATCGTCAAGACGCAGGGCGCCGTCGCGTTCACGTGGAAGCAGAACGGCCCGCTCTCACAGAAACGATTCACCGCCGCGCACCCCGACCTCGCGCAGCAGTACACGCACCGCGTCGACGCGCTCGATACCGCGCGCCTCGCCGCCGAGCGCCCCGACGAGTTCCGGGCGCACCGCGCCCGACGCCTCGTCGTCCCGAAAGAGAGCACCGCAGCATGAGCAGCAACCTTGCCGACCGCGTCGCCACCCGCACCACGCAGACCCGTACACCCGCCGTCCCCGCCACCCGCGCCGCGCAACCGGCCGCGACCCTCGTGCAGTTCGTGCAGCAGATGCGCCCGGAGATCGAGCGCGCGCTGCCCGCGCACATGGGCGGCGCCGACCGTATCGCCCGGATCGCGCTTACCGAGCTGCGCAGGGTCGAACACCTCGCCGAGTGCAGCCGCGAGAGCTTCGCCGGCGCCCTGATGACCTGCTCTGCCCTCGGGCTGGAGCCGGGCGGCGTGTCCGGCGAGGCGTACCTGCTGCCGTTCTGGAACAAGAAGATCCGCGGGTACGAGGTACAGCTCGTCATCGGCTATCAGGGCATGATCAAGCTGTTTTGGCAGCACCCGCTCGCCGCTGGCCTCGACACCGGGACCGTGCACGAGGGCGACGAGTTCGAGTTCGAGTACGGGCTCGACCCCAAGCTGCGGCATGTTCCGGCGCGCGGCTCGGCGAGGGGGCAGGCGACGCACTACTACGCCGTTGCGCGACTGGCCAACGGTGGCAGCGCGTTCGTGGTGCTGGACGTCGACGACGTCGAGGCGATCCGCAAGCGGAGCAAGGCGAAGGATTTCGGGCCGTGGTCCACGGATTACGACGCGATGGCGTGCAAGACGGCCGTACGGCAGTTGTTCAAGCTGCTGCCGAAGTCCGCTGAACTCGCGCGCGCCGTGGCCCATGACGGGACCGTGCGGCGCGATGCGTCCCCGGAGGGGCTCGACGTGCCCGGGGAGTTCATCGAGGGCGAGATCGTCGAGCAGCCGTCCGTACAGGGCGGCGAGCAGTCGTCGGTCGAGGACGTGCCCTCGCGGTTCGCCGGGTGGCCCGAGGCCGCCGAGCCGGCCGCGCAGTGACCCCGGGGCCGGCCATCGACTACCGGTGCCGGCACTGGAGCGGGGCGGGGCGTCGCTACTGCGGCGCCCCGGGCGCCCGCCGCTACCTGCCCGGTTACCGCTGCCCGCTGCACACCCCGGCCGCTCTCGCCGGCCGGCCCGAGCCGGGCACCCCACCCCCCGCAGATCAGGAAGGAGTCACCCGCCGTGGCGTGGTTCAAGATCGACGACAGCTCGCACATGCACCCGAAGATCGTCAAGGCGGGTAACGCCGCCCTCGGTCTGTGGGTACGGGCGGGCGCCTACTCCGCGCAGCACCTCACCGAGGGCACCGTGCCCGCCGTGGTCGCCCGCCAGTACGGGACCGCCCCGCAGGCCCGGAAGTTGGTCACGGTCGGTCTGTGGCACGAGCACGGTCACACCTGCCCGCGGTGCCCGCAGCCCCCCGTCGGCGACTTCATGGTGCACGACTTTTTCGAGGGCGGGCGGAACTCGACGAGGGCGCAGGTCGAGGCCAACCGGACCGCCGCCGCGGAGCGCAAGGCGAAGAGCCGCACGCGAAACGAGGCTCGGATCGGCGGCGAATCGGCGGCGGATCGTGCGCGAAACGAGCGCGGATCGGCTCCGAATCAGAACCGAAACGCACCCCCGTTTCAGGAGGAATCCGCAGGTCGCGAGGGGGTGTCACACCGTGACGCCGTCGATAGCGTCACAGGCCCCCAAGCCAGCACCAAGCCTTACCCCTCTACTTCCTTCGGAAGTAGAGGGGAACAAGCTAGCCCGGACGGTCCCCGGATCGCCGAGCCTGTACGGCCCCTCGTCGACGCCATGAGCGCCGCCGGAATGGTCGTCTCCTGGGAACTGTCCTCCGCCGAGTGGCTGCTGCTGCACGCCCTGATCGAGCGGTGCGGCGTACAAGTCCTCGTCGACCACGCCGGCGGTGCCTGGCAGGCCGCACGCACCCGCCCCCGCTCCGCCCGCTACTTCGTCTCGGGTTGGCGCTCCCTGCCCACCCCGCCCCCGCGCGCACCCGGGGCCGGCCCGAACGTCGTCCCGCTCAACCCCGGCGCCGCCCGCCCCTCCACCACCGATCAGCGGGTGCGCGCCGGTCTCGACCTCGCCGCCCAACTCCGAGAACAGGAGAACGCCCGATGACCCCGGCAGACGCCGCCGAAGTCCTTGCCCTGTGCGCCGCGTTCGACCTGCGCACCATCGGCGAGGCGGACGCCCGAGCATGGGCCTACGCCCTGCGCGACGTCCCCCTCGACGACGACACCCGCCAAGCGGTCGCCGACCACTACGGCGTGACCGAGAAGCGAGCCACCCCCGCGGACGTGCGCAGGATTCGCGCCCGTATCCGCGAGGCCCGGATCGGCGCCGCCCACCCGGTCTACGACGGCAACCCGACCGAGACCGGAGCGCAGTTCACCGCACGCCGCCGCGAGCAGCTCGCCGCCGCGGCCGAGGGACACCTGCCCGCGCGGTCGATCACGCAGGCACTCGACGCCGCCCCGCCGGCCGCCGTCCTCGCCCTGGTCGCCGGAGTCGGCCGGCCCGTCGACGACGAGGTGCGCCCGTACATCACGCCCGAGCAGCGGTCCGCCCTGCGCGCGCCCCTGCCCAACCAACGGGCCGCGCTGCCCGCGCTCGCCGTGCCGTGCCCGGTAGAGACCTGCCGCGCCGGCCGCCGCCGACTGTGCAAGCGAGGAGCAGGGATCGAGCTGCGCAACAACGTCCACGGCCGCCGCCGCGACGCCTACGCCGTCGAGGTCACCACCTGCCCCGACTGCGGCGCCACCCCCGGCCAGCACTGCACCGCCCCCGAACCGCACCCCGCCCGCATCCGAGCCGCACAGGAGGCCGCCGCGTGAGTGATCACCTTCGACGCCTCGTCGAGCAGGACGCCGCCCGCCGCGCCCGCGCCGAGGCCCATCTCGCCGAACTGACCGCCGCGTTCTGCGACCGCATCCTCGCCGACCACGCTGAGGACGAGCACGACCGCCTCGTGCGCCTCATGTGCACCCCGCCCTCGCCCCGAGAGACCCGCGCCCGCCACACATCAGGAGGACAGCACCGATGACCCCGCCCGCCGCCCGCGCCTCGATCGCCGCCCACCTGACCGACACGCTCGACGTGCACCCCCACCTCGCCACGCTCACCGCCGCATCCCTGCTCGACCGCCTCGCCATCGACGGATGGGAGATCAACAGCACCCACTACGCGCGACCGGTCGCGCCTCGCGCGCGGGAACCGCGCGCTCGGCGCTCCCTTGCCCGTTGGTTCCGCCGTGCCCGTACGGACGGGGACCGCACCACATGACCGACGTCCTGCTCGGCCTCGTCGCCGCGCTCGCCCTCGCCGTGGTCGCCGCCCTCGTCGGCGCCGTGCGGCTCGACGGCCGCCTCGACCGCGAGGCGCGCGCCCTCGTCCGCCGTCCCTGCCCGCTCCACTGCACCGCCTGCTCGTCGGCCGCCCGCCGAGCCTCGAACGGAGACACGCCCGCATGACACTGCACGCCCGTACCCGTACCGACTCCCGTCGCGGCCGAGTCCTCGTCCGCGAACTTACCCGCGAGGCCCGGCGCGAGCGCTTCCTGCTGCTCCTCGCCCGCGCCGACCGCGGCGTGCTCACCCCCGAGGACTGCGCCGCCCTGCGCGCCGACGTCGAGGCCGAGGTCGCCGAGAGCGACACCCACCGCCGCAGCGCCGGCGGACAGCAGGCCGCGGCGATGCGCCTGCACAAGCGCATCGAGGCCGCCGAGCAGGCCCTCGTCGAGACCGAAGCCGACCGCGACCTCGCGCTCGCCGAGGCCGAGGCCCTGCGCGAGCAGCTCGTCGAGCAGCACGTCGCCGTCGAGGGGGACCGATGAACCAGACCCGAGCCATAGATCAGACCGTCGCCGCCCTGCGCATCGTGCGCGACAAGTGGGGCGCGCTGCTCGCCGCCGTCGAGGCGCCGCCCACCGCGGCCGACTGGCCACCGAGGGAGACGACCGCGTTCCTCGACAAGGTCGCCGAGGGGCCCCTGCTCGTCGAGGACCGGGAGCCGTACGCCCTGCGCGCGCACCCCGCCCCGCTGAACCTCACCGCCCACGATGCCGTGGTCGCCGTCGAGGGTGCGTTGTTCGACCTCGCCGACACCTGCGCCGCCGTGACACAGGAGCACACCCCCCTCGACGAGCTGCACCGCTGGAACTACCGCACGCAGCACGGGCACGGCTCCCGAGCGCAGGGCGCCCACTGGGCAAGCGTGTACGTCGAGGGACGCGTGCTCGGCGAGCAGACCGACGGGCCCGACCCGCTGTTCGCCCCCCTGCCCGGATGGGCGTTGCACGAGGCGCACCGCGTCGCGAGGCAGTGCGCCGACCGCGTACTGCGCACCCTGCGCCACGACGAGCGGTCGGCAAGCAGCCGGTACCCGTGCCCGTGGTGCGCGTCCCCCCTCACCTCGTACTCGGCGTCGGGGGACGTGCAGCGCATCACCTGCTCGGGCGGTCCGTCCTGCTCGGCGCCGGTCCCCCTCGACCTCGACGGACACCGGGTGTGGGAGCGGTCCGACATGGGCCCGCTGCTCGCTCTGTTCGCCGCCGCGACGGAGTCGGGAGAGACCCACGACGAACAGGCTTGCGCCGTTATCGGTTCGTGACCTATTGTTCGAGGCGTCTCCGGCGTGCCCGGAAACCCCCCGATCCCGTACGCCCCGCCGCGCACCCCCCTGCGGCGGGGCGTACTCATGTCCGCCCGGGAGGTGAACACGTGCCCGAGCCGATCCGCGAACGCGACCGCGAGCAGGTGCGCCGCCTCCACTCCGAGGGCAAGAGCCGCAACCAGATCGCCCGACTCACCGGGCGCAGCGCCGCGACCGTAAGCAAGATCGCCAAGGCCGAGGGGCTCACCTTCTCCGGGGGCGCCCGCGTTGCCGCCGCGACCGAGGCCCGACGAGCCGACGCCGCCGCCCGCCGCGAGCAGCTCGCCGACGAGGCCCTCGACGGCGCCCTCGGTCAAGTCGCCCGCACGGCCGGCGCCGAGACAGCGCGCGATGCCCGCGACCACGCCACCGCCGCCCGCGCCCTCACCGAGGTACACGCCCGCGTCGCTGAACTCGCCCGCCACAGCAGCAACGGGAGCAGCGGCGGCTCGATGCTCGACCGCCTCGCCGACGCCCTGCTCGGGCCCCCGGCCGGAGGTGACCGCGAGGGGGTGTAGTGACCACCCTCGCCCCGCTCTCCCCCAAACAGGTCGACTCGATCCGCGGCGCCACCGCCCGTATCAACATCTGGCACGGCAGCGTCAGGTCGGGAAAGACGATCGCGAGTCTCGTCTGCTTCCTGCTCATGATCCGGCGCGCCCCCGCGTCGGGCCTGATCGTCATCTGCGGTCGGTCGCTCCAGACGATCGAGCGGAACTGTCTCGACGTCCTCGCCGACCCGACGCTGTTCGGCGACGTTGCGGCCGAGGTCCACCACACCCGCGGCGCCACCACCGCCGTGATCCTGGGCCGCGTCGTTCACCTCGTCGGCGCCTCGGACGCGCGCGCCGAGGGACGCCTGCGCGGCATGACCGCCTCGCTCGCCTACTGCGACGAGGTCACGCTGCTGCCCGCCGCGTTCTTCCGGCAGCTCCTCGCCCGCCTCTCCGCCCCCGGCGCAAAGCTGATCGGGACCACGAACCCCGACTCGCCCCGGCACTGGCTGCGGACCGACTACCTCGACCGCGCCGGCGACCTCGACCTCGCCGCCTTTCACTTCCGCCTCGCCGACAACCCCTCGTTGAGCGAGGCGTACGTCGCCGCGCTCGCCGCCGAGTTCACCGGCCTTTGGCGCCGGCGCATGATCCTCGGCGAGTGGGTCGTCGCCGAGGGCGCCATCTACGACGCCTACGACGAGCAGCAGCACGTCGTCGACGAGCTGCCCCCCATGCGCCGCTACTGGGCCGGCATCGACTACGGCACGGCGAATCCTTTCGCCGCACTGCTGCTCGGCCTCGGCAACGACGACCGCCTGTACGTGGTAAGCGAGTGGCGCCACGACTCCCGCCTCGCACACCGCCAGATGACCGACGCGCAGTACAGCCGCGCCGTCCGCGACTGGCTCGCCGAGCTGGACGTGCAGCCCGAATGGACGTTCATCGACCCGTCGGCCGCCTCGTACTCCACTCAGCTTTGGGCCGACGGACACCCCGGCATCACCCGCGCGGTGAACGACGTGATCGACGGCATCCGCAGCGTCTCGAACGCCCTCGACGCCGGCCTGCTGCGCATCCATCGCTCGTGCGAGGGGCTGCTCGGCGAACTACCCAACTACGTGTGGTCAGAAGAGGCCGCCGCCCGCGGTGAAGACAAGCCGGTGAAGAAGGACGATCACAGCGTCGACGCCCTGCGCTACGTGATCCATTCGACGGCGCACGAGTGGCGCCCCCTGCTCGCGCACACCGCATAACCCAACCCGACCACGGCCCCCGCCGCCGAGGTCGGCGCGGGGGCTCTGCCATGCCCAAGGGGGCCGCCATGCGCGCCGACTGGACCGACCGATTCCTCGCCCGCATCACCGACACCCCGGCCGGCTGCTGGCAGTGGACCGGCTACCTCATGCCCAACGGATACGCCCGCTTCACCATCGACGGCGAACGGCAGTACGCGCACCGCGCCTCGTACGAGGCCCTCGTCGCGCCGATACCCGCCGGCCTCGTGATCGACCACCTGTGCCGTAACCGCGGGTGCGTCAACCCCGCCCACCTGGAACCGGTCACGCAGCGAGTCAACGTGCTGCGGGGCGAGTCGCACGTCGCCGCCCGCGCGCGTCAAACCGCCTGCATCCACGGCCACCCGTTCGACGAGGCCAACACCTACCGGGCCGGCAACGGCACCCGCAAGTGCCGCACATGCCGGACGGCCGCGCGCACCCGCGCCCGCACGCGCGCTCGGAGCAGGACGGGGGTGGACTGTGCCGCTGCCTGACGCCAACGTTCCGTGGCCCCCGCCGCACCTCGCCGCCACCCTCGCCGAGATCAAGGTCGACGACGCTTGGTACTCGGGCGACCCCGCGAAGCTGACCGCCGTCTACGGCAACAGCCCGACGCGCAAGGACGGCACCTCGCGACTGTGGGCGCGCCGCCGAACACCAACGCCCGGCAAGCGCGATGCCCGCCTGCACATCCCCCTCGCCGGCGACATCGCCACCGCGTCCGCCGACCTGCTGTTCAGTGAGCCGCCCACGTTCACCGTGCCCGACCGCCCGACGCAGGATCGGCTCGACGAGCTGACCGACGCCGACGGCATCGCGAACACCCTGCTCGAATCCGCCGAGGTCGCCGCCGCCCTCGGCGGCGTGTACCTGCGGATCACCTGGGATCACTCGCTCGTCGACCGGCCGCTGCTCACCACCGTGCACCCCGACAGTGCGGTACCCGAGTTCTCGTTCGGCATCCTGCGGGCCGTGACCTTCTGGCACGAGCTTGCCTCGGACGGCGCGACCGTGCTCCGCCACCTCGAACGGCACGAGCGCGGGCGCATCCTGCACGCCCTCTACCAGGGCACGACCGACAACCTCGGCCGACGCATTCCGCTGACCGAGCACCCCGCGGTCGCCCCGCTCGCCGAGGCACTCGGCCCCGACGGCGAGTCGATCGACACCGGCATCGACCGGTTGACCGCCGCCTACGTCCGCAACATCGGACCCAACCGCCGGCACCGCGGATCGGACTTCGGCCGCTCGGACTACGCCGCCCCGCTGTACGACCTCCTCGACGCCCTCGACACCACATGGACGAGTTGGATTCGCGACATCCGCCTCGCGCGCGCCCGCCTGATCATCCCCGACGCCTACCTGCGCGACCACGGCCCCGGCCGCGGCGCCTCGTTCGACGACGACCGGGAAATCTGGCAGCTGCTGAACATCCCGCCCACCGAGCAGGGCGGCATCACCCTGTCGCAGTTCGCGATCAGGGTCGAGGAGCACGAGAGGACCGCCGAAGCAGCCACCCGGCAAGCCATCCGGTCCGCCGGCTACAGCGCGCAGACCTTCGGCATCGGCGATCAGGTCGCCGCGACCGCGACCGAGGTCAAGGCACGCGAGCGCCAAAGCATGACCACTCGGGGCAAAAAAGCTCGGTACTACTCGCCGCCCCTCGGCGACATGCTGCACGTCATGCTGTTGCTCGATCAGCGCATGTTCACCCCGGGCATCACGCCCGAGCGTCCGCGGACCGTGTTCGGGGACACCGTCGCCGAGGATGCTGCCACGCTCGCGCAGACCTTGAGCCTGTTCCAGCAGGCGCAGGCTGTGAGCGTCGACACCAAAGTGCGGATGGTCCACCCCGAGTGGGACGAGGCTGCGGTGCAGGCCGAGGTCGGCCGCATCCTCACCGAGACCGGGCAGGTTGTGCCCGACCCCATGCAGGCCGGCGCCCTCGTCTGACCGCGTGAGGGGGTGCGATGCCGATTCACCCCGGCATGGTCGAGGATCTCTCGGCCGGCGTCCGCGACCTCTACGCGGACGCCGAGCAGCGGTTGCTCGGCATCGTGGCCCGCCAGTTGGCCGACGGGTTCGAGGCCCCGGGGTGGGCGACGAACAAACTCAGGGACGTGCAGGCGCTGCGCCGCGGGGCGCAGGGTGTCGTCGACGCCCTCGCCGAGGCCGTGCAATTGGAAGTGTTCGACGTCGTCGCCGAGGCGTACACCGTCGGCGCCCGGTCCGGTCTCGCCGAACTCGGGGCGCTGCACGATGTCGACCTGCGGCGGATCGCCGAGACCACGCCGAACACGAGGGCGGTCGATCGACTCGCCGCTGAGACCGTCGAGCTCGTCACGGCCACACACCGCGGGATTCTCCGCGGTGTCGAGGACGGGTACCGGCAGGTGATCGCCGAGGTGTCGGCGACTCCCCTGCTCGGGATCGACACCCGCAGGCAGGCCACACAATCCGCGATGGAGCGATTCAGCGATCGTGGGCTGCGGACGTTCGTCGACCGCGGCGGGCGTGCGTGGCAGATGACGAGCTATGCCGAGATGGCAGTGCGGACGGCGACGGGAAGGGCCGCGGTCGAGGCGCACGGCGACAAGCTGCGCGCCGCTGGCCTCGACCTCGTGATCGTCAGCAACGCGCCGCACGAGTGCCCGATCTGCAAGCCGTTCGAGGGCAAGGTGCTGTCGCTCGACGGACCGGGCGGCGCCCGCACGGTCGAGGTCGAGCATGCCGTCGAGGACGGGCGCACCATGCAGGTGCACATCGCGGGCAGCGTCGACGAGGCGCGGCAACGCGGATTCCAGCACCCCAATTGCAGGCACAGCCTGTCGGCATTCTTCCCCGGAGTGACCCGGGCGCCCGTCGAGGCGTCCGAGGACCCCGACGGGTACGAGGCGACACAGCGGCAACGTGCGATCGAGCGCGGTATCAGGAAGTACAAGAATCGTTCGGCCGCGGCGACGAGCCCCGAGGCCCGTCGGGCGGCCGAGGCCAAGGTGCGGCAGTGGCAGGCCAAGCAGCGCGCGCACCTCGCCGAGCACCCCGAACTCATCCGCCGCCGCGAGCGCGAGCAGCCCGGCGCCGGCAACCTCCCCTCGACCACACCGCGCCCGCCGCAGGACGCGATCGAGGCGGCGCGCGTCCGTTCCGGCGACGAGAGCACCCTGCCCGAGATGACCGACGAGCAGCTCGGCGCCGCGATCCGGCCCGGTGTGCTCGATCAGCGCGACCTCGACCGCATCCGCGGCGAGGCCGGCCGGCGCGACGAGCAGGTGCTGCTCGACCGCATCCGGCCGCAGGGCCGGCTCGTCGACAACCTCGCCGAGTTCAGCGACGACGAGCTCGCCGCCGTCGCCGTCCACCTGGGCGACAACGACATGCTGCGGATCATGGGCGAGATGGACCGGCGCGACATTGACGCCGCCATGCCCGGTATCCGCCGCGACCTCGTCGGCATGTCCGAGCGCGACCTCGCCGCCCGCGCCCGCAACGTCGAGGACGACCGGGCGGCGATCGGCGCCGAGATCCACCGCCGCCGTGCGCTCGCCGAGCTGTTCCCCGCCGGCCGCCTCGCCGGCGACCTCTCCGCCCTCGGCGACGACCTGCTCGTGTGGGGGGTGCGCTACGCCTCTCCGGAGGATGCCGCCCGCATCGCCGCCGAGATCGACCGCCGGTACCCCGCCCCGCCGCCGGCCGCCCCCGCGGGCGCACGGGTCGCCGACACCCTTGCCACCCGGGCAGCGCTCGACGAGGCCATGCAGCCCGTGCACCTCGACGACCCGGCGCCGGCTGACCCCGACGAGTGGGGCGCCTACGGACGCGACCTTGAAAGGGGCCCCGACGGGACCGAGCACATGTCGGCCGCCGAACGGTGGGCGTACGAGCGGGAACTCGAAGCGCGCGCAGCTCGTGACGCGTACAGCCGTGAAGAGATTCGCGAGATGTACCGCGAACACGTCTATGTGCAGGTGCTCGCCGCCGAGGACTACACCAACGGGTTCATGCTGAACCGCAAGGCGCGCGCCGCCGGCGTCGACCCGTTCTCTCTGTTCAGCGGCCCCGCCCACGTCGCCTACGCAAGAGCGAGCGAGGACCTGATCCGCTTCTGGGAAGAGGTCTCACCCCGCGTCACGCTCGCCGAGTTCACCGAGCAGGTGACCGGCGTCCGGAGCAGCGCCGGCGAGACCGCTCGCGCAGCCCGTGAGACCCAACGCAACAAGTTCTAGGAGGGGGGGGTGATCATGGGGTTCCGCGAGGACGCCGTGCGCGCCCGCGAGGCCGGCGCCGCCGCCGCGGTCGCCGGCCGCCCGGCGACCGACTGCCCGCACCGCGGCGACGAGCCGCTGCTGCGCTCCGCATGGGTGCGCGGCTACGTCGCCGCCGAGCAGCAGCTCGCACCGCCCGACCCGTCGTAGTCGCTCTCACCCCTATCTAGGGCCGCCGATTCGGCGGCCTTTTTTTCATGCCCGCACGAGCCCCGGAGGGCCGACCCACCATGCCCGAGAACACCCTCGACGGCGCCCTGCCCACCCATCCCCGTACGGGCGAGAGTGCCCTCGGTTTCCGTCGCGACGGCCGCCCGATCTGGCCCATCAAGGGCGGCTCTGGCGAGGGCGGCGAGGGCGGTACGCCGCCCGCCGCAGACCCCGCCGGCGCGCCGAACGCCGACCCCGCCGCGCCGACCGCCGGACCGCCGGCCGCCGAGCAGCAGCTCGCCGAGGCAACGACCCGAGCCGAGCAGACTGCGGCCGAGCGTGACGAGCTGCGCGCCGCCCTCGACGCGGTAACCCGCGCGCTCAATCCCAACGGGGGCGAGGCCGAGCAGGACCCGGTCGCACTCGCCGCCGCGGTTGCCGAGCGCGACCGGCTGCTCGCCGACCATGCCGCCGAGCTGCGGTCGGCGCGCGTCGAGCTCGCCGTCGCCCGTGCCGCGGCCGACGCGGGCGCGCGCGGCGACCGCCTGCTGAATTCCCGCAGCTTCCTCGCCTCGGTCGCCGACCTCGACCCGATCGCGGCCGAGTTCGAGAGCAAGCTCGCGGCCGCGATCACCGCGGCAGTCACGGCCGACCCTGATCTCTACCGCGCCGCACCCGCAGGGCCGCCCCGGGGCGGCGCCGAGTTCTCCGGTGCACCGAGCGGCGGAGTCACCGGCCAGCAGTTCGCCGCCATGGGTTACGCCGACCGCGCCGCCCTTTTCCAGACCGACCCCGATACGTACCGGCGTCTCGCCGGAACTCAGTAATCAAGGAGTGTCCGCGTGCCCAACACCACCGCCGCTGATCTCATCATTCCCGAGGTCTGGGCCGACATGGCACAGGCCCGATTCACCGGCACCGTTCGCGTCATGGCGAGCGGCGCCGTCGTCACCGACGACACCCTCACCGGTCAGCCTGGCGACCGGATCAACTTCCCGAAGTGGGCCGCGCTCGGCGAGCTCGACGACCTCACCGAGGGCACCGCCATGACGACCAGCGTCATGAAGCAGTCGCACAGCGAGGCAGTCATCGCGGAAGCGGGTAAGGCTGTCGAGATTACCGACAAGGCTCTGCTTACCGGCCTCGGTGACGCCCGGGGCGAGGCGCAGCGACAGTTCGGCATCCTTGCCGCGCGCAAGGTCGACGCCGCCTTGATCTCGCAGGCGCAGGCGGACGAGACCGCGCAGGGCGGGGGTAAGCCGTTCCAGTTCACCACCGCCGCGGGGAAGACCCGGTTCACGTGGGCCGACGCCGTCGTGCCCGCGCTCGCGCAGTTCGGCGACGAGTGGGAACCGGCGGAGTTTGCCGGTTTGTTCCTCAACTCGGCGCAGCAGGCCGAGGCGTTCGCCGACCCGCAGTTCATCGACGCGTCCAAGCTGGGCGGCGACACCCCAGTACGCACCGGCCAGATCGGCGCCATCGCCGGACTGCCCGTGTTCATCACGAACCGGATCACCGCGGGCAAGTTTCTTGTCCTGAAGAACAACAGTCTCGGCGCCCTCTACAAGAGGCGCCCGCTCGTCGAGACCGACCGCGACATCCTCAAGCGCACGACCGTGATCACGACGAACGTGCACTACGCCGTGAAGAGGCTCGACGACCGGGGCGTGTGCGTCGGCACCCTCGCCGCCACCTGATCAGGAAAGGAGGGCACCGACGTGCTGCTGCGCCGCTACCACGAACACCCCGACGACGACCCCACACCCGAGACCGAGCCCGACCAGGACGCCCCGCAGCCACCGGCCGCGGGGCGTTCATCGTCTCGCCGCAAACCCGACAAGGAGGGGTAGCCAGTGCGGAGCCCCTACGCGACTCCCGAGCAGCTCGCCGCATGGACCGGGCGCCCGGCCCCCGCGGACGCCGAGCGACTCCTCGCACGGGCCGGCGAGGACGTCGACAGTGCCCTGCTCACCGCGATCTATCCCGTGGACAAGGACGGCGACCCCCTCGACCTCGAAGTGCGCACCGCTCTTAGCAACGCCACTTGTGCGCAGGTCGAGTTCTGGCTCGCCGGCGGCGACGACGGGACCGGTGCCGGCGGACAGTGGGACTCGGTCAGCATCGGTCCCGTGAGCCTGTCGGGGCGCAGCTCGCGCACCGCGGCGGCCGGCGTCGAGCTCGCCCCACGCGCCGACCGGGCGCTGCGCCGCGCGGGATTGACCCCGGGACGGGTGATCGGATGGTGACCCGCGTTCCCGAGGTGCTGCTGCGCCACCTCATCACGATCGAGCCGTACCTCGGCGACGGCGCGTACGGGCCGCGCTACGGCGCACCCATTCCCGACGTGCCCGCGCTCGTCTCCCCATCCGCCCGCATGGTGCGCGCCCCGGACGGGCGCGAGGTCACCAGTAGCGCGCAGATCATCACCGCGCCCGGCCTCGACTGTCCGCCCGAATCACGGGTCACCCTGCCCGACGGGCGGATCACGACGGCGCTCTCGATCACCCACCACACCGCCCCGGGCCTACCGGTCCCCGCCTGCTCGGAGGTGATGACCGAGTGAGCCGCGCCCGCCTGCGCTGGAATGGCGACGCCGCCACCACCGCAATCCGCTCGGGTCTCCTGCGAGGGCTGAACCTCGCCGGCGAACTCACCCTGCAAGCGACCCGGCAACGTGTGCCGATCGCCGAGGGCACCCTCGAACGATCCGGCGCGACCTCGGTCGACGAGGCCACCATGACGGCCGCCGTCAGCTACGACACCCCATACGCCGCAAGGGTCCATGAGGACATGACCGCGCGGCACTCCCCCGGCCGCTCCGCGAAGTACGTCGAGGCAGTTCTGCCCGAGGTCGCCGGCGACGTACAGGCAGTGATCGCCGCGCAGATCCGGCGCGCGCTGCGATGACTTACACCGTCGACCTGCTCGACGGTCTCGCCCGCCTGCTGCACGCCGCCGGCGTCGGCATCTACCGCCCCGATGGGGTGTACGCCGCGGACGAGACCGCGATCACCATCGCCGCACTTCCCCCCGTCCCCGACCGCGTGATCTGCCTCGCCGCCTACCCGGTCACCGACTCCCCCGTGCTCACCGACACCACGACCGGCGTGCAGGCGCGCACCCGCGCGGGGGCCGACCCCCGCGAGGTCGACGCCCTCGACGACCACGTGCACGAGGTGCTGCACGGCAGCGGCCCGCACCTACTCGGCTCGGTCCGGGCGCAGCTCGTCTTTCGCGTCTCGGCCGCCCCGATCGGAGCCGACGCCTCGGGCCGTTGGGAGCGCTCCGCCAACTTCCACGTTCGCGCCCACCGGGCGCACCCCCACCTCGAATAAGGAGGCGCCCCCTTTGGGTACCCCGACGCCCCCGGCCGAGACCGTAACCGCGCTCGCCCGCAGGTACAGGCTTGAGCTGGACATGGGCACGACGCCCGGCACCCCGAATTGGGTCCTTGTGCCCGGGGTCACCGAGTTCACGCCGAAGATTGAACCCACTCAGCAGGAGGTGACGACCTACGATGCCGACGGATGGAGCGAGCAGGCCGTGACCATGCTTGCGTGGTCGATCGAGACCACGATCGCCCACCGCGCCCACCCGGTCACCGGCAAGTTCAACGCCGCCCAAGAGGCACTGCGGAAGGCATCCCGCAGCTTCGGAGCGAAGTCGTACGTGAGCGTCCGCTACTACGACCGCACCGGGGCCGACGACGCGCAGCAGGGCCTCGCCCTGGTGACGTGGGAGCCGGACGGGGGCGGCCCCGACGAGGTCGACACGATCAAGGTCACGCTGACCGGTAGCGGTCCGCTCGCCGAGATCACCAACCCCGTGGCCGGCGGGGGAACCGTCGCCGCCAAGACGGGGGGTGACAGCTAGTGGCGTTCGAGGAACTCGGCGAACTGCTCGACGAGTCGATCGAGCTGCCTGTCGCCGGCCGCCGCTATATCGTGCCCGCGCCGTCGGCCGAGATCGGTCTGCGGACGCAAGCGCTCATCCATGCCGCTGCGGTCGCCGCGGACGGTGGGCGCGCCGACGAGCAGGTGCTCGGCGACGCCGCCGAGCGCGACCTGTACCGCGACGTCCTCGGGCCCGCCCACGACGAGATGATCGCCGACGGCGTGAAGTGGCCGACGCTCAAGCACGCGGCGATCACCGCCATGGTGTGGATTGCGCAGGACAAGGCCGCGGCCGAGCGCTATTGGACCGCGGCCGGCGACCCTTCTCGACTGGCCCCGAATCGGGCGGCCCGCCGCAGCCAGTCGGGTGCGGCGAGCTCGACCCCGTCTCGGGGCTCTACGAGTGGTACGAGTACCCGCCCGGCGCCCACCCGCGGCGCGGGCAAGAAGGGCCGCAAGCGTCACTGACTTGGGCCGCGATCCTCGCCGAGTGGCCGCTCGTCGAGGCTGATCTGCACGAGGTCTACGGCATCGACGTAGGCGACCCCAGGCTGCTACGGGCTCGTTCCTGGCGATGGCTGCGCGTACGCATTCTCGCTCTGCTCTCGGCCGAGTCTCGCCTCGCACGGGTGCTCACCCCTCCCCCCGACTTCTCCCCAAGGGGAGGTGCGACCCCCAGGAGGTGACCACCCGTGGCCCTCATGGTGGGCGAGCTCGCCGCCACAATCACGATCGACGACTCGGGCGCAGATGCCGGAATGGCGCGCGCCCGCGCCGCGGTGCAGTCGGGCGGCGATCAGATCGCCGCCGCCGCAGACCGAGCAGGGGAACAGGCCGGCGACAACCTCGGCGACGGTCTCGCCGAGGGCGCGGCCGACGGCGCCGAACGTGCGTCATCGGGCATGGGGGCCGCGCTGAAAGGTTTCGCCGCCGCCGCAATCGGGACCGCGATCGGCGGGGCCCTCATGGCTGGACTCGGGCAGGCCCTCGAACAAGCGAAAGTGCCGGGCCTGTTGCAGGCACAGCTCGGCGCAACCGGTCCAGTAGCCAAGACATACGGAAAGGTCGCGGGTGACCTCTACGCCTCGGCGATCGTCGATTCGGTCGCCGACGGCGCCGAGATCATCAAGGGCATCGCGCGGGGTGGACTTCTTCCGCCGGACGCTACGCAAGGGCAGGTCAAGCAGCTTGCGACGCAGGTCGCGAGCGCCGCCTCGGTCATGGGCGAGGACGTGTCCAAGGTGAGTCGTGCCGTCGGCACGATGATGAAAACGGGGCTTGCCAACTCGGCGCAGGAGGCTCTAGACGTGCTCGTGAAGGGCACGCAGAACGGTGTCGACGTCGCCGAGGACCTGCTCGACACGTTCGCGGAATACCCGACCGAGTTCCGGCAGCTCGGCCTCGACGCTCAAACGTCGATGGGCCTCTTGCAGCAGGGTCTCAAGGGTGGCGCACGAGACGCCGACGTCGTCGCGGACAGCCTCAAGGAATTCACCTTGATGGCACAGGGAATGAGCGAGGCGACGGCGGGCGCCTATGAGGATCTCGGGTTTTCTGCCGAGAAGATGCAAAAGGTCTTTCAGAAGGGTGGACCCGAGGCAGCAAAGGCGCTGGATCAAATCCTCGACAAGCTGCGCAGCGTCAAGGATCCCGCAAAACAGAGCGAGATCGCACTCGGCCTTTTCGGCACAAAGGCCGAGGACATGCAGAAAGCGATTTACTCGCTCGATCCGTCAAGCGCGGTAAAGGCGCTCGGCGACGTTAAGGGCGCCACCGACGCGGCCGGTAAAGCTCTCCACGACAATGCTGCGACCAAGCTCGAAGCGTTCAAGAGTGGGATAGAGCAGAAGCTCGTCGGTGTTCTCGGAAACTACGCGATCCCCGTCATTGAGAAGGCTGCTGATTGGCTCGGCGCGGGAGGGCTCGGCGGTGCGTTCCGCGCGTCCGTCGGGTGGATCTCCGAGCACTCGACGGCGCTCTCGATCGCCGCCGGCGTGATTGCGGTTCTGATGCTGCCGACGCTCGTCGCGCTCGGCGTCACTGCGTGGACGACGACGACGGCGGTCGTCACCGGATGGGCCACTCAGACCGCGGCCGGCGTAGCCGCTGCAGGACGGTTTGTGCTGGTCAACGCCATGATGTTGGCGGGTTGGGTGTCGCAGGGCGTGAGCGCCGGCGCCGCCGCGCTGCGCGTTGTTGGCGCCTGGATTCTCATGGGCACTCAGTCCATGATTCAGGGTGCCCGCATGGCGGCTGCGTGGCTGCTGGCGATGGGCCCTGTCGGGCTGATCATCGCCGCCGTGGTCGGCATCGTCGCGCTCGTCGTCGCCAACTGGGACACGATCGTTTCGGCGACGTCCGCCGCTTGGGATTGGGTGTGGGGAAAGCTCAAGTGGGTTGGTCAGGCGATCCTCGATTTCTTCCTTAACTGGACACTCGTCGGACTGATCATCAAACACTGGGATTCCATCAAAAGTGGGACCATATCCGCATGGAATGCAACCGTGGATTGGGTCCGCGGGATTCCGGGTCGGATCGTCGACTTCTTCCTTAACTGGACGCTCGTCGGCCTCATTATCAAGCATTGGGATTCAATCAAGTCGGGCACCGTGCGCAAGGCCGGTGAAATGCTCGATTGGGTCCGCGGTTTGCCCGGAATGATCGCAGGTTACTTCGGCAATTTCGGCTCGATGCTGTACGACAAGGGCCGCGATCTGATCATTGGACTTTGGAACGGCATCAAGGCCATGGGGAGTTGGCTGCGTTCAACCCTCACGTCTTGGGCTAAGAATTTGATTCCGGGGCCGATTGCAAAGGCGCTCGGAATTCATTCTCCGTCGCGCCTCATGCGAGACAAGATCGGCAAGTTCATTCCCGCGGGAATCGTCGAGGGAATCAAGGCCGGCGCCCCCGCGATCGACCGCACCATGCGCAGCCTCGTCTCGGTTCCCGCCGGTCCGCAGTTCGCCACCGCAGGCGCTCCCGCCAACGGCGCTAGTGCGGGCGGGGGTTGGGGCGGTCCGGCAGTCCACATCGAGAACTGGCACGCCGGCACGGCGACCGCGGACCAGACCGCGGCGGCCCTCGCGTGGCACGCCAAGGGGAGGGGGTGACCGGTGGCCGCGGGTGATCGCGTCGCCGTTGCCGGACACATTCAGTTCGGCGACGAGCTGCTGCTCGGCCCCCACACCGCCTACCGGTGGCGGACCCTCACCGGGTGGGAAGACTCTCCCGGCCTCGACTCGGGCACCGTCAACCGGTCCGACGCCCACGGCGCCTACCCCGGCCGACTGCTCGCACAGCCACGGACGATCGCCCTCGACGACATGGTGATCCGGACCGAGCCCCGTCGGATGGGCGCCGCCGTGCGCACGCTGCGCGCGGCGACCGCCCTGCGCGACGACGAGCAGCCGCTCGTCGTGATGCTCGACGACGAGCCGCCCCTGCTCTGCTTCGCCCGCTGCCTACGCCGCTCGATCCCCGTCGGCGTTGGCGGGTACGCGGTCGGCGTCGTGCAGGGGGCGGCGCTGATGTTCGAGGCGAGCGACCCGCGCCGCTACAGCCTCGCCGAACGGCAGACCGAGACAGGACTGCCCATCGCCGAACCGGGCCTCGACTGGCAGGTGAGCCCGGGGCCGGAGCGGCTGACCTATCCGCTCGAATTCGGCACCCCGGGAAGCACGGGCGCGCTGCTCGCCGTCAACGACGGCGACGCCCCCGCGCACCCTGTGATCGTGATTCGGGGCCCGGTCTCTCTCCCGTCCCTGACCAACGTGCGAACGGGCGAGGTGATCGAGTACGACATCGACCTCGCCGCCGACGACACACTGATCGTCGATACCGCCGCAGGCACGGTCACGCTGAACGCGACCGCGGCGCGGCTCTACACCGCGACCGGCCGCAGCCTGCCCGAGAACCTGTTCGTCCTCGCACCCGGCGCGACCTCGCTCCTGTTCCGCTCGGCGCCCGGCGCCGCCGACTCCCGCGCCTCGATCGCTCTCCGATGGCGCTCCGCCTACTGGTAAGGAGGGAACCCCTTGACCGTCCGTACCGGATGGCTGCTCCCCGCAGGGCAGACCCGCGAAGACACCCGCCTCGTGCCGCTCGGCACCATGGCGCCCGACGGCGCGATGACTTCTCGCGACGGCGTGATCGCCGGCGGAACCGCCCTCATCGCGACCGGCGTCGGCGCCATGCAAGTGCAGATCGCCGTCGGCCGCGCCCTGGTGCAAGGGATCGATGGGCAGGGCGCCTATCCCGTCGCAGTCACTGCCCCCGAGACCCTGACCGTCGCCGACGGGAACGCCCTGTACGGGAGAATCGACGCGGTCGTGCTTCGCGTCTACGACCCGCAGTACGACAACGGGCAGCAGACGCTCGCCCGCGTCGAGATCGTCCAAGGCGCCGCCACCGCGACCCCCACGCCGCCCAACCTGCCGAACGCGACGCTCCGTCTGTGGGAGATCACGGTTCCGGCCGGCATCTCGGCGGGTACGGGCGGGATCACATGGGCGAGCGCGCTCGCCGACCGCCGCCGCTACACCTCCGGATACGGGGGGATCGTCCCCCGAGGCTGGGGGTTGAGCTTCGCCGGCGCCTACCCGGGCCAGTACCGCGACAACGGAAGTGGCCTCGACCGGTGGGACGGCGGGACGTGGCAGACCCTCGACCCGGTCATCGGGTGGACCTCGCCCACCCTCGCCGCTGGATACACCAACGGCGGGAACAGCCAAGGGCCTTTGCGGTACCGGGCGATCATGCTCGGCGGTATCCCCCACCTGCAATGGCGCGGGGGTGTGTCCTGGACCACCAGCGCCACTCCGCCCGCCAATGGTCAGCCGCTCGCCGCGCCGCTCCCGGCCGCGGCCCGGCCGGCGCTGCACACCTCGGCCTCGATCGCGGCCGGCGGCGTGCCGATCAAGATCGATGCCCAAACGAACGGGCATTTGAAGCTGATCGGTAACCCGAGTCTGACCACGTGGGCAGCCCTGTCGGGGCTGATCTACCCGCTCGACGGATAGGGGGTGATCAGGTGACATCCCCTGCGTACCGCGTTGTTCTGTGCGACCTGCGCACCGATCAGGTGCTCGACATCCTGCCCGTGAACGACGTGTCGCTCGACGACTTCATCGGCAAGGTGGGCACCGCCTCGGCAACCGTCCCTCTGCCAAATCGCCAGATCGCGGCCCGCGCCCGCGCCGCTCTCGAACTCGGTCGAACGGCAATGTGGATCGAGCGCGGCCCTGACGTCTGGTGGGGCGGCATCCCTTGGACCGCCGACCTCGCGAGCGACGCCCGAGGCACCCTCGGCCTGCGGATTCAGGCCGGCGGGTGGGCGTCCTACCTCGATCACCGAGCGATCTTCCACACACAGCAGGCGAACCAAGTCGATCAGTTCGACATCGTCCGCGGCTTGCTCGACTACAGCGCAAGTCTGACCGGCGGCGATATCGGCATCGAGTACGACGCCGAGCAGCTCTCGGGCACGCTGCGCGACCGGACGTACCGCAGATTCGACCAGCCACGCATACGCGAGGTCATTGACCAACTCGCGAGCGTCGAGGGCGGGTTCGAGTGGCGGATCGCGAGCTACCGCGACACGGGCAGCGGCCGGCGCATCAAGCAGGTGCAGCTCGGGGCCCCCGTGATCCGTACGGGCGAGTCCGAGATCGTCCTCGACCACCCCGGGCCGATCCTCTCGTACGGGTGGCCCATCGACGCGACCGTGCGCGCCAACGTGTGGCAGTCCCGAGGCGCGAGCGAAAACCGAAACCAGACCGCCGAGTCACTGCCCATGATGACCGAGCTGCTCGTCGACGAAACGCAGCTCGCCGCCGGATGGCCGCGGCTGGACGGAACTTCGGACTACACCACCGTTACGGAGCCTGCCACGCTCGGCGCGCATGCCCGCGCGGACCTCGCCGCCGCGCTCAACCCGCGGCCGATTCCCGAGCTGACCGTCGCCCTCGACCGCGTCCCCCTTTCACCCGCCTTGCTCGGCGCGACCGTACGCGTGCGCATCCGGGATCTGTGGTGGGCCGAAGGGCTCGACCGCCGATACCGCGTTGTCGGCCTCGCGATCAGTCCGCCCCTGCGTGGTCGGCCCGAGACCGCGAAACTCTTCCTGGAGGCCGCCTAGTGGCAGCGATCCCCCTCGACCTACTCGACCGCATCCGCGAGCTTGAACGGAAGGTGCGCGAGCTCACCGGCCGCACTCAGATTCGCCCCGCCCTCAACGAGATCACGTCCGGACCCGTGAAGATCGCCGAGGGCGGATCGCTCGAAGTTCGCGCACCGGACGGGACCGGGATATTCGGCGTCGGACGTCTGTGGGATGGCGCCTACGGCGTGCAGGTGCAGCGGTCCGACGGGACGCTCGCCCTTATGGTCGGCGGATCGGGCGAGGGCTCGAACATGATCAGGACGTTCTCACGCGCGGGCGCCGTAATCATGATGGACGACTACTACAGCCGCGAGTTCCTCGGACGCCCGTGGATGCCGATTCAGCTCTTCCCTACGAAGCAGCAGGGGACCGAGGGCACCACCTATCAGTACGCGTGGGTGGGCGGTGCGCCGGCGCACAACGCCGTCGCAGTCATCACTCTGTCCAGCATCGCGAGCCCATCCGGCGGGCAGGTGCGCGTGAACATGATTCCGCCCGGTGGCGGCGAGGTAGAAGTCGCCGAGTACGACGTGCCGCCCCGCACGTGGGTGAACAAGACGATCACGCAGCCTCTGCACAGGGTCGGCTTTCAGGACTACGTGGGTTGGAACATTCAGCACCGTGTGACCGGGGCCGACAGTGGCATCGAGACAAGGGTCTTTCACGCCTACACCCGAAACACCTTCAGCGCGGACGAGGCACCCGACCCGCCGCCGCACGGGACCGCAGCCGCGGTACGGGGGTTCACCGGCGTTCCCGAGGGGGCGCCGCCCGAGAAGCCTTCCGCTCCCGCCGAGCCCGGGTGGCACACCATCGACGACTAGGAGGGCCCGCCCTGCTGCCCCCATCCATCCCCACCGTGACCGTGCGCGGTCGCTTCCTCGCCCCCGACGGCACGCCGCTGTCGGGGGCGATCGTTTTCCGCGCACCCGCGACGCTCACGTTTCCCGCGGCCGACGTCATCCTCGGCGGCCCGGTCACAGTCCAACTCGACGCGCAGGGCTCGGTCGAGGTCACCCTGCCCGCTACCGACGCCCCCGACATGGACCCCGTCGGATGGGCGTACGTCGTGACCGAGCAGCTCTCGGGAATCCCCGTGGGCCGCTCGTACAACATCGTGGTGCCCCGGGCGCAGCCCGAGGTCGACCTCGCCGACATCGCCCCTACTGACCCGAGCAAACCGAACTATGTCGGCGTCCCCGGACCCATCGGGCCGCGGGGCGTACCCGGTACCCCCGGATCGCGTATCTACAGCGGCGCCGCCGCCCCTGCGGCCGGCCTCGGTGTCGACGGCGATCTCTACGTGCGGTACGAGTCGACGACGTTCCTGAACGTCGCCTCGACGACCGTCTCGACGTGGCAGCGGACCGGCGGAGCATGGGCGCAGATCGGCGGCGACGTCCGCGGCGCGGCGATCTACGCCAACAACGCGACGACCCCCTCGACGAACACCAAGCCTGGTGATCTGTTGATCAGAACGGATACCGGCGACCTGTGGCAGCGCAACGCGTCCGGGTGGGGAACCGCGATCGGCAATCTCCGCGGACCGAAGGGAGACAAGGGGGACGCCGGCGCGACGGGGGCGACCGGCCCGGGCGGCGTCGTGCAGTCCGTCAACGGCAAGAGCGCCGCCGCAGTTGTCCTTACCGCGGGTGACGTGGGCGCCCTCGCGATCGCTGCGGCCGGTGCACCGTCGGGTGTGGCCACGCTCGGCACCGACGGCAAGGTACCTGCGGCGCAGCTTCCCGCCGCGGGCGGGGGCGCCGTCGATTCGGTCAACTCCAAAACCGGTGTCGTCGTGCTCACCGCGGCGGACGTCGGCGCCCTCGACCAGACCGCCGGCGACGCTCGGTACGCGCAAACCTCGGCCGCCGTCCTGCTTGCCGGAACGCAGACGATCAGCGGGTCGAAGACGTTCAGCAGCATTCCGTCGAGCTCGGCCGCGCCGACTACCGCGAACCACCTTGCGCGCAAGTCGTACGTCGACGCGCTCGGGGGCGGCGAGTGGCTCCCGTCCGACCACGGTCTCGCCGCGTGGGCATTCGACCCCGCGCTCGGCCAGTCAACCGCCCTCTACCCCGGCAGCGGCCCGATTCGCGTCACGGCCGTGATCCTGCGTGTGCCTGCCACGATCAACCGGGTGGTGTGGTTCGCCACGGGGTACGCCGGTGGTCTCACGTCCGGGTCGTGGGCTGCGATCTACGACTCGACCGGCGCGCGCGTGGCCGCGACCGGAGACATGTCCACCGCGGCGTACGAACCGCCAGAGGTCCATACGGCCGGCGGGGCGACGATTTCCTCGCCGCTCACAGCCGCGTACTCGGCGCCGGCCGGCGTCTTCTACGTCGCGTGGCGGCTCCAGTACAACACGTCGACCGGTGACGGGCCGATGCTGCTCGCCGCCGAATCCGGCGCGGGAGCGCCGCCGAACTTCTTCGGATACGGCACACCCGTAAAGCGCTTCGGGGTCTACACGATCGGCTCCGCGTCGGCCCCCGCCTCGATCAACGTCGGAACCATGGAGAACGGCGCCAATCGCTTCTGGGCCGCCCTCGCCTAACTCCCCTTTCCCGTACGCCCCGTGCCGCTCTGGCCGGGGCCTTTTTCATGCCTGGAGGCACCACAATGGCAGTCCCCTTCAGCCCTGATCGCCTCGTCGCGATCCTGCGCGCCGAGGGCGTGCGCGTCGTCGAGGTCGACGAATGGCGCACCCACAACCGCAACCACCGTGGCAGCTTCGGCCCGATCAACGGCGTGATGATCCACCACACCGTGAGCTCGGGCACCGAGTCGTCGGTACGCCTCTGCTACGACGGTTATGACGAGCTGCCCGGACCGCTCTGTCACGGCGTGATCGCCAAGGACGGCACCGTTTACCTGATCAGCTCGGGCCGCGCGAACCACGCCGGCGGGGGCGACCCTGGCGTGCTCTCCGCGGTCGTCGCCGAGCAGTCCCTGCCCGCGACGAACAAGCACGACGGATCGCCGGGCGCAACCGACGGAAACGCGCACTTCTACGGGTTCGAGTGCGTCAACCTCGGCGACGGACGCGACCCGTGGCCCGACGAGCAGCTCGACGCGATCGAGCGGACCTCGGCGGCGATCTGCCGCGCGTACGGGTGGTCGGCCGCATCGGTCATCGGCCACAAGGAGTGGAGCGACTGGAAGTCGGACCCGCGCGGGTGGTCGATGGACGACATGCGCGAGCGGATCGACCGCCGCCTCGGCCGGACCCCCGAGCAGCCCAAGCCCACCGAGCCCACCAAGCCCTCGGCCACGCAGTACGCGCCGTTCCCCGGCGCCGGATGGTTCCGGCAGAACCCCCGCTCTCCGCTCATCACTGCCATGGGTCGGCGTCTCGTCGCGGTCGGGTGCAGCCGGTACTCGCAGGGTCCGGGCCCCCAGTGGACCGAGTCCGATCGCCAGTCCTACGCCGCGTGGCAGCGCCGCCTCGGGTACTCCGGCGACGACGCCGACGGGTGGCCCGGCCCGACGTCGTGGGCGGCGCTCAAGGTCCCCAAGGTCTGACCCTGCCCCCTTGGCCCGCTCGCGACCGCGGGCGGGTCGTCCCCACCCTGTGGAAAAGGAACTCCCGTGACTGACGCTTCACGCCGTACCGTGCGCACGATCGTGCAGACCGTGCTCGCTTTCGCTGCGGGTCTGCCGCTGATCATCAATGCTGCGGGCATCCCGCAGACCGCCGCCGGCGTCGGCCTCGCCCTCGCCGTCGCGGGTGGCGTAACCCGCGTGATGGCGCTCCCGGTCGTCGAGGCCCTGCTGCCGCGATGGCTGCGCGCCGCACCGGACGCCGACGCCGAGCTGCTCGCCCTCGACCGGAACACCGGCGGGCGCCCGTGACCGACCCTTCCCCGTCCGACGTCGCCCTCGAACTGGAACGGCTCCGCTCTACAGTCGAGGCTGGGTTCGCCCGCATCGACGGATCACTCGCGCTGCTCGTGCAGCGGTCCGACCAAGTCGACCGGCAGCTCGCCGACCACGAGCAGCGGCTCGACGCGCTCGAAAAGACCCGGTGGCCGCTCCCGAGCGTCCTCGCCCTGGTGGCCGTGATCGGTCTCGCCCTCACCCTGTGGCAGACCGCCGCCCGCTGAACGCAGCGCGCCCCCGCCCCGGCCTTGTGCCGGTGGCGGGGGCGCCTTTCTTGTTTGGGGCAGGCGCAGGGCCCCCGCCGGTGCACTCGTCGGGGGCCCTGCGCTCGGGGTCACCGTGTGCGCGATCTACACGGCCGCGTGCACGGGAGGTGCTCCCCTTCCACCGCCGCCCGCCCCCGCGAGGGAGGCGCTATCCGGGCGGGCAGCGTGGTTCGTGGCGCGCGGTTTGGCGTGGCGCCCGCGCGGCGCCGGCGGCGAGATCCTCGGAGGGGGCGGCGCCCCGAACGTCGGGGCCGGTGGCGCCTCGGCCCTCGGGCCCGGTGGCGCCTCGACCGTCGGGAACGATGGCGCCTCGACCGTCGGGAACGATGGCCGCTCGATCTTCGGGGCGGGCGGCGCCCCAATGAAGACGACGACCGGCTCCCTCCAGCAGTAACACCGGTACCGCTTCCCGGGCCGGTCCGGCGCAGGGGTGACTGCCCGCCGCGCGCTCGGCATCGAGGCCCACACCGCCGTAAGCGCGAGCAGCCCCAGACTGACGCACACCGCGATCACGCCGACGACCACCTGATCGCTGATCATTCGGCCGCCTCCCCCACTGCGCCGCGGTCGCAGATGAACAGACCGAGCAGCTCGGCAAGTTCGATCGCGAGGCCGCGCGCGTCGCCCTCGGGTACCTCGCAGATCGGCGTGCGCTTCCTGTCGATCAGCCACACTGCGGGCGCCTCGCCGTCGTCACCCGGCCGGTAGATGGCGCCGATGTTCGTCTCGCGCCTCAGCATCACGCCGCCCCCTGGTAGCCGATGCTGAACCCGAGGCGCGGCGCGCCGTCGTCGTTGTCGCCAACGCCCAATTGGTCTGCGACCCTCGACACGAGGTAGAGGCCGCGCCCTGACTCGTCATGCCAGGGCGGCGCAGAGCTCGGCACCAGGGGCAGCCACCCGGGCCGGCCATCGTCCACCCACACGGTGACGTTGTCCGATCCAAGGGACACGTCCACCGTGATTCGGGCCGTGCGCGTGTGCTGGTAGGCGTTCGTCACTACCTCGGACACGCAGATTTTCAGGTGCTCGACGATGTCCTCGTGCCCGAAAGCGGCCACGAGGAGGGCTACGAGGTCACGCACGATCTTCGGTGCGGTCGCGGCACGAGGCACGACGAACCGATAGCTGACGTTCGGGCTGGACTGTGCGGGTAAGGCGCTGATGTTCATTTCGTCTCCCAACGCGGTCTCGACACGCGCTCACCATGCGTGGCATTGGCCGGCCCCCGGGGCGGGCACGCCAACAGGCGCCCCCACGGCTGCACTTCGGACTTACTGGCGTGGCGCGGTACTGCCCGGATCGTAGGGGGCATACATGCCCCGGAGCAAGGGTGCCCCCCTCTCCTGGTGACATCAGGTAGACCCATGGCACGGTTACGCGGCAGACTCAGGTCAACGACAGGAGAGGGGCCAATGCCACCGAGGGACAACCCGACCGCACGCCAACAGCGGCTCGGCGTTGAGCTGCGGAAGCTGCGGGAGCGCGCGGGCAAGACAGCTCGTGAAGCCGGCGGCCTGCTGTCGGTCGATCAGGCAAAAATCAGCCACATCGAGGCCGGGCGCATTGGCGTGAGCCCCGAGCGAATTCGCCGCTTGGCCACCTTTTACCAGTGCGACAACGAATCGTTGATCGACGCCCTGTCCCACATAGCCCTTGAGCACCGCGGCCAACACTGGTTTGACGAATACCGAGGCAAGCTTGACCCCGCATGGTTGAATATCGCCGAGCTCGAACACCATGCCGCGGCCATGCGATCAATGCAGAGCATCACGTTTCCAGGCCCGTTCCAGACGGAAAACTACGCGCGCGCCCTGTTCTCCGGCGCCACGCCGAGGCTACCCTCAGATGAGGTCGAGGCCCGCGTCGAGCACCGCTTGAAACGGTTCACGATCTTTGAGCGGCCGAACCCTCCGCAGTACACGGCGATCATCCACGAGGCGGCCCTGCGGATGCGGTTCGGCGGCCGCAACGTCGTTCGCGAGCAGCTCGAATACCTGCTTCAAGTCTCCAGGATGCCGGCCGTGAGAATTCTCGTAATCCCGTTCACAAGCGAGGATTTCATCGAGGTGACACAGCCGGTGCTATACGCGAGCGGCCCGGTTCCCGAGTTGGACACGGTGCAGATCGACAGCGCTTTCGGTGGGCGTTTCCTTGACGCCGAGGCCGAATTGAAGAAATACCGCACTCTGCTCGACATCGCCGAGCACGCTTCGCTCGACCCGGAAGAGTCGCGCAATATCATCCATCACATCGCAAGGGAACTGTGAGAAAAACGGCATGAGCGCATCCCCCATCAAGTGGCAGAAGTCTTCTTTCTCCGGAGGCGGAGGAGAAAACTGCGTCGAGCTCGCGGAGCACGACGGCAAGATCAAGATGCGCGAGAGTGACGAGCCAGGCGTCGTCGTCACCACGAGCCGCGACAAGCTCGCCGCCTTCATCGCCGGCGTGAAGGCAGGGGAGTTCGACCACCTGCTCTGAGCAGTGGCAGCCACCCCGTAGCAACTGTGCCCCCTGACCCCTGCGGTCGGGGGGCACACGCATATGCCAATCCCTGGCCGCGGGCATGTATGCCCCGGAGCACACTTGCCGCCCTGTCCTCGGTAGCAGTAGCGTCACTCTGCGCCGTCTCAATGGGTCGATCTCGACAAGGCCGTGCCCAATGCGGTGCAAATCTCCCCTGTCCTACGCCTGTTGGGGAGAACCACGAGGGGTTGCCCTCCGCTGCCGCTACCTGCCGAGCGACCAGTGAGGGGGCAACTATGTCACCCGCAGCCGGAGGGCGAGGGATGGGCGCAAGAACCAGTGTGACCAGCGTCAACGGGGCAACCTTGCCCGCTCTCACCACGCCCCACGAGTTCCTAGTCGGACACGGGTACCTACTTACCGTCGTGCGCTACGCGTCGCAGAACTCACGCCGTGCCGTGCCTGTCGAGGCGCCGCTCGTCCTCCCCACCGCGACGAGCGCCGTACGGGCGATGCGCGTTCAGATCCGGACGGCTCACGTGTTCGGCATGACCCCCCGGGAGAACGCTAGGGCTGTCGAGTGGTCGGATTCCGGTTGGCTCTACGCCCTTGGGCTCCTCAACTCGGGCCACCACTGCGGCTTCACCGTGGTATTCGGGAGCGGGACGGTCGCCGAGTGGTCGGTGCGCCCCTCGCAGTACCTCGAACTGCGGACGGCCGGCCCGTGCCGATCTCTCGAACACTGCAATCCCCGAACGGAATTGGGCTCATGAGTACGACGATCATCACGGAACACCCCGCATGGTTGACCACCGGCAAGGGCGAGCGTGCCCGCGTCGTCGAGCACCAGGGGGCCGCGTGGCTCGCCATCTGGAGCGACAAGGCCCGGCACCTGGCCCTGTGGCCTCTCACCGGTGACGCCGCCGCCGAGCAGCCTCCCGTCGCCTACACATCGTCGATCGAGCTGCCCGCAGCGCCGGACGGTGGTGAACCGCTGCTCGACGAGCTCGTGTCACTGGGCACGGTGGCTCGGCTCAACAACCCTTCGTTGTGGGACGCGATCGTTACCGCGCTGCTGCGGCAAGTCGTGACCGCAGGGCAGGCCCGGAAGCGGCACCACAGCCTCTACAGCGCGTACGGGCGCAGCTTCACCACGGCCGCCGGCGAGCTCTCCCTCGCCCCGACCCCCGAGGCCCTACTGCAACTCTCCGACGAGGGATACGCCGCCGTCGGGTGCAAGTTCAACACGAGCGCTCTGCGCGCCGCCGCCGAGGCATACCTCGACAGTGGCGACAAGTGGGCGACCCTCGACGCCGAAAGCCTGATCAAGGAACTCGTTGAGGTGCCCCGCCTCGGCCCGTGGACCGCGGCAGCAGCCGCGGCCGACTACACGGGCGACTTCTCGATCTACCCGCACGGTGACCTCGCCGTGCGCACGTGGGCCGGCAAAGCTGCACCCGGGCTCACCTTCCCGAGTTCCGACCGCGAGTTCGAGGCCCTTTGGCGCCGTTGGGCGCCCGCCCGCGCCAACCTGCACGCCCTGACCCTGTTCACACTCACATGGGGGGCCCATGCCGGCACCTACTCATAACCTCGTCGTCTCTCCGTTCCTCGACGAGTACCTCGTGTTACGCCCCGGGCACGACGATGGGGTGCAGATCCCGCTCGCCCGTTACCTCGAACTGAGCAAGGCCGCGAGCAACGGGGCTGCGGCTCCCCTTTGGCTCGTCGACGGCGCACGCCAGGCATGGGGAATCGCCCTGCCCGAACACCGTCCCCTTAGTGAGCGCGTCATCGTGCGTGCCCCCTCGGCATACGGCATGTCGCGTGCCTCGTGGGAGATCAACAAGGGGTGCGACTACGACTGTCCGCACTGCTACCTCGGCCTCAAGAAGTTCGAGGGGATGCCGGGCCCGGACAAAATCCGGTTGCTCGACATCATGCGCGACGCCGGCGTGCTCTGGCTCCAGATGACCGGCGGCGAGCCTCTGATCGACCGCGAGTTCCCCGAGATGTACTCATACGCTTACGACCTCGGGATCATGCTCACGATCTCGACGAACGGCTCGCAGCTCCACAAAGAGAAGATCCTCGACACGCTCACCGAGCGCCCGCCCCATCACCTGTCCTTGAGCGTCTACGGAGCCACCGAAGAGACCTACGACGGGTTCGTCAGGAACCGAGGCGCATTCGGCCGCTTCATCGCCGGACTCGACGCCGCCCGCGAGGCCGGCCTGCGATTGCAGCTCAACATCGTCGTCACCAACGACAACGCCGACGAGTTCGCCGCCATGGAACAGCTCGCCGAGCGGTACGGGCAGGTATACGTCTTCACGAATATGTCGCCCACCATCCAGGGCGACGCGACGCCGATCCCCGAGCAGGCCCTCAAGTACCTGCGTGCGCGGAAGCCCTTCACCGGCTGCAACGCCGGACACACGTTCTTCCATGCGGACCCGTTCGGCCACGCGTCCATCTGCAAGATCGGCCGCGAGCCGCACATCCCCCTCATGCAGGAAGGCATCGAGGGACTCAAACGCCTCGGCGGCATCGCCGACGGCCTACAGCTTCGCACCGGGGGCTGCGCCGGCTGCTCGTTCGGTCAGAAGGACGCCGACGGCAACCCGGGCGGCTGCACCACCTGCCGCCCCATGGCAAAGCTCTACCAGGAGGCGAAGGCACCGCGAAACATGTACTGCCAGCATCCCGACCCCGAACCCGTGAGGTGAACCCATGGCAACCGCCATTGAGCCCCGCACCACCAGCCGCGCGCCCGTGATGCTCTCGATCACGCCGCGCCCGACCGAGTCGGCCGCCGGCCCGCTCCCCGTCGCGATCACGTCCCGTCCGATCGCGGACGACGGATTCAGGATCACGAAGGACATCGGCTCGTTCTCCGAGGCCCTCGGCTGCTCCTGCCAGGCCGACGACGACCAGCCGTACTAGACCGCACCTGCACACAGAGCCGCCCCCGCCCGCGTAGGGTCGGGGGCGGCTCGCTGTCCACCCCCAGGAAGCCCCCATGCCCGTAGACCGCATCCACTGGGACGACCTACCGCTCGCCGCGCGCGCCGCCGTCGAGCAGCACACCGGCCCGGTACTGCACGCCTCAACCGCCGACGGCGGCGCAAACAGCGGCATCGCCGCCACCCTCACGACCGCCGCCGAGACCCTGTTCGTCAAGGGCGTGCCCACCGCTCACCCGCAGATCCGGACGCAGCAGCGCGAGGCGTCGATCAATCCGTACCTGCCCCCGTCATGTCCCCGGCTGCTGTGGCACGTACAGGCCGCCGGATGGGACCTGATCGGGTACGAGCACCTCGTCGCCCGTCACGCCGACTACGCTCCCGGCTCGGCCGACCTACAGCTCGTCGCCGTCGCCCTGCGCGAACTCCAGAGCACGCCCTGCCCAGACATCCCGCTCAAACGCGCCGAGGACCGGTGGAGCGGCTACGCAGGCCCCGCCGGCGTCGATCGGCTCGCCGGCGACACCCTGCTTCACACCGACCTCGCTCCGCACAATGTGTTCATCACAGACCGTGCCCACCTGATCGACTGGGCATGGCCCACCCGGGGCGCGGCATGGATCGACCCCGCAGTGCTCATCCTGCGACTCATGGAAGCCGGACACACGGCGGAAGCGGCGGACGCATGGGCCTGCGGACAGTTCCCGTCGTGGGCAGCAGCCCCGCACACTTCCGTCACCGCATTCTCCGAGGCCAACGCCCGAACCTGGGATGAGATCGCCCGGGAGGACCCGCAGGACTGGAAAAGGCACATGGGGCGGCTTGCCCATGACTGGGTGACCTACTGGCGCACCCGAACGTAGCGCCACCGCCCCCGCCCGTCGGCGCCCACTGAGGAGGCCGACGGGCGTTGTCATGCCTACGGCGCGAAAGGACTCGCGCCGTAGGCTGGAGCACCGAAGTTCAGCGGTCGTTCCGCTGTCTCGCTTGAATGATCACGAACGCGGAGCTACCTTCGTCAGGCCGTTGATGACCCGGTCCATCGCATCCCCGCCGGCCGGGTCGGTGAGGTTCGCCAGCATCTTCAGGGTGAACCGCATCAGCACCGGGTGGCTCAGCCCGCGCTGCGCCGCGATCTTCATGACCTTCGGGTTGCCGATCAGCTTCACGAAGGCCCGGCCCAGGCTGTAGTAGCCGCCGTAGGTCTCCTTCAGCACCTTCGGGTAGTTGTGCAGGGCCAGCTCGCGCTGCGCCGGGGTGGCCCGGGCATGCGCCTGGACGATGACGTCCGCCGCGATCTGCCCGGACTCCATCGCATAGGCGATGCCCTCGCCGTTGAACGGGTTGACCAGCCCGCCCGCGTCGCCCACCAGCAGCAGGCCCTTGGTGTAGTGCGGCTGCCGGTTGAACGCCATCGGCAGGGCCGCGCCGCGGATCGGCTGGGTCATGTTCTCCGGGGTGTAACCCCAGTCCGCCGGCATCGAGGCGCACCAGGCCTTGAGCACCTCGCGCCAGTCCAGCTCGCGGAAGGCGGAGGACGAGTTGAGGATGCCGAGGCCGACGTTGGAGGTGCCGTCGCCCATGCCGAAGATCCAGCCGTAGCCGGGCAGCAGCCGGTCCTGCGCCCCGCGCCGGTCCCACAGTTCCAGCCAGGACTCCAGGTAGTCGTCGTCGTGCCGCGGCGAGGTGAAGTACGTCCGCACGGCCACGCCCATCGGGCGGTCCTCGCGCCGGTGCAGGCCCATCGCCAGGGACAGCCGGGAGGAGTTGCCGTCGGCCGCGACCACCAGCGGGGCGTGGAAGGTGACCGCCGTCTTCTCCTCGCCCAGCTTGGCCTGCACCCCCGTGATCTGCCCGGTCCTCGGGTCCCGGACCGGCTCGCCGACGTTGCACCGCTCGTAGAGCCGGGCGCCCGCCTTCTGCGCCTGCCGGGCCAGGGTCTCGTCGAAGTCGTCGCGCTTGCGAACGAGTCCGTAGTCGGGGAACGAGGCCAGCTCGGGCCAGTCCAGCTGGAGCCGCTGCCCGCCGCCGATGATGCGCAGGCCCTTGTTGCGGAGCCAGCCGGCCTCTTCCGAGATGTCGATGCCCATCGCGACCAGCTGCTTGGTCGCCCGCGGGGTGAGCCCGTCACCGCAGACCTTTTCACGCGGGAACGCCGTCTTCTCCAGCAGCAGGACGTCCAGTCCGGCCTTGGCGAGGTAGTAGGCGGTGGTCGAGCCGGCGGGCCCGGCCCCGACGACGATCACATCCGCGGTGTGTTCGGAGAGGGGCTCGGTCACTGCGGGATCTCCCGAAGGCTCGATTAGGGGTGCCGAACGGCACGGGACATGTGCAGTCTATGCAGCGAGAGAGATCGCGATCAGAAGGGCTACCCCGTTGACTGGCTCGTCCCCCTCGCCGACCCGGCCCCTCCCCGTCGTCCAGCTGCGCGTACCCACCGACGAGGATGCGCACGCCTGGCACGCGGCGTTCTCCGACCCCGATGTGATGGAGTTCCTCGGCGGTCCCGCCGAGCTCTCGGCGTACCAGGAGATCACCGCGCGGCAGCGCCTGCACGACGCCCGCCACGGCTTCTGCCTGTGGACCCTGCTGGACGAGGAAGGCCAGGTCATCGGATTCACCGGCGCCCAGCCGTGGCCGCACGCCTGGGGCCCGGCCGGGGAGATCGAGATCGGCTGGCGGCTCGGGCGGGACCACTGGGGGAAGGGCTACGCAACGGCCGCGGCGACGGCCACGGTCGAGCGCGTCCGGGCGGCGGGTCTGCCGCACGTGGTCGCGATGATCCACGCCCGGAACGAGCGCTCGGTGGCGGTCGCGGAAGGGCTGGGCATGGAACTCGCCGAGGAGCTGACCACCCCGTCCGGCCGCCCCGTCCGCTGCTACCGGCTCAGCCTCTGAATGGGCTTTGAAAGGACTCTGGAAGAGTTCTAGAAGACGGACAGTCCGGTCAGGGTCGTGAACAGGTCCAGCGCTGCGACCCCCGCCACCGAGTTGCCCTGCGCGTCCAGCCCCGGGCTCCACACGCACAGCGTGCACCGGCCCGGCACCACGGCCACGATCCCGCCGCCCACCCCGCTCTTGCCCGGCAGCCCGACCCGGTAGGCGAACTCCCCCGCCGCGTCGTACGTCCCGCAGGTCAGCATCACCGCGTTGATCTGCTTGGCCTCGCTGCGGGTCAGCAGCCGGGTCCCGTCCGCGCGCAGCCCGTGGCGGGCCAGGAAGCGGGCGGCGAGGGCGAGATCGGCGCAGCTGGTCTCGATGGAGCACTGCCAGAAGTAGTGCTCCAGCAGGTCCGTGACCGGGTTGTCGATGTTGCCGTAACTGGCCATGAAGTGGGCGACGGCGGCGTTCCGGTCGCCGTGCTCCTGCTCGGAGGCGGCGACCTCGGCATCGAATGCGAGCTCCGGGTTCCCGCTCTCCTGCCGGAGGAACTCCAGCAGCTCGCTGCTCGCGTCACCGGTGAGGGTCTGCAGCCGGTCGGTGACGACCAGCGCGCCCGCGTTGATGAACGGGTTGCGCGGGATGCCGTTCTCGTACTCCAGCTGCACCAGGGAGTTGAACGGGTTGCCGGAGGGCTCCCGGCCCACCCGCTCCCACAGGCTGTCCCCGCCCTCCGCGAGGGCGAGGGCCAGCGCGAAGACCTTGGTGACGGACTGCGCGGAGAACGGAGTCCGCCAGTCCCCCACCCCGTACACGGTGCCGTCGAGATCGGCGAGGGCCATCCCGAACTGCCCCGGGTCCACGGACGCGAGGGCCGGAATGTACGCGGCCGGGGTGCCGGAACCGACCAGCGGAGCGACATCGGCCGCGATCCGCTCCAGCACCGCCTGGTAGTCCACTACGCGCCCTTGAAGCCTCTGTGCAGCGCCACAATGCCGCCGCTCAGGTTCCGCCACGCCACCCGGCCCCAGCCGGCCTTCTGCAGCAGCCCGGCCAGCGCGGGCTGGTCCGGCCACTCGCGGATGGACTCGGCGAGGTAGACGTACGCGTCGGGGTTGGAGGACACCGCCCGGGCCACCGGCGGCAGGGCGCGCATCAGGTACTCGGTGTAGACCGTCCGGAACGGCGCCCAGGTGGGCTGCGAGAACTCGCAGATCACGACCCGGCCGCCGGGCTTGGTCACCCGGTACAGCTCGCGCAGCGCCGTGTCCGTGTCCTGGACGTTGCGCAGCCCGAAGGAGATGGTGACGGCGTCGAAGGTGTCGTCCCGGAACGGCAGCCGGGTCGCGTCGCCGGCGGTCAGCGGCAGCCACGGGTGCTTCCGCTTGCCCTCCCGGAGCATCCCGAGCGAGAAGTCGCAGGGCACGACGTACGCACCGGTGGCGGCGAAGGGCAGCGAGCTGGTCGCCGTACCGGCCGCCAGGTCCAGCACCTTCTGGGCGGGACGCGCGTCCACCGCCCGGGCGACCTCCTTGCGCCAGAGGCGGGCCTGGCCGAGCGAGAGGACGTCGTTGGTGAGGTCGTAGTTCGCCGCGACCCCGTCGAACATGGAGGCGACTTCGTGCGGCTGCTTGTCCAGGTGTGCGCGGGTCACTGGCGTTCGGCCTCGCTCGTCTCGGTTCGGGTGGAGTGCCTGCCCCATTCTGGCAGGCGGTACGGAACGGCTGCGGCACCCCCCGGGGGGAACCGGGGCCTGCCGATCTCCGTCTACAGGCATGAGGAGCCAGCTGTTCCGAACTCGTACCGATGAGCCGGGAGGTAGCCGTGCGAACCGGCCGGAGGGGTACGTGACTTACTCCGGCGCAGGCCCGCGCGGCGCATGTATGCGCCAGTCCCACAGCACCGGCGGCGGAAGCCGCCGCTCAGGCCGTCTCCGGCGCCGCGCCCAACGCGTCAAACGGCTTCGCCGCACCATGCTGGCCGTCGTCTGCTCGGCCGGCGTGATCGGTGCCGGCGCCCTGGTCCTGACCCGGGAGGACCCGCCCGCGGGCCGGGCCCCGGCCGCCCTGCGCCCCGCGCCGGACCCGACTGTCGCCCCGTCCGGCCCGCCCCCGCTGGACCGCACCCCCGATCCCGAGGCCTCCCGGGCCTCCCGGGGAGACGTGCCGCGCTCCGGGACGGGCACGTTCACCGCCTCCGGGCTCTCTGCCGAGAAGCACGGCAAAGGACCCGCCCGCCGCTACCGGGTGGAGGTGGAAGAGGGCGCCGGGGTGGACCCCGACGCGGCTGCCCGGGAGATCGACACGATCCTCGCGAACCGGCGCGGCTGGATCCGGGACGACCGGTACGGCTTCCAGCTGACCGGGCAGGGCCCGGTGGACTTCACCGTCCGAATAGCGACGCCCGCGACCACCGACCGGCTGTGCGAGGTGACCACCCCCGAGCTGGTGGGCGAGACGAACTGCCGGGCCGGCCACACCGTGGTGGTCAACCTCAAGCGGTGGCAGCAGGGTTCACCGCAGTTCGACGGGCCGGTGGGCGAGTACCGGGCGCTGATCGTCAACCACGAGGTGGGGCACGAGATCGGGCGCGGCCATGAGGGGTGTCCGGGGGCGGGGAAGCCGGCGCCGGCGATGATGCAGCAGATCAAGGGCCTGGAGGGCTGCAAGGCCAACGCCTGGCCATACGACACGGCAGGCCGCTACGTGTCGGGCCCGGCGGTCCCATAGGTGTGGGCAGTCGTTCCGCAGGGCGGAACGGGTGGGCACACCGGAACGACGGCGCGCACCGTCCGCGCAGCGTCCCCCCGACCCCGGCCGGGCGGGGCAATGGGTGCACGCTGCGCGGCCGGTGCGGGCCGGTGTGCCGTGTGCCCACCCGTGCCGCCCTGCGGCACGATTGCCCACACGGCGCGCTAGCGGCGGCGGTGGAGCAGGCGGCCACCGATCACGGTGGCTACGCAGGTCGTGGCGCCCTCAGCCAGCAGCGCCGCTTCGGTCGGGACCGCGAACGCCGCGAAGCGGGCCGGCGCGCCCGCCTCCAGCCGCCCGTAGTACGCCTCGCCAGGCACCGCGAGACCCGCGAACGGGTCCAGCGAGACCGGGCGCCGGCCCCCGCCGGACGGCGCCGGCAGGACGGTCAAGCCGGAGCGGGTGACCGCCGTCCGGACCGACGGCACCGTGAGCCCGCCCGTCACCGCCACCACCCCCCGCGCCAACAGCTTCTGCGTGCCGCGCCGCGCACTGTGCCCCCACCGGGCCTCGGTCATCTTCAGGTCGCCCAGCGCCGCCTCCCCGGTGATCGGCTCCGCACCGAGCTCGGTGACCTCGTACGGGTCGTCCGGGTAGTACGTACGCTCCAGCAGCTCCGCCGCACCGTGCACCAGCAGCCCCGGAACCAGCAGCCCCGGCCAGCGGCGGACCCGGGCGTGCGGGTACCGGCCCGCGAGGTCCTCGTACGGGCCCACCCGGGCGATCCGGTCGCCCTCGACCAGGACCGCCCCGCCGGGCAGCGGAACCGCCTCGTCCGCAGCGCCGCCCGGCACCAACAGGTCCGCGGTGTGCAGCGTGAGCATCAGTTCGCGGAGATCAGCTTCAGCTCGGGGTGCGCCGTGCCGCCCTCGATGGCGGTGGACGAGATGTGCGAGACCACGCGGTGGTCGACCGGGTCGTTCGCCGGGTCCTCGTGCACCGCCAGGTGCTCGTACGTGGTCGCGCGCTGCGCCGGCGTCCGGCCCGCCTTGCGGATCAGGTCGATGATCTCGTGCCGGTTGGAGCGGTGCTTGGCGCCCGCCGAGGAGACCACGTTCTCCTCCAGCATGATCGAGCCGAGGTCGTCCGCGCCGTAGTGCAGCGAGAGCTGGCCCGCCTCCTTGCCGACGGTCAGCCAGGAGCCCTGGATGTGCGCGACGTTGTCGAGGAACAGCCGGGCCACCGCGATCATCCGCAGGTACTCGAAGACGGTCGCCTGGGTGCGGCCCTTGAGGTGGTTGTTCTCGGGCTGGTACGTGTACGGGATAAAGGCCCGGAAGCCACCCGTCCGGTCCTGCACGTCACGGATCATGCGGATGTGCTCGATCCGCTCGGCGTTGGTCTCGCCGGTGCCCATCAGCATGGTGGAGGTCGACTCCACGCCCAGGTTGTGGGCCAGCTCCATGATCTCCAGCCAGCGCTCCCCGGACTCCTTGAGCGGGGCGATCGCCTTGCGCGGCCGGGCGGGCAGCAGTTCGGCGCCGGCCCCCGCGAAGGAATCCAGGCCGGCCGCGTGGATCCGGCGGATCGCCTCCTCGGCGCTCACCCCGGAGATCCTGGCCATGTGCTCGACCTCGGAGGCGCCGAGGGAGTGGATGACCAGCTGCGGGAAGGCCTTCTTGATGGCGGAGAAGTGCTCCTCGTAGTACTCCACCCCGTAGTCCGGGTGGTGGCCGCCCTGGAACATCACCTGGGTGCCACCGAGTTCCACGGTCTCCGCGCAGCGGCGCAGGATGTCCTCGAGGTCCCGGCTCCAGCCCTTCTTCTTGTCCTTGGGCGCCGCGTAGAACGCACAGAACTTGCAGGCCGTCACACAGACGTTGGTGTAGTTGATGTTCCGCTCGATGATGTACGTCGCGATGTGCTCGGTACCCGCGTAACGGCGGCGGCGCACGGTGTCGGCGGCGGAGCCGAGGGCGTGCAGCGGCGCGTGGCGGTAGAGGTCGAGCGCCTCCTCCGCGGAGATCCGGCCCCCCGCGGCGGCTCGGTCGAGGACAGACTGGAGAGCGGCCTGGTCGGTCACCGGTGCGTCACCCTTCGGCGGTGTGTCAAGAGAGGTCCGGACCGGCCCAGCCTACGCCAGTGCTGTCAAGGGTTGCGGGTGAGGTCTCCCTCCGGGTTTCCGGCCGGTGTGTCGCCCGAGGCGTAGTGCAGGGTGCCGTTCGCGTTGAGGGTGAACCGCTCGTTGGCGGAACCGTTGGAGCAGACGCCGGGGGCGGGGTTGGGGCCGCCGGCGGTGTCCAGGACCAGGGAGCGGTCGGTGGCGGAGGCGAGCTTCCAGTCGCCGCTGCAGTCGGTGCCGAGGATCGCGACGACCGACTTGTCGCGGGCGACGACCTGACCGACCTTGCCGGCCTTGATGGTGATCTCGAACTCGGAGGAGACGCCGAGGCGGGAGGTGGTGATGGTGCCCTTCCAGGTGCCGATGAGCTCCTTGGGCACGTCGTCCCGGGCGGCGCCGGGACCGGAACCGCTCGGCTTGGTGCTCGGCTTGGCGCTCGACGCGGCACTCGGTGCGGTGTCGCCGGGCAGGGCCTTGCTCGGGGGTTGCTCCGCGAAGTCACGCCTGTCGCCGCCGCTGCCCGGCAGCAGTCCCGTCCCGTACAGCCCGCCGGCCAGCGCGGCCACCGCCGTGGCGGCGGCCAGCACCACCGTGCAGCTGAACCGGCGCCCGGCCGCGGTGACCCGGACCTCGCGGCCGGCCCCGCCGTCGGCTTCGGTGGGCGCCCCGTACGGCCCGGCGTCCGCGCCGGAGCCCGCTGTGGCCTGCGGCTGCCCGTAGGGAGTGCCGGCCGGCCCGCCGTACGACGGATCGGCAGCGCCGAACCCGTCCTGCCCGGCGGCGCCCGGGTAGCCGTAGCCGGGCCGCGGCCCGTACGGGCCCGAGCCCGCGAGCCCGCCGTACGACGAGTCGGCAGCGCCGAAGGTGTCCTGCCCGGCGGCGGGCGGGACGGCGCCCGGGTAGCCATAACCGGGCCCGGCCGCGGCAGGACCCGGCCCGCCGACCGGAGCCGGCCCGGACGCGGCAGGAGCCCGCCCGGCCGAGGGCATGGCGTCGAGGTCCAGCAGGCGGACCGCCGCCCGGCTGGCCTCCTCGACCAGCGGCCCCGGCAGCCAGCCCGGCACGTCCAGGGCCCCGTCCAGCGCGGCGGCGATCGCCGCCGGAGCGGGCCGGTCCGCCGGCGCCTTCGCCAGGCAGGCCGCCACCAGCTCGCGCAGCTCCCCGGCCGGCATCAGCTCGAGGTCGGGCTCCTCGTGCACCACCTTGTAGAGCAGCGTCGCCGAGTTGTCCCCGCTGAACGGCGGCGTGCCGGTCGCCGCGAAGGCCAGTACCGCACCCAGCGAGAACACGTCCGCCGCCTCGGTGACCCCCTTGCCGAGGATCTGCTCCGGCGACATGTAGCCGGGCGAGCCGACCGAGACCCCGGTCGAGGTGAGCGAGGCCGTGCCGTCCGTGGCCCGGGCGATCCCGAAGTCGATCAGCCGCGGGCCGTCCAGGGTCAGCATCACGTTCGAGGGCTTCACGTCCCGGTGGACCAGCCCCAGCCCGTGCACCGCCACCAGCGCCCGGGCCAGCCCCAGCCCCACCGCCCGGACCGCCGCCTCCGGCAGCGGGCCGTGCGCCGCCAGCGCCCGGTCCAGCGAGGGACCGGCCACATAGCCGGTCGCCACCCACGGCACGGCCGCGTCCGGATCGGCGTCCAGGACCGGCGCCGTCCAGGCACCGCCCACCCGGCGGGCCGCCGTCACCTCGCGCCGGAAGCGGGCCCGGAACTCCTCGTCGGAGGCGAAGTGCGGGTGCACGATCTTCACCGCGACCGTCCGGCCGCCCTCGCTGCGCCCCAGGTACACGCGGCCCATGCCGCCCGCCCCGAGCCGGCCCAGCAGCCGGTACGCCCCGATGGTCCGCGGCTCCCCCTCGTCCAGCGGCTGCATGGCGTCCCTTCCCCCGACGGTGGCTCAACTGCCCTCCGCACATTAGCGAAACGGCGGCACCGGCCACCTAGGGCCTCACCCGGCGCGGCGCCGCAACCTGCCCCACAGGATGCTGCTTTCGAGCGCCACGAACAGCCCGGCGCAGGTCCACAGCACCCCGGTGTAGGGCCCGTGGGCGTTCTCCGCCAGCCGGGTCGCCAGCCAGTCCTCCGGGTCCACCACCACCGTCACCCAGTCGTCCACCCGGTGGCCCGCTGCGCAGCTCACGTCGTGGAAGCGGACCTTCGCCCCGGCCTCGGGAGGGATGCCGACCCGGCACCAGTACTTCGTGGGGCGGCTCGTCCGCTTGTGGGAGTCGGTGTCGACGACCAACGCCTCGTACCGGACCCCGCGTTCCTCGAGCACGGCCTCGTCCAGGGAGGGCCCGAGGAACAGCATCAGCGCGAACCCGGACACCGCGACACAGGCGCCCGGCCAGGCCCCGCACAGCGCCCATGCCGTGCAGAGCACCACGAAGGAGAGCAGGGTGCCCAGCACCAGCCACCCCAGCCCCAGGGGTTGCACCAGCCACCCGCTCAACGCGATCAGCAGCGGGGTGAGCACCAGCAAGGCCACCGTGACCGACATCCGCTTCGGCTTCCGCTTACGGGTGGGCGGCGGCTGCCGTATGTCGTCTGCGGCAACGACTCCCGGTACTCCGGACATGCGCGTACTCCCCCTGCTCCACGGGCAATTCGGCGCGGGCGAATTGACGCGCCCGCTAAACCCGCAGAATTTAACAGGGAATTACCGCCAGGCTAGGGAACGAGCAACTCCACCTTCACGTCCGCCGGGAACCCGGTGGTCGGGCCGGTACGGCGGGCGAATTCCCGTACGCCGGCCAGTTGGTCGGCGCCGAAGCGGAAGTCGAGCGTGGTGAAGTACCGCTCCAGCAGCCCGGCGTCGAATGCCTCCCAGCGGGCCGCCTGTTCGGCCACCTTGGCAACCTCCTCGAGGGAGAGGTCACGGGAGGCGAGGAAGGCCTCGTGCACGCTCCGCACCACGTGCGGTTCCCGCTCCAGATAGTCCCGGCGGGCGGCCCAGACGGCGAAGACGAACGGCAGTCCGGTCCATTCCTTCCACATCAGCCCCAGGTCGTGCACGGCGAGCCCGAGCCGCGGCGCATCGTGCAGGGAGGCCCGCAGGGCCGCGTCGCCGATCAGCACGGCGGCCTCGGCCTCCTGCATCATCACCCCCAGGTCGGGGGGGCAGGTGTAGTACTCGGGCTGTACGCCGTACTGCTCGGCGAGCAGCAGCTGGGCCAGTCGTACGGACGTACGGGAGGTGGAGCCGAGGGCCACCCGGGCCCCGTCGAGCTGCTCCAGGGGCACCTGGGAAACGATCACGCAGGACATGACCGGGCCGTCGCAGCCGACCGCGAGATCGGGGAAGGCCACCAGCTTGTCCGCGTTCCGGAGGAACTCCACCAGGGTGATGGGACCCATGTCCAGCTCCCCCTCCACCAGCCGCTGGCTCAGCTTCTCGGGGGTGTCCTTCGTCAGCTCCAGATCCAGCAGAGTGCCGGTGCGGGCCAGCCCCCAGTAGAGGGGCAGGCAGTTCAGGAACTGAATGTGACCGACCCGGGGCCGGCTGCGATAGGGGTCCACATCGCGAGACTAGCCCGCGCGACACCGTCAGCCTCTTCGAGGGTCTCAAACGTCCGGGTGACGTGATCTTTCCCTCTGGTCTCCCCGGGACTCTGCGTGCTAGGCTCGACGCAAGTTGCAGTTTGGTTTCCCTTGCAGTACGAAGCCTGCGGAGCATGTAACCCGCAGGCTTTTGTAGTTTTCAGACTTCTTAGCAGGTTCTGGAGCAGGGCGACCCTTTGGCCCATAGGAGGGCTCATGGCTACCGGAACCGTGAAGTGGTTCAACGCTGAAAAGGGCTTCGGCTTCATCGCCCAGGACGGCGGCGGCCCGGATGTCTTCGTCCACTACTCCGCGATCAACGCCTCTGGCTTCCGCTCCCTCGAGGAGAACCAGATGGTGAACTTCGACGTCACGCAGGGCCCGAAGGGCCCGCAGGCGGAGAACGTCACCCCGGCTTAATCGCCTGGGCCAACCGGATCGCGGTTGGATAGCAGTACCTAAGGAGCCCTGCCTCTTCCGTGGGAACGGAGGAGGCAGGGCTCCTGCCTTTGTGTGCTCGGCGGCGGTGAGCACACGTACGGGCCGTGAGCACTGCTCACGGCCCGTACGTACGTTTCAGCCCTTCGGAGTCGGGGTCTCCGGGGCCTTCTCCACGACCAGGTCGAGGATGAGCTCCACGCCCTCCGGGGTGGCCAGGCGCAGGTGATACGTGCCCGGCTCGATCCCGACCGTGTAGATCCACGGCAGGGTGACCTTGCCGTTCTTGTCCGTGGCGGGCAGCTCCAGGGCGCGGACCGGCTTGCCGTCCTTGTCCTTGAAGAACGGGCCGGTGGTGTCGTCGGCCGCGACCGGGACCCACTCGCCCTGCTCGTTCTTCTCGATCATGGCGGCCTTCAGGGCGACCCCGGCGAACGGCTTCCCGTCCGCCCCCGTGACCAGCAGCTCCTGCGGAGTGAAGCTGGCGCCGGCAATCACCTTCAGCGCCTTGTCATCCGTACGGGTGATCTTGTCCGCGACCGGCTTCGGGGTGACCTTGGCCTCGAACTTCTGGGTGAAGGCGCGGGTCCCGTAGAGGGTGGCCCGCACGGTGAAGGTGCCGCCCTTGGCGTCGTCGGCCACCTTGATCCGCGGGATGGCCGCGAGGCCCTGCGCATCGGTCTTCACGACCTGGTGCTTCTTGGACTTGTTGTCCGCGAAGACGGTGCCCGCGGTGGTGTCGTCCTCGATCTCGAAGACCACGACCTCCCGGGCGGCCGGCTTGCCGTTGCCCAGCACCGCCTTGACCTTCGAGCTCTGCTCGACGGTCTGCCCCGGCTCGAAGGTCAGGGCGCGCTCGCCGACGACCTCCAGCCCGGAGACCGTGGCCGGCGGCGGAGTCGGCTTGACCGGCGGCTTGGTCGGCGGGTTGGTCGGCTTGACCGGCGGCTTGGGCTTCGGCGTGGGCGTGGGCTTGGCGGGCGGGGTGACCGGCGCCGGGGTGATGGGCGGGGCCGGCGTCACCGGCGTCGGGATCGGCTGGGTCGGCGGCTGGGTCGGGTAGTTGCCGGCGGGCGGGTTCGGCACGCCGGTGGCTCCGCCCTGGTACTGCCGCATCCAGCCGGTGACGGTGTTCACGTACTCGCGCGAGTTGTTGTAGCTGAGGATCGCCTTGTCGAGCTGGGCCGGATCGCTCAGGTTCCGGTCACCGGCGCACAGGTACAGCCCGGCGCCGAGCGCCGCGTCGTAGATGTTGTTCGGGTCGCGCTTGCCGTCGCCGGACCCGTCCGCCCCCCACCGCGCCCAGGTGGACGGGATGAACTGCATCGGGCCGATCGCCCGGTCGTAGATGTTGTCGCCGTCCCACTCGCCCTTGTCGGTGTCGCGGATCTCGGCGAAGCCATTGCCGTCGAGCCGGGGGCCGCGGATCGGCTTCTCGGTGTACCCGTCCGCCTTGAGCCCGTACCCGGAGGCGTGGACCGACTCGACCCGGCCTATGCCGGCCAGCAGCTGCCAGGGCAGCTTGCACTTGGGAAGCGCGGCGGCCACCGCCGCCTCGGAGCGCCGGTACGCCTCCAGGGCGGTCGCGGGTATGCCGGAGGCCCCCTCGGCGGTCCCGGGCCCCGGGCCCGCGCCGGTGCCCTGCGTCGGCGGGTTGGCCACCAGATCGGGAAGGTCCAGGCGGGCGTTGCCCCGGTCGTTCGCCTGGGGGCTGTCCGGGGTCGGCTCGGACTCCCCGGCATCGGCGGTAGGAGTGGTCGTCACCACGGCCGCGGTGGTCAGGCTGGCGGCGAGCGCGGCGGTGCAGAGCACTTTGCGCGAGGTGCTGACGAGGTGTCGGTGAAGAGGTTTCACAGTGCGGCGATCCCCCCAAGACGAGCTGTGAATATCCACTGTTTATCAGGTATCCGGATCCGACTCGCCGTCCCCCCTTGCCTTTGTGACAATGTCACGCTTCAACCTCCGCCCACACCGCCTTGCCGGGCGGGCGGGGGCTGACGCCCCAGGCGCGCGCCAAGGCCCGTACGAGCAGCAGCCCGTGCCCGCACTCCGCCGACCAGGGGTCGACGGGCCCCGGCTCGGCCGGCGGCAGCCGGTCGCCCCGCGCGTCCACGACTTCGACCCGGACGCTCTTCCCGCCGCCGTCGCCGTCGTACGCGAGCAGCAGCTCGAAGTCCCGGCCCGGCACCCGCCCGTGCAGCACGGCGTTGGCGGCGAGCTCCCCGACGACGAGCCCCACGTCCTCGGACAGCCCGCTGCCGTACGGAACCCCCCACAACTCCAGCTGCGCCTGCGCGAGCCGCCGGGCCAGCCGGGCTCCTCGCCGGGTGGCGCTGAACCGCTGACGGAATCCGGACGCGTGGTAACTGATTTCGGTGGTCACCTCACCGAGCGTGTCCGTTCCGCCGTAGGCTTGCCAGGAGCAGCGGCGCGACGGCGGTGAGCCGTAGGAGCGCCGGTCTCTCCGTGTACGGCCCGTACGGACGGGGGCGGTTCATCCGATGAACAACCAGCACGACCCTTACCTCGACCCTCACGACCTCTCGGATCGCGAGCAGCGCCCCGAGCACCCGGTCGAGACGGACGGCACGGCCCACCTGTTCCGCGCGCTGGGCAGACAGATCAAGGCGCTGCGGGAGGCCGCAGGCCTCCACCAGAAGGAGCTGGCCGCCCGCCTGCACGTGGGCGAGGACCTGATCTCCTCGATCGAACGCGGCGTCCGCACCCCACAACCGGACCTACTGGAACGCGCGGACGGAGTGCTGGGGGCACGGGGCGTCCTGCTGGCGGCAATCCCGGACGTACGGGAGGCGCTGAAGCGGGCGCGTACGCGGCATCCGGACTGGTTCCGCCATTTCGCGACGGCGGAGGCGAACTCGCAGGCGCTGCACTATTACAGCGTCCAGGCCGTGCCCGGCCTCCTTCAGACGGAGGGCTACGCACGCGCGGTCTTCCAGCACCGCAGGCCGGTCCTGGACGAGCAGACGATCGAGAAGCGAGTGGCGGACAGGCTCTCCCGACAGGTGATCCTGGACCGCTGGCCTGCTCCCACCTTCAGCTTCGTCCTGGAAGAGGCGATCCTGCACCGTCCCATCGGCGGAGCCGAGATCCACCGGGAGCAACTCCGCCGGATCCTGTCCGTGGGCAGCCGCCGCACCGTCCACCTTCAGGTCATGCCGATGTCCCGGGAGGAACACCCAAGCCTCGACAGCTCCTTCACCCTGCTTCGCCCCAAAGGTCGCCAGGAGGTGGCTTACACCGAGACTTATGGTCACGCCAACCTGATCACCGACCCGGAAGCGGTCCGCATCTACAGCGAACGCTATGGGATCATCCGCGCACAGGCACTCACTCCACAGGAGTCCCTGGCGCTGGTCGAAAAGATGCTGGGAGAGCGATGAACACCACGGATCCGGCCTGGTTCAAGAGCAGCTACAGCAGTGGCGAGGGCGGCCAGTGCCTTGAAGTCGCCTTCGCCTGGCGGAAGTCCAGCTACAGCAGTGGTGAGGGCGGCGAGTGCGTGGAGGTGGCGGCCTGCGCCACGGTCATCCACGTCCGGGACTCCAAGAACCCGGCCGGCCCCATGCTGGCGGTGGCACCCACGAGCTGGACTGATTTCACCGGCTGGGCTTCGGGGGCCGAGTAACGGTCGGGCGGAATCAGGGTGGTGCCCGGGGGCTGCCCGTCAGTCCTCACTGTCCTTCCGTGTCCGTCCGGTCCCTCAAGGGCGCTCCTTCGTCGCGTCGCTACGCGATTCCGCTTCGCTCCACCCTTGACCGACCGGCCGGCCCCGGAAAGACAAGGACTGTCGGGCGGCCCCCGGGGGGATGGCATGGGGGCAGGTGCCCAGATGCGGCCATGCACAAGGGGCTGAGCAGCGGCTCCGCCCGGCCAGCCGCCCTGCCGGGCGGAGAGCTCCATTTCCTCGAAGCCCGCGCCCATTTGGCAAGGCCAGACCATGGGCCGCCAACGATCGCTGCGCGCTCCGGCCGGTTTAGCGTCTCCGGACCGGCCGTGGCCGGACATAGGCCGCCACCGATCGCTACACGCTTCTGCCGTCAGGCGTCAGACGGACCGCCTGTGGCCGGACATAGGCCGCCACCGACCACCACGCCTTCCGGTGGTCAGGCGACAGACGGACCGGCCGCGGCCGGGCATAGGCCGCCGCCGATCGCTGCTCGCTCCTGTCATCTCGGCGGCCACCGGCCGTCTCGTGACCCCAATCAGGGGCGCATATCGGGGCAATCCAGGCAGGATGGAAGGGTCTTCAGGCCGTGATGGCCGCCTCTCCTGCTCTGAGCTCCATTTCGCCGTGTTTTCGACTTCCCACTGCCCCAAACGGGCCGATGGCGGCTTATGTCCGACCACGGCCGGTCCGTCTGCCGCCAAACAACCGGGGGCGTAGTGGCCGATGGCGGCCTATGTCCGGCCACAGGCGGTCCGGAGACGCTAAACCAGGCGGAGCGCGTAGCGATTTGAGGCGCCCGGGGCTCCGCCGGGCCAAACAGGCTGGGGCTTCGAGGAAACGGAGCTCTCCGCCCGACAGGGCGGCCGGTCGGGCGACAGCCGCTGGCCCGCCACCCTCGCGTGGCCGCATCTGGGACACGTCCCCCATGCCGGCCCTCCCCCCGGGGGCTTCCCGACAGTCCTTGTCTTTCCGGGGCGGACGGCGGGGTCAAGGGT